>JAUNTL010000044.1 GCA_030538705.1 Paracoccus sp. (in: a-proteobacteria) | reverse complement strand
TGGCCTTTACCGCGGCAGCGGTGGCGGCGGTGACGGGCAATGTCTGGCTGGGCCTTGTCGCGGCCATCGGCGGATCGCTGGCCATGTCGCTGATACACGGGCTGGCCTCGATCACGTTTCGCGGCAATCAGCTGATTTCCGGCGTTGCGATCAACTTTCTGTCGGCCGGGCTGACCGTTCTTCTGGGGCTGAAATGGTTCGGGCTGGGCGGGCGCACCCCGTCCCTGTCGGGCGGTGGCCGCTTTTCCGAGATCACACTGCCATTCGCGCAAAGCCTGCGCGATGTGCCGGTGATCGGGCCGATCTATTACGAACTGATTTCGGGGCACACGATCCTTGTCTATGTCGCGGTCCTTTGTGTGCCGCTGACATGGTGGGTGCTGTATCGGACCCGTTTCGGCCTGCGGCTGCGTGCGGTCGGCGAAAACCCCGCTTCGGTCGATACGGCCGGGGTGTCGGTGACCCGGCTGCGTTTTGCCGCCATCGCGATCTGTGGCGTGTTGTGCGGGCTGGCGGGGGCCTATCTGGCGACGGGCCTTTCGGCCGGTTTCGTCAAGGACATGACCGCCGGGCGCGGTTTCATCGCGCTGGCGGCGCTGATTTTTGCCAAATGGCGACCGTGGGAGGCACTGGGCGCGACATTCCTCTTTGGTATGCTTGAGGCGGTGGCGAACCGCTATCCGAACCTTGATCTGGGGATCGTGACTGTGCCGTCCATGTTCATGAACGCCTTGCCCTATATCCTGACCGTCATCATTCTGGCCGGCTTTGTCGGCCGTGCCACCCCGCCGCGCGCGGGCGGAGAACCCTATGTCAAAGAGCGCTGACCTCGCCACCCTGATCCGTGACCGCGCCGGCGATGCGCCCCCCGATTACGGGCTGATCCTTGGTTCGGGTCTGGGGCATCTGTCGGGGGCGGTTTCGGGCGTGGCGATCGCCTATGATGATCTGCCGGGCTTTCCCCATGCGGGGGTCTCGGGCCATGTCCCGCAACTGGTGATCGGGGATCTTGAGGGCGCGCGCGTCGCGGTTTTCGGCGGACGGTCGCATTACTACGAATCAGGTCGTGCCGATGCCATGCGCCTGCCGCTCGAGGTGCTGGCCGCACTGGGCTGCAAGCGGCTGATCCTGACCAATGCGGCCGGCGCGGTGAACGAGGCGCTGGCGCCGGGCGGCCTGATGCTTTTGTCCGATCACATTGCATTCGCCGGTGCGAACCCGCTGATCGGCGAGGGGACGGATGCGCGTTTTGTGCCGATGACCGATGCCCATGATCCGGTCCTGCGCGCCGCGCTGCGCGATGCGGCACAGGCCGAAGGCGTCGAGCTGCCCGAGGGGGTTTACGGCTGGTTCTCTGGCCCCTCGTTCGAGACCCCGGCCGAAATCCGCGCCGCGCGCATCCTCGGCATGGATGCGGTCGGCATGTCCACGGTGCCGGAGATTATTCTGGCGCGGTTTCTCGGTCTCGAATCTGCGGCGATCTCGGTCATCACCAATATGGGCGCGGGAATGTCCGACGAATCGATCAGCCATGAGCATACCAAGCAGATGGCCCCTCTGGGTGCCGCCAAGCTGGAGCGGGTGCTGCGCCGTTTCCTGCGCAACGGGCCGGATGGTGCCCGCGCCTAGGTGGCGGGCATGAGCAGCATCTGCCCGCGACATGCGAGGCGGCAGATTGGCGCTATCAACCGCCGCGCCCTGCCGGTCTGGCGCAGCGATTGCAATGCATCATGCGCCGGGGCCCGGCTGACGGATCAAAAGTCGATACAGATGCCCTTTTTCTCGTAATCGCCAAAGCGCACGGGTTCAGGCCCGTCGCGCCCGCCCAGTTCGGGCGGCAGCTCGGCGGCCTTGGCATTGCGGCGCCGCTCCTCGGCTTCGGCGAGGGCGCGGATGGCGGCGGGCGGCAGATCTGGACGGTCGGTCATGGCATGCGGGTCCATGTTGGGCTAACAGGGCCGGATCTTAGGTAAGGGGCGGCAATTGGACAAGCCAAAGCGCAAAATGTCACAGGACAGGCACCGGCAAGGTGACGGGCCGGGCCGGTCGCCTGCCGGGGATCCGGCACGCAAGGGGGCGCTGCGCCTGCTGGCTGGTGTGCGGGACGGGGCCTCGCTGGCCGATCAGGCCGGCGCGCTGGCCCGTCTGGCACCGTCTGATCGCGCCCGCGCGCAGCGCCTTGCGCTGGCGGTGCTGCGCAATATCGACCGTGCCGATACGCTGCTGGTCGCGCATCTGACGCGCCGCCCGCGGCCTGATGTGCTGGATGCGCTGCGGCTGGCTGTGGTCGAGATGCTGGAGCTGGGCGAGGCGCCGCATGGTGCCGTCAATGCCGCCGTCGGGCTGGTGAACGCGATGGGGCCAAAGGGCCGCGCGGCGGCCGGCATGGTGAATGCGGTCCTGCGCAAGCTGTCGGGCAGCGCGGCCGAATGGGCCGCCCTGCCGCCTGAAGAGATGCCCGACTGGCTGCGCGATCCCGTCCGCGCCGCATGGGGTGACGTGGCGCTGGCGGCGATCGAGGCCGCGCATCAGGCTGGCGCGGCGCCGGATCTGACGGCGCAGCCGGGCCGCACGGCGCCGGGTGAGCCGCTGCCGACGGGTTCCTTCCGCCTTGCCGATCCGGGCCAGATCAGCACGCTGCCGGGTTATGCGGCCGGCGACTGGTGGGTGCAGGACGCCGCCGCCGCCATGGCCGTGCGCTGGCTCGAGCCGCGCGCGGATGAGGTTATCGCCGATCTCTGTGCCGCGCCGGGTGGCAAGACGCTGCAACTTGCCGCGGCCGGTGCCCGGGTGACGGCCGTCGATATCTCCGAGGCGCGGCTGGCGCGGTTGCGCGAAAACCTGACCCGCTGCGGGCTGGAGGCGCAGGTCGTCGCGGCTGATGCGCTGGAATGGCTGCCCGGGGCCGCGCCCGATGCGATCTTGCTGGATGCGCCCTGTTCGGCCACGGGGACGATCCGGCGCCATCCCGACCTGCCGCTGATCCGTGACGGATCGGCCATTGCCGGCTTGGCGGATCTGCAATCGCGGCTGATCGACCGGGCGCTGGAGATGCTGCGCCCCGGCGGCCGGCTGGTCTTTGCCACATGTTCGCTTTTGCCGGCCGAGGGCGAGGACCAGCTGGCCGCCGCGCTGGCGCGCCATCCGGGGGTGAGCGTCGAAACCCCCGATCTGCCCGGCGTCGATCCGGCATGGATCACCCCGCAAGGCGGGCTGCGCCTGCTGCCGGCCTATTGGCCTGATCGCGGCGGGATGGACGGGTTCTTTATCGCCCGCTTGCGCAAACCCGCAGCCGCCGCTTAGCCTTTCGCCATGACGACCCAGACCGACCGCCCCCATGGATTTACCCGCCGGCCCGAGCCGCGCAGCCTCGGCTCGGCGCTGCGCGGGCAGGCGATCACCGAGGACGGGCTGAGCCTGACCGGCGGAAACCTTGGTGCCGATCCTTTTGCGTCCGATGCGCAGGATGGTGCCAGCGATGACCTGCTGGCAGAGCTGCACGGCTTTGGCTGGCTGGATGATCTGGCCGCCGCCGGGCATGTGCGCGCCCGTGACTGCGCGCAGCAATGGGTGCTGTCATGGATTGCGGCCCATCCGCTGCCGGTTACGGCCGCAGCAGAAGATGCGGCAGCGTCCCCCGCCGGGGACAGCGCCACCGGTCCGCTGCCACCCGCATCCGGCGTTGAGGCCGGGCAGCAGGTGACCGCAGCCGTGCCCATACCCGGCGGGGACGGTCCTGTCTGGGCCGCTGATATCGCCGGCCGCCGGCTGGTGCGCTGGATATTCCATGCCGGGATGATTCTGCCGGGGCTGGACCGCGCCGCCGCACAACCGGTCTTTGACGCCATGCATGCCCATCTTGGCTGGCTTGCGCGGGCTGACGCCGCCCCGGGTCAGCCCCGGATCGAGGCGCAGGCCGGCCGCGCCATCGCCGCGATGGTCCTGCGCGGGGCTGCCGGTCACGTCGCGCCTGCGCTTGCGGCACTGGCCGGCAGCGCGGGCGATGATCTTGATTGCGCGGTCCTGCGCGGCCGCTGTCCCGAGGCGGCGCTGAACTGCCTGTCCATGCTCGGCTGGGTCAAGGCGGTTGCGGCTGATAGCGGTCATGATCTGCCCGCTCCGGTCACGCAGGCGATCGAGCGTATTGCCCCTGTCCTGCGCGCCCTGCGCCATGCGGATGGCGGGCTGCCGCGGTTTCACGGCGGCGGGCGCGGCGCGCCGGGGCGGCTGGATCACAGCCTGCGGGCGGCCGACGGTCCCGCCGTGACCGCGCCGGGCCACCCGATGGGCTTTGCCCGGCTGGCGCGCGCCCGTGCGACGGTGATCCTTGATGCCGCACCGCCGGCGGCGGGACCGGCGGCAAGCCATGCGCACGCCTCGACGCTGGGGCTGGAGTTCACGGCCGCCCGCCATCCGGTCGTGGTCAACTGCGGCTCTGGCCGCCTGTTTGGTCCGGCATGGGCGCGCGCCAGCCGCGCCACCGCCTGCCATTCGACGCTGTGCCTGTCCGGTCTCAGCTCTGCCAAGCTGTTGCCGCCCGACGCGCGCGGGCAGGAACGGCTGACGCTGCTACCTCAGCGCGTCTGGGCCGGCGAATGTGATGCCGAGGGCAATCTGCTGCCGCCCGACGCGCCGCCCGCGCCTTTGCGCCAGCCTGCGACGATCCTTGCCGGCCATGACGGCTGGGACGGCACCCATGGGCTGACCCATCTGCGCGAGCTTTACCTGTCTGCGGATGGCGATGAGCTGCGCGGCGAGGATACGCTGGCGGCGCTCGATATCGCCGCACAGGGCCGGCTGGAACAGGTGCTGGCCAACGCGCCGGACGGCATCGGCTTTGACATCCGTTTTCACCTGCACCCCGAGGTCGAGCCGGTCCCCGAGGGCGATCTGGTCCGCCTGATCCTGCCCGGTGGCGAGGAATGGGTGTTTTCCCATGACCTTGTCGCGGCGCTGCGGATCGAGCCTTCGGCGTGGCTGGAAACCGGCCTTGCCGCGCCGCAGCCGACGACGCAGATCGTGCTGGCGCACCGGCTGGATGCGCAGGCGGTTCAGATCGGCTGGACCTTCATGCGGGCAGACGCTAGCTAGACGCCAACCAAGGAGCCTGCCATGACGCAAGATATCGTTCCGCTGAAACGCGCCCTGATTTCCGTGTCCGACAAGACGGGGCTGATCGGGTTTGCCGGCGCACTGGCCGATCACGGGGTCGAGATCCTGTCCACCGGCGGCACCGCCGCCGCATTGCGCGAGGCCGGGATCGCGGTGCGTGACGTGGCCGAGATCACCGGCTTTCCCGAGATGATGGACGGCCGCGTCAAGACGTTGCACCCGGTCGTTCATGGCGGGCTTCTGGCGCTGCGCGACGATGCCGGCCATCAGCAGGCGGCGGCCGATCACGGGATCGGGATGATCGACCTGCTGGTCGTGAACCTGTATCCGTTCGAGAAAACCGTGGCGGGCGGTGGCGACTATGCCGATTGTGTCGAGAATATCGACATTGGCGGCCCGGCGATGATCCGTGCTGCGGCCAAGAACCATGCCTTTGTCAGCGTCGTGACCGATGTTCAGGATTATCAGCCCGTGCTGGATGCGCTGAGCGCTGAGGGCGGCACCGGGCTGGAGATGCGCCGTATGCTGGCGCAGACCGCCTATGCCCGTACCGCGGCCTATGACGCGGCGGTCTCGACCTGGATGGCGCAGGCCATCGGGCAGGGCACGCCGCGCCGGCGCGCATTCGCCGGGACACTGGCGCAGGGGCTGCGCTATGGCGAGAACCCGCATCAGCGCGCCGCCTTTTATGTCACCGGCGAGGCCCGTCCCGGCGTCGCCACATCGCGCCAGTGGCAGGGCAAGGAACTCTCTTACAACAATATCAATGACACCGATGCGGCATTCGAACTGGTGGCAGAGTTCGATCCGTCTGACGGCCCGGCCTGCGCGATCATCAAACATGCCAACCCCTGCGGCGTGGCACGCGGCGATACGGCGGCTCTGGCCTATCGGCGGGCCTTTGATTGCGACCGCACAAGCGCCTTTGGCGGGATCATCGCGCTGAATCAGACGCTGGATGAGGAAACCGCCCGCGCCATATCGGAAATCTTTACCGAGGTGGTGATTGCCCCCGATGCCACGCCGGGCGCGCGCGCCGTCTTTGCCGAGCGTAAGAACCTGCGCCTGCTGACTGCCGGCGGGCTGCCTGATCCGGCCGGGCCGGGGCTGGCATTCCGTCAGGTCGCCGGCGGCTTTCTGGTCCAGACGCGCGATAATGGCCGGGTGCTGCGCCCTGATCTGAAGGTCGTGACAAAACGTGCGCCCACCGACGCGGAACTGGCCGATCTGATGTTCGCATGGACGGTTGCCAAACATGTGAAATCCAATGCGATCGTCTATGCCCGCGATCTGGCGACGGTCGGTATTGGCGCCGGTCAGATGAGCCGCGTCGATTCGACCCGCATCGGGCGGCGCAAATCCGAGGATATGGCCGAGGTGCTGGGCCTGGATGCCCCGCTGACCGAGGGCGCGGCAGTGGCCTCGGACGCGTTTTTCCCCTTTGCCGACGGGATCGAGGCACTGGCCGAGGCCGGCGCGCGTGCGGTGATCCAGCCCGGCGGCTCGATGCGTGATGCCGAGGTGATCGACGCCGCCGACCGGCTGGGTCTTGCCATGGTATTCACCGGCCAGCGGCATTTCCGGCACTGATGGCACGCGATCCCAAAGACAGCGCCGCCCCCGTCCGCAAGGGCGCAGGCAAGGCGAAACCCGCGACCGGGGCCAAACCCGCGCGCGCGCGCAAGACCGTGCCGCCGCCGCCGCCCGCCAGCCTGTCGACACTGGGCTGGGTGGCGGTTGTGATCATCCTGCTGGACCAGATCAGCAAATATTACGTCGTCCATATGCTGAGGCTGGACCGGCTGCGCGAGATCGACGTCTTTCCGCCCTGGCTGAACCTGCGCATGGCCTGGAACCAGGGGGTGAATTTCGGTCTTTTCTCGTCAGATCAGGGCCTTATGAAGTGGCTGTTGATCGGGGTGGCGGTTGCGGTCTGTGTCTGGGTCTTTCTCTGGGTCCGGCATACGCGGCCCGGCCGGCTGACGCAGATCGCCGCCGGGCTGCTGATCGGCGGGGCGATCGGGAACGTCATTGACCGGCTGGCCTATGGGGCGGTGGCGGATTTCCTGAACATGTCCCTGCCCGGCTGGCGCAACCCCTACAGTTTCAACATCGCCGATATCGCGATCTTTGCCGGGGCAATCGGGCTGATCCTGCAACCGCCCGCTGCCGGTGGCGGCGGGTCCGACAAGACCCGTGACGCGCCCGCAGAATCGGGCTAGAACGGCAGCGACAATAAACGGGGGACGCGGCATGCGGGCAATCTGGGCACTGATCGGGGCGGCGTCGCTGGCGGCCTGTTCCAACGATCCGCAGCTTCACAATATCCGCGCCGGGCTGGACACGCCCGATGAGTTCGCGATTGTGCCGACCTTGCCGCTGTCGATGCCGGCCGATCTGAATCAGCTGCCTGCGCCGACGCCGGGTGGCGGCAATATTACCGATCCGACCCCGCATGGTGATGCCGTTGCCGCACTTGGTGGCAATCCGCAGCGGCTGGCGCGCGGGCAGGGGATCGCCGCAGGCGATGCGGCGCTTGTGAACTATGCCTCGCGGCTGGGTGTCAGTGCCGGCATCCGCGAACAGCTGGCGACCGAGGATCTTCAGTGGCGTTCCAACAATTCGCGGCGCCTGCTTGAGACATGGGCGCGCACGGATGTCTATTACCGCGCCTATCAGCCGATGACGCTGGACAGCTGGGGCGAGCTGGAGCGCTGGCGCCGGGCGGGGGCGCGCACGCCCTCGGCCCCGCCAACGCCCGAATAGCCGCGCAGGCCGGTCCCGGATTCACCCGGACGTGATTTGCCCGCCCGCGCCGGGGCGGTCATGGTTGCACCGCTTTTGCCCTGCTGAAAGGACCGCAGATGCGCCTTCTCGTCCTGACTGCCCTCGTGACTGCCCCCGCCCTTGCGGCAGCCGAGGCCCCCCCCGGTATCAGCCATTTCACGCTGGATAACGGGATGGAGGCCGTGGTGATCGAGGATCATCGCGCCCCGGTGGTCGTCCAGATGGTCTGGTACAAGGTCGGATCGGCGGATGAGCAGGCCGGCAAGACCGGGCTGGCGCATTATCTCGAACATCTGATGTTCAAGGGGACCGAGACCATGGCGCCGGGCGAGTTGTCGCGCACCGTGACCGCCAATGGCGGCATGGATAATGCCTTCACCAGCTATGACTATACCGCCTATTTCCAGCGTATCGCCGCCGACCGGCTGGATCTGGTCATGCGGATGGAGGCGGACCGGATGGCCAATCTGCGCATCGGTGAAGAGGACTGGCAGGCCGAACGTCAGGTTGTGCTGGAGGAACGCGCGCAGCGCACCGACAGCGACCCCGCCGCGCTGTTTGCCGAAGAGCGCAACGCCGTCCAGTTTCTCAATCACCCCTATGGCAAGCCGGTGATCGGCTGGCGCGCTGAAATGGAGGGGCTGACCCGCACCGATGCGCTGGATTGGTATGACGCGCATTACGCGCCCAATAACGCCATTCTGATCCTGGCGGGCGATGTCACGCCCGAGCGCGCGCGCGAACTGGCCGAGGAATATTACGGCCCCATCCCCGCCAAAGAGGGGGTCGCCCGCACCGCGCGTCCGCAGGAGCCGCAGCAGCGCGCGCCCCGGCGCATGGTCATGCATGACGACCGCGTGCCGCAGCCGCGCCTGACGCGCAGCGTGCTGGTGCCCGAGCGCAACCCCGGCGATCAGAAAACCGCGGCCGCGCTGACCGTGCTGGCCGAATTGCTGGGCGGATCGCCCCAGACCTCGGTCCTCGGGCAGGGGCTGGTGATGACTGGCACGGCGCTTTTCGCGGGCACCGGCTATGACGGCTACGCCGTTGATCCGACCAGCTTTTATATCTCTGTGGTGCCGGCCGACGGTGTCCCCCCCGAAGAGGCAGAGGCCGAGCTTGACCGCGTGCTTGCCGCATTCCGCGCCGAGGGGCCGGACCCCGCGCAACTGGAGCGGATCAAGACCCGCATCCGCGCCAGCCGTGTCTATCAGCAGGATTCGGCGCATGGCCGGGCTTATGAATACGGGCAGGGGCTGGCGACCGGGCTGGGGATCGAGGATATCGCCGCATGGCCCGATCTGCTGGCCGCGGTTACGGCGGATGATGTGATGGCGGCGGCCGATCTGGTGCTGGACAGCACTGCGACCGTGACCGGCTGGCTGATGCCGGCCGATGAGGGTGCCGGACGGGAAACCGCCGGCCTGCCCGCGATCATGACAGAGGCCGATGGCGCGGCCGCAGGGACCGGTGACGCAGATGCCGAAGATCCCGGTCCCCGCGCCGTCCCCGAGGTGACAGAGGCGCCGGCGGATATGACACCCGCCACGGATACGATCCCGGTGCATGTGCCCCCGGTGGATACCCTCCCGGCCGAGGCAATGTCCCATCCTCCCGCGCCCCCGGGCGCCGGGACTGCGGCCCTTGCGCCAGCGGATAGCGGCGCTGACAAAGACCCCGCACCTGCCGGCGATCCCGCTGCCTCTGGCGGGGCCGCCGCCGGCTCTGTGACCGCGCCCGCTGTGGCGGTGACCCGTCCGCCTGCCCGTCCGCCTGTTGCCGGCACTGGCCCGGTGACCGGCGGTGCCACGCAAGGACAGGCCGCCGATACTGCGGCGACCGGTAATGACACACCGTCCGATACCCCGGAGGCAGGCGAATGACCGCTTTTCACGCCATCCCCGCGCTCCGCGCCCTTGTCCCGGCGCTGATCGTGACGATTTCCGCCGCCCCGGTTGCGCAGGCCACCGACATAAACGAGGTCATTTCACCCGGCGGCACCACCGCCTGGCTGGTCGAGGATCACACGATCCCCTTTGTCGCGATCAACTTTGCCTTTCGCGGTGGTGCCAGCGTGGATGCACCGGGCAAGCGCGGCGCGATCAACCTGATGACCCATACGCTTGAGGAAGGGGCCGGCGATCTTGATGCGACCGGTTTTGCCGCCGCGCTTGAGGATCTGGGCGCGCGCATCCGCTTTGATGTCGGGGATGATGCGCTGACCGTTTCGGCCCAATTCCTGACCGAAAACCGTGATCAGGGCGCCGATCTGCTGGCCGCCGCATTGGCGCAGCCGCGTTTCGATGCCGATGCCGTCGCGCGCGTCAAGGGACAGGTGATGGCGGTGATCCGGTCCGAGGACACCGACCCGCAGGCCATCGCCGCCAAGGCGCTTGCCCGCGCGATCTGGGGTGATCATCCCTATGGCAGCTCGGTCAATGGCACCGCCGAGAGCATTGCCCCGCTTGGGCCACAGGACATGATCGAGGCCCGCGACCGCGTCATCGCCCGTGACCGTGTGCTGATCGGTGCGGCGGGCGATATCACGCCGGACGAGCTTGGCCCGCTGATCGACCGCATTCTGGCCGGCATCCCGGCCGAGGCGCGCGCGGCCCTGCCCGATCATGCTGAATTTGTCTCAAACGGCGGGCAGGAGGTTATCGACTGGAACAGCCCGCAGACCGTGGTTGCCTTTGCCCAGCCGGGTCTTGCGATGGATGATCCCGATTATTTCGCGGCATTTGTCGCCAATCACATCCTTGGTGGCGGGGGCTTTTCATCGCGCCTGATGGAAGAGATCCGCGAAAAGCGCGGTCTGACCTATGGCGTCTCGACCGCATTGGTGAATGGCGTATACGGGCCGGGCTGGCAGGGCGGCATGGCCAGCTCAAGCGCTTCGGTCGCCGAGGCGGTGGGTCTGGTGCGGCGCGAATGGGCGCGAATGGGCGAAGGGGTCAGCGCCGAAGAGGTCGATAGCGCAAAGACCTATCTGACCGGCGAATATCCGTTGCGTTGGGACGGGAATGGCAAGATCGCGAATATTCTGGCCGGGATGCAACTGATCGGGCTGCCGATCGACTATCCCGATACGCGCAATGACAGGATCGAGGCCGTCACCGCCGAAGATGTTGCCCGTGTCGCGCGCGAGCGGCTGGATGCGCAGGCGTTGCAGTTTGTTCTGGTCGGCCGGCCCGAAGGCATTCCGGCCGAATAGTCCGGTCACGCAACCCGCGCGCCCCGCATGACCGGGGGCGGGTTGCGCATCAGGCCGGTTCAGCGCACCTGAACGGTGCCCGAGCCGCCAAGGGCCGCGCCGGCGACCGCACCGACAGGGCCGGCAACGACCGCCCCGGTCGCGGCGCCGGTTGTGGCGCGTGTGGCGGCATTCGGGCCACAGGCGGCCAGAGTCAGGGCGGTGCCACACAGAAGAATGGCTGCAAGTCGGGTCATCGCGGCTTCCTTTCGCTTTGCCGGTTGCGGAGGCTCTCCGCATTGCCGGCCCAACCAAAAAGGCGTGGCGGGGGTTTCCGCCGATTGCCCTTTATCATCCCGAATCATTCCCCCCGGCCTTCGGTCCTGCTAGATCTGGTGGTATGAACAGCCATGCCCCCCATATGCGCCCGGTCATCCGGCAGCTTGATGACAGTATCGCCAACCGCATCGCGGCCGGCGAGGTGGTCGAGCGCCCGGCATCGGCGGTCAAGGAACTGGTCGAGAACGCGCTTGATGCCGGGGCGCGGCGGATCGCGGTCACGATCTCGGACGGGGGCAAGGCGCTGATCCGCGTCACCGATGACGGTTGCGGCATGGCGCCTGACGACCTGCCGCTGGCATTGTCGCGCCATGCGACGTCCAAGATCGACGGCTCGGACCTGCTGAATATTCACAGCTTCGGCTTTCGTGGCGAGGCCCTGCCCAGCCTTGGCGCGGTCGGGCGGCTGACCATCATCTCGCGCATCGAGGGCGCCGATGAGGGGGCCGAGATCAGCATTGCCGGCGGGCGGGCGGGCGCGCTGCGCCCGGCGGCGGCCAATCGCGGCACGGTGGTCGAGTTGCGCGACCTGTTTTTCGCCACGCCCGCACGGCTGAAATTCCTGCGCAGCACCCGCGCCGAGACCCAGGCCGTGGCCGATGTCATGCGCCGGCTGGCCATGGCCGAACCCGCCACCGCCTTCAGCCTGCATGATGACGAGCGGCTGATCTTTCGCGCCGATGCCGAACAGGGCGATCTGTTCGACGCGCTGCATGCCCGCCTGACGCGGATCATGGGGCGCGATTTCATCGACAATGCGATCCCTGTCGAGGCCGAGCGTGACGGGGTGCGTCTGACCGGCTTTGCCGCGCTGCCGACCTATTCGCGCGGCGCGGCGGTGGCGCAGCATGTCTATGTCAACGGCCGCCCGGTGCGCGACAAGCTGCTGACCGGGGCGCTCAGGGCGGGGTATTTCGACGTGTTGCCGGCGGGACGTCACCCTGCGGCGGTGCTGTTTGTCACCTGTGATCCGCATTTCGTCGATGTGAACGTCCATCCCGCCAAGGCCGAGGTGCGGTTTCGCCAGCCCGAGGTGGTGCGCGGTCTGGTCGTTGCGGCACTGCGCCACGCGCTTGCCGGGGCCTCGCGACGGACATCCGACACGGTCGGGGCGGCAACGCTGGCGGCCTTCCGGCCCGAGGTGGCGCCGCCCGCCGGTCCCGCCCGCTATCAGATGGATTACCGGCCCTCGGCCCATGCGCGCACGCTTGCCCATGCCGCGCAGGCCCCGGCTTTTGACGGTTTCGCCGAACAGCCATCGGCCCGGATCGAGCCGGCCCCGGCCCCGGTTTGCGCCGATGCGCCGCTGGGCGCGGCCCGGGCACAGATCCACGAGAACTATATCATCGCCCAGACTGCTGACGGGCTGGTCATCGTTGATCAGCATGCCGCGCATGAAAGGCTGGTCTATGAACGGCTCAAGGCGCAGGCCGGCGAGAGCAGTATCCCCTCGCAGGCGCTGCTGATCCCCGAAATCGTCGAGATGCCCGAGGATGATGCCGCGCGCGTGCTGGCGGTGGCGGATGATCTGGCCGCGCTTGGGCTGGTCATCGAACCCTTCGGGGGCGGCGCGGTCGCGGTGCGCGAGATCCCGGCATTGCTGGGCAGGCTGGACGCCGCCGGGCTGATCCGCGATATCGCCGACGATCTGGCCGATCAGGGCGCGTCCGACCGGCTGCGGGCGCGGGTCGATGCGGTGCTGTCGTCCATGGCCTGCCATGGCTCGGTCCGCTCGGGCCGGCGGATGAACGGGGATGAGATGAACGCCCTTCTGCGCGAGATGGAGCGCACGCCACGCTCGGGCCAGTGCAACCACGGCCGCCCGACATGGGTGCGGCTGTCGCTGGCCGATATCGAACGCCTGTTCGGGCGCCGGGATTGACGCGGCCGCGCCGGGCGGCGACACTTGGCGCGAAAACATTGGGGGGCCAGATGCGCGACATTTCAGCTGACAAGATTGCCCATGTCATCATACGCGCCCGCGAATATGACAGCGGTGTTGATGCCTGGGCGCATAACGGACACCGCCGGGGTGACGGGGTGCGCAGCGAACTCCACGAATTTATCGCCGCATTGAACGAGGATGAGCAGGCCGCGCTGACCGCCGTCATGTGGATCGGCCGCGACAGCTTTGACGCCGAGGATCTGGACGAGGCCATCGCCACGGCGCGGGCCGAAAAGACCACGCCGACCGAGGATTACCTGATGGGCGAGCCGCGTCTTGCCGATTTTCTGGAGGCCGGGCTGGATGCTCTGGGCATCTCGCCCGAGGATGCCGAGGATGATCTGTCCCCCCATGTCTGAGCCTGTGGCCTTGGGCGGCGAAGCGGGCTAATACCCTGCGGATGCGCCGCGTCGGCTTCGCGGCACCGGTAATGATGAGGGCTGCGCCATGACGGATATCGCAACCATGTCCTTTGAGGACGCGATGAAGGAACTTGAACAGGTCGTCTCGCGGCTGGAAAGCGGCAACGCCCCGCTGGAGGATTCGATCCGGCTGTATGAACGCGGGGCGGCGCTGCGCGCGCATTGCGAGACCCGCCTGCGCGAAGCCGAGGAGCGGGTCGAAAAGATCACGCTGGCGCAGGGCCAGCCGACCGGCACCACCCCGGCCGAGGGGCTGTAAGCGATGCAGAACAGCGCCGCCGAATTGTTGGCGCGCAGCGCGCAGGCTGTCGAGGCGGGACTTGCGGATGTGCTGTGTGATCTGCCTGCGGGCGATCTGGCCGATGCGATGCGCTATGCGGTCGCGGGCGGCAAGCGTCTGCGCGCGGCACTTGTGCTGGAATCGGCGCGGTTGCATGGCGTGGCGCAAACGGCCGCGATGCCCGTCGCGTTGTCGGTCGAGGCGCTGCACGCCTATAGCCTTGTCCATGACGATTTGCCCAGCATGGACGATGACGATCTGCGCCGCGGCCAGCCGACCGTTCACGTCAGATGGGACGAGGCCACCGCGATCCTGGCCGGCGACGCGTTGCAGGCGCTGGCGTTTGAGTTGCTGGCCAGCCCGGCCATCGGCAGCGACGCGGCGCGGGTCGCGCTTGTCCGCGGGCTGGCGCGCGCGGCGGGGGCCGGCGGTATGGTCTGGGGGCAGGCGCTTGATATCCAGGCCGAAAGCGCGGCCTCACCGCTGAATCTGGACGAGATCATCCGCCTGCAATCGGCCAAGACCGGCGCGCTGATCGGCTTTGCCGCGACCGCGGGCCCGCTGGCCGCAGGCGATGACCCCGGCCCGCTGCGGCACTATGCGCAGGCGCTTGGGCTGGCCTTTCAGATCGCCGACGATATTCTTGACGTGACCGGCGACGAGGCTGCCACCGGCAAACGCGTCGGCAAGGATGATGCGGCGGGCAAGGCGACATTCGTGTCGCTGCTGGGGCTGGATGGCGCGCGCGCCGAGGCACGACGTCTGGTGGACGAAGCCATCGCCGCGCTGTCACCTTATGGTGATGCCGGGGAAAGCTTGCAGGCGCTGGCGCGTTTCGTTATCGACCGCAAAAGCTGAATACGTCCCTGAAAGGGCCGAAATGAGCCAGAACCACCCCAGAACCCCGACGCTTGACCGCGTTCACCTGCCCTCGGACCTCAAGGCGCTGAGCGACCGGGAGTTGCATCAGCTTGCGGATGAGCTGCGCTCCGAGACGATCAGCGCGGTCAGCGTGACCGGCGGGCATCTGGGTGCCGGTCTGGGCGTGGTCGAACTGACCGTGGCGCTGCATGCGGTATTCGAGGCGCCGCGCGACAAGATCATCTGGGATGTCGGCCATCAATGCTATCCGCACAAGATCCTGACCGGCCGGCGCGACCGCATCCGCACGCTGCGCAAGGGCGGCGGGCTGTCAGGTTTCACCAAACGGTCGGAAAGCCCCTATGATCCCTTCGGGGCCGGCCATTCCTCGACCTCGATCAGCGCGGCACTGGGCTTTGCGATGGCTGCCGATCTGGGCGGTGATCCGGGCGATGCGATTGCGGTGATCGGTGACGGTGCCATGTCGGCGGGCATGGCGTTCGAGGCGCTGAACAATGCGGGTCATCTGGGCCGGCGGCTGTTTGTCATCCTCAATGACAATGAAATGTCGATTGCGCCGCCGACCGGGGCGCTGTCCAGCTATCTGACGCGGCTTTATACCGAGGGACCGTTTCAGGATCTGAAAGCCATGGCCAAGGGCGCGGTCGGGCTGCTGCCGCCGCCGCTGCAAGAGGGTGCGCGCCGCGCCAAGGAAATGCTCAAGGGGATGGCCATCGGAGGCACCCTGTTCGAAGAGCTGGGATTTTCCTATATCGGCCCGGTCGACGGGCATGATCTCGACCAGCTTCTGCCGCTCTTGCGCACGGTCAAGGCGCGGGCAACGGGGCCGGTCCTGATCCATGCGATCACGAAAAAGGGCAAGGGCTATGCGCCCGCCGAGGGCGCCGCCGACCGTGGCCATGCGCGCGGCAGTTTCAATGTCACAACCGGCGAGCAGGCCAAGGCCGCATCCAACGCGCCCAGCTATACCAGCGTCTTTGCCCGTGCCCTGATTGACGAGGCGACGCGGGACGACAGGATCGTGGCTGTGACGGCCGCGATGCCCGACGGCACCGGGCTGAACCTGTTTGCCGAGCGCTTTGCGCGGCGCTGTTTTGATGTGGGCATTGCGGAACAGCATGCCGTAACCTTTGCCGCCGGTCTGGCGGCCGGCGGGATGAAGCCCTTTTGCGCGATCTATTCGACCTTTTTGCAGCGCGGCTATGATCAGATCGTTCATGATGTCGCGATCCAGCGGCTGCCGGTGCGCTTTGCCATCGACCGCGCCGGTCTGGTCGGCGCCGATGGCGCGACCCATGCCGGGGCCTATGATATCGCCTTTCTCGCCAATCTGCCGGGCATGGTGGTCATGGCCGCCGCGGACGAGGCCGAACTGGTCCATATGGTCGCAACCGCCGCCGCCCATGATGCCGGCCCCATCGCCTTCCGCTTTCCGCGCGGAGAGGGCACCGGGGCCGATATGCCCGAGCGCGGTATCCCGCTGGAAATCGGGCGCGGCCGGATCATCGCCGAAGGCGCGGGGATCGCGATCCTGTCATTCGGCACCCGCCTTGCCGATGTCATGACGGCGCGCGAATCGCTGATGGCGCGCGGGATCACGCCCACCATTGCCGACGCCCGTTTCGCTAAACCGCTGGACCGCGACCTGATCCTGCGCCTGGCGCGTGATCACGAGGCGCTGATAACCATCGAAGAGGGCGCGACGGGTGGTTTCGGTGCCCAGGTCGCGCAGTTGCTGGCCGATGAGGCGGTGTTCGACCACGGGCTGAAATTCCGCATGATGGTTCTGCCCGACACGTTCATCGACCATAATTCACCCGCCGCGATGTATGCCGAGGCGGCAATGAACGCCCCCGATATCGAGGCCCGTGTGCTACAGACCCTTGGTGTTGTCCCACTGGGCGCGCGCGCCTGATCCCCTCTTTCCCTCACGAGACAACGATGTCACGCCACACACATCCCTCGGCTCATCCCGATGATCCTCATTTCATCTCGCGCTCCGGCTGGCTGCGGGCGGCGGTGCTGGGCGCGAATGACGGTATTGTCTCGATATCGTCGCTGCTGGTGGGGGTCGCGGCCTCTGGCGCGGATCGCCCGGGGATCCTGATCGCCGGATTTGCCGGGCTGTCGGCAGGGGCCTTGTCCATGGCGGCGGGGGAATATGTCTCGGTCTCCAGTCAGGCGGATATCGAACGCGCCGATATCGCGCGCGAACGTCAGGCACTGGACGATGATCCCCATACCGAGATGGAGGAACTGGTCGATATCTATCTCAGCCGCGGCCTGTCGCGCGAGACGGCGGAACTGGTGGCGCGTGAACTGACCGCGCATGACGCGCTTGGCACTCATATCCGCGATGAACTGGGCCTGTCGGATGTGCTGTCGGCCAATCCGCTTCAGGCCGCCTTTGCCTCGGCGCTGACCTTTACGGCGGCGGCGGCGGTGCCGCTGGCCGGTGCGGCGCTGGCGCCCGACGGGATGGTGACGGCGGTGATCTGGGCCACAACGCTGCTTGCGCTGGCGATGCTGGGGGCGATCGGCGCGCGGGCCGGTGGGGCGCCGATCGTCCGCGCGGTGATGCGCGTCGTGTTCTGGGGTGTCGCCGCCATGGCTATCACAGCTGTGATTGGCCGCCTGTTCGGTGTCGCGATAGGATAGCGCCATGATGATGATACGCCCGCTGATCCTCGCCCTGTGTCTGAGTGCCAGCCCGGCGCTGGCGACGCAGGAATATATCCTGCCGACGCTTTTCGACGTTGCCGGTGTCGCTGCGGATGACACGCTCAATATCCGGGCTGAACCTTCTGCCGGTGCGGATATCATCGGGCGCATCGCCCCTGATGCGACCGGCGTCGAGGTGGTCGAGACGCGGGGCAACTGGGGCCGGGTCAATATGGCTGAGACATCGGGCTGGGTCGCGATGCGCTATCTCAGCTATCGCACCGATGTCTGGATGCCGGGACGCCTGCCCGACGGGCTGGTCTGCACCGGCACCGAACCCTTCTGGTCGATGCGGGCGGTGGATGGCAGGATCATATGGGATACGCCCGGCGGCGGAGAGGTGCAGGTTTCCGGCCTTCATATCACCGACAGCGCTGTTCCGCGCGACCCGCGCCGGGGCCTGCTGGCCGAGGATGATCACAACCTTATTGCCGCAGCAATCACGCCCAAAGCCTGCTCGGACGGGATGTCCGACCGCCATTACGGGCTGGAAACCATCGTTATCCTCAATGGCCGCCTTGTCGGGGACAAGACGCAGATGATGACGGGCTGCTGCCTGATCGCCCGGCCGCTGCGCTGAGCGCGGCCCCCGCCTGCCTTGCGGCGCAACCACACAGACAGGGACATGGCGCCACAGCCGGCATCGCCTGCGCGGCGCCATCTTCTGTCCCCAAATATCCCCGCCGGAGGCATCTGCCCGCGCAGCCGGGACTGCGCCCGGCCTTTCAGGACCTCAGGACAGCGTCATGGCCAGGATCGCCGCTATTGCCGCCGTCACGGCCGCGCCGGTTGCGGCGGCCGGCCAGGCAAAGCCCTGACGCGGGTTTGTGCTGCCTTCGGTCTTTTGCCGTTCGCGCCAGATCGCATCCTCGATCAGCTGCGGCATCAGCGGCATGGCGCGGTGCAGCGTCTGCATGATCGCACGGCTGTCGCGGACAAAGGCGCGCGGGCCCAGATTGTCGCGGATATAGCGTTCGACCACAGGGCGCGCCGCATTCCAGATGTTCAGGTTCGGGTCCAGCGAACGCGCTACGCCCTCGACCACGACCATGGTGCGTTGCAGCAAGATCAGCTCGGTCCGGGTCTGCATCCCGAAACGTTCCGTGACCTCGAACAGATAGCCCAGAAGGTTCGCCATCGAGATCCGGCTGGCATCGGCGCCGAAGATCGGTTCGCCCACGGCGCGCAATGCGCGCGCGAATGCGGCCGGATCGCGGTCACGGGGAACATATCCCGCCTCGAAATGAATGCGCGCCAGACCGTCATAGTCGCGGTTGATAAAGCCCATCAGGATTTCGGCATAGGTGCGGCGGGTATATTCGTCGATCTCGCCCATGATGCCGAAATCATAGGCGATCAGATCGCCGTTCGGCGCGACCTTCAGGTTGCCCTGATGCATATCGCCGTGAAAGAACCCGTCGCGCAGCGCATGGGACAAAAACAGCTGCAAGAACCGCTCGGCCAGGGCAGATGTGTCATGGCCTGCATCCCGAATCGCATCGACCTCCCCCAGCGATATGCCTTCGGCCCAGTCCGAGGTCAGGATGCGCCGCGAGGTCAGCCCCCAATGCGGGCGCGGCACCTGAAAACCGGGATCCCCCCGTGTGTTCTCGGAAAAAAGCGAGGCCGAGGCCGCTTCCAGCCGCAGGTCCAGCTCGCCGTTCACGACACCTTCGAAATGGGCCACGACGTCGCGCGGGCGCAGCCGCCGCGTCGCGGGTGACAGCGCCTCGATCATGTTGGCGCCAAAGTGGAAGGCGTCGATATCGCGGCTGAAGGCCGCTGCGATATCGGGGCGCAGCACCTTGACCGCGACCTCGGCCCCGGTATCGGCGCGCCGCGCGCGGTGAACCTGCGCGATGGAGGCCGCGGCCACCGGCTCGGAGAATTCGGAAAAGATCTCGCTGACCGGTTGCCCGAGATCGGCCTCGATCATCGCTTCGGCGGTCGGGGTGGGAAAAGGCGGCAGCTTGTCCTGAAGATATGACAGCTGCGCCGCCAGATCTGCGCCGACCACATCGGGGCGGGTCGAGAGAATCTGACCAAATTTGATATAGGCCGGGCCAAGCGCGGTGATCGCCCGCGTGACCGGCGGCAGGGCCGGATCGCCGCGATAACCCAGCCAGCGGAACGGCCAGCCAAGGATGCGCGCGGCGACGCGGACATTGCGCGGCGCGGCAAGGGCATCAAGTGCGACACTCATCGCGCCCGTGCGCTCGAAGGTGGCGCCGGTGCGGATCAGCCGCCAGATGTTATGTGGCCCTCTCACAGTTTCCAGCCCGAATGCAGCGCGGCGATGCCCATCGACAGGTTGCGATAGCTGACGCGCTCGAACCCGGCATCGCGGATCATGGCGGCAAAGGTTTCCTGATCGGGAAAGCGGCGGATCGATTCGACCAGATACTGATAGCTGTCGCGATCCTGCGCGACGACCTGACCCATGACCGGAATGACGTTGAAGCTGTAGCGGTCATAGGCCCATTGCAGGGCGGATACCGGGATCTGGCTGAACTCCAGCACCATCAGCCGGCCACCGGGGCGCAGGACGCGGAACGCCTCGGACAGGGCGTCGCCGATGCGGGTGACGTTGCGGATGCCAAAGCTGATCGTGTAGCGGTCAAAGGTTTCATCCGCAAAGGGCAGGGCCATGGCATCGCCGGTGACCCATGACAGCCGTTCTGCCAGACGCCCGGCCTCGGCGCGTTTGCGGCCCTCGACCAGCATCGATTCGGTCATGTCGCAAACCGTGACATGCGCGCCGGGCGCCCGGTTCAGAAAGCGGAATGCGATATCGCCCGTACCGCCGGCCACGTCCAGCAGCTGCTGGCCGCCTTGCGGCGCCAGCCAGTCCATCATCGCGTTTTTCCAGATCCGGTGGATGCCTGCACTCATCAGGTCGTTCATGACGTCATAGCGTGAGGCCACGCGCGAAAAGACGCCATGGACCATACCGGCCTTGTCGTCCTCATCCACGGTCTGAAAGCCGAAATGGGTTTTCCTGTCGCTCATCGCTCTTGCCGTTATACCTGATGCGGCCCAGTTAGGGGGCCATTCCGGCCGACACAATGCGACGAAAGCGACGAAGATGCCAGAACTGCCCGAGGTTGAAACGGTCCGCCGTGGTCTGCTGCCCCATCTGGAGGGCGCGCGTATCGCGCGCATGGTGCTGAACCGTGACGGGCTGCGGCAGAAATTCCCGCCCGATCTGGTGCAGGTCGCAACCGGGGCGAGGGTGACGGCGCTGCGGCGGCGCTCGAAATTCATTCTGGCCGATCTCGACCGCGACGCCAGCGTGCTGATTCATCTGGGCATGTCGGGGCGCATGCTGATCGAGGGCAGCAGCCCGGGCCTTTATCACCGCGACCCGGCCATCCTGCCGCGCCACGATCATATGGTGATCGAAACCGATGCCGGCACCCGCATCACACTGAATGACGCACGCCGTTTCGGCATGGTGGATCTGATCCGCGGCGATACGTCGCCCTGGCTGGCCGGGCTGGGGCCGGAACCGCTGGAGCCGGGATTTGACGGCGCCGTTCTGGCCGAGGCTTTTGCCGGGCGGCGCGGGCCGGTCAAGGCGGCGCTGCTGGATCAGAAAAATGTCGCCGGGCTGGGCAATATCTATGTGGCCGAGGCGTTGCACCGTGCGGGCATCGACCCGCGCCGTGCCGCCGGCCGCATTGCGCGGGCGCGGCTTGATCTGCTGGCGGGTTCGATCCGCGACGTGCTGACCGAGGCGATTGCGGCGGGCGGGTCGTCCCTGCGCGATCACCGGCAGGCGACGGGCGAGCTGGGATATTTTCAGCACAGTTTTCGCGTCTATGGCCGCGAGGGCGCGCCCTGCCCGACGCCGGGCTGCACGGGTCAGATCCGCCGGATCGTGCAATCGGGGCGCTCGAGCTTTTATTGCCCGGCATGTCAGCACTAGCGGAACCGCTGGCCAGACTGGCCCTGTTTTGCTAGGAAGCGCGCGATCCGCAATCGCGAGGGGTGTGCCATGGGTTATCAGACCATTTCTGTCGAGATCGACGCCCATGTGGCGCTGATCCGCCTGAACCGGCCGCAGGCGCTGAATGCGCTGAACACGGAGCTGCTGGGCGAATTGTCATCCGCGCTTGAGGATGCCGATGGTAACGACAAGGTGCGCTGCATCGTCGTGACCGGCAGCGAAAAGGCTTTCGCCGCCGGTGCCGATATCAAGGAGATGTCGGAGCAGAGCTTTGTCGATGTCTATGAGGCCGATCTTTTTGCCGCACCCACCCACGCGATCGGGCGCATCCGCAAGCCGATCATCGCGGCGGTGGCCGGCTATGCGCTTGGCGGGGGCTGCGAGCTGGCGATGGCCTGCGATTTCATCATTGCCGCCGACAATGCGAAATTCGGCCAGCCCGAGATCAATCTGGGCATCATCCCCGGCATCGGCGGCACACAGCGCCTGACCCGGCTGATCGGCAAGTCCAAGGCGATGGACATGATCCTGACCGGCCGTTTCATGGATGCAGAAGAGGCCGAGCGCGCCGGCCTTGTCAGCCGCGTCGTGCCTGCCGCCCGGCTGATGGCCGAGACGATGGCAATCGCCCGCAAGATCGCCGAGAAATCGCAGATTGCCGTGCGCATTGGCAAAGAGGCCGTCAACCTCAGCTATGAGACGACGCTGGCCGAGGGGCTGCGCTATGAGCGGCGGCTGTTCCATGCGCTGTTTGCGACCGAGGATCAAAAGGAAGGCATGGCCGCATTTCTTGAAAAGCGCGAGCCGCAATTCCGCGACCGCTGATTCCCGCTTGGCTTTCTGATCCGGGCGCTGTATAGCGCCGGACTTACATGCGCGTGGGCCCGCTTCAGGCAAGAATCATGTCCGTTCCCCGGTGAACGGTGCCGTGGGGCTTTTGCGTAACCGAATTTGAACGAGATACAGGACCGCACCCATGGCCAACACGCCCCAGTCAAAGAAACGCGCCCGCCAGATCGAGCGCCGCACCGAAGTCAACAAAGCCCGCCGTTCGCGCATCCGCACCTTCCTGCGCAAGGTTGAAGAAGCCATTGCCTCGGGTGATGCCGATGCGGCCAAGGCGGCACTCCAGGCTGCTCAGCCGGAACTTATGCGCGGTGTGACCAAGGGCGTCTATCACATGAACACGGCATCGCGGAAAATCTCGCGTCTGGCCGCCCGGGTAAAGGCCGTCGGCGCCAAGTAACGCGCAGACAGGGCGGCCACCGGGCCGCCTTCCGCTTATGATCGGGCGTATCCATCAGGATGCGCCCTTTTGTTTTTTATGTATCCAAGTCCATGAATTATAAAATATTTTCGACAAGCCTCTGGATTATCGACAGGATTGTCACGCGGGCACGGATTCGCAGCGACGATATTCGTGTCAAGCGCGAAGATCAGTTGCGAAAGGCTTTTCAGAACGGCTAGCTTCGGTGCTGCGATTCATGTCGCCTTGGGGGAAATCGCGTCCGAATCGGTTCTGCCACCGATACGAGACACGCGATTGAAACGGACCGACAATCGGTCAAGCGCCGACAGCGGCGGGGGGCTGCCACCTCCGTCACTTTTGGCGGATTACGTCCGCACCGGGCGGGTCTTGCGGTATCAGCCGCAGGTTCTGCGCGGCTGCTCCCCCAACGCGTGCGCGAGACGCCCGTGCCGCCGAAAAGGCGGCCGGAACTGGGGACAAGACGGACGAGATAACAAGAAATGCAAAAGCTTTGGGATCGGGCCAGTGACGCACTTCGCGAGAAGATCGGAGCCAATAATCACACGACATGGATCGTGCCGCTTCGCCTGATGGCGATCAGCGGTGACGAGGCGATGATCAACACGCCGACCCGCTTTATCTCGGACTGGGTGCAGCGCCATTACGCCGAAGCCATCCGCGAGGCGCTGAGCGGTGCGGGTGCCCCGGTTGCGCGGCTGAATTTTCGCGTTGCCGCCGGTGCTGCGGCCGCGCCGCGCCGCGCTGCGGCCACGGCCCGGTCGGCCGCAGGCGAGCGCGCCGCCGAACAGGCCGAGATGTCCGCCCCGCTTGATTCGCGCTTTACCTTTGACAATTTTGTCGTCGGCAAACCGAACGAACTGGCCCATGCCGCCGCCCGCCGCGTGGCCGAAGGCGGGCCGGTCACCTTTAACCCGCTGTTCCTTTATGGCGGCGTTGGTCTGGGCAAGACGCATCTGATGCATGCCATCGCCAGCGAAATCCGGGCACGCCGCCCCGAATGCCGTGTTCTCTATCTGTCGGCCGAACAGTTCATGTATCGCTTTGTCCAGGCGCTGCGCGAACGCACCGTGATGGATTTCAAGGAAATGTTCCGCACGGTCGAGGTGCTGATGGTCGATGACGTGC
>JAUNTL010000178.1 GCA_030538705.1 Paracoccus sp. (in: a-proteobacteria) | reverse complement strand
GCCAGATCGAGGCGGCCCGCCGCGCGATCACCCGCCACATGAAGCGTCAGGGCCGGGTCTGGATCCGCATTTTCCCGGATGTGCCGGTTTCGTCGAAACCGACCGAGGTGCGGATGGGTAAAGGTAAAGGCTCGGTCGATTACTGGGCTGCCCGCGTCCATCCCGGCCGGATCATGTTCGAGATCGACGGCGTGAACGAGACCATCGCGCGCGAGGCCCTGCGCCTTGGTGCGATGAAACTGCCGGTCACGACCCGCATCGTGGAACGCGCCGACTGGTGATCGCCGCGCCCGCGCGGCCCTCGGGTCGCGGTCGGGCAAGCATCAAATGATTTAAACCCCCGGTGGCAACGCCGGGGGTTTTTCTTTTTCGGCGACCGGTGGGGCAATTGTTAACTCTTGCCTTGTTTTGCCCGATAGGCAAAAAAGCCTGATGCTGGTCACGAGGATGTGAACGATGGAAATGCAGGCGCTTTATCTGGTTGGTGGATTGTTGGCTCTGATGATGGGCTATGAAATTTTCTCGGGCGACGACAATGACGACGGCGACGAGACAGAGGACCGCGAGGTCACCGTTGACGGCCAGATCTCTGCCGACCTTGATCTGGGTCCGGGTAATGACACGCTGATCGGCGGCCGGATCGGTCCCTCGGATGATCTGATCGCGCGCGTCGCGGACGACGATAGGGACCCCAGTGTGCTGCCGGAAATCGACGGCGGTGCGGGCGATGACAGGATCAGCATTGACCACCTTGCCGGGATTTCTGTATTCGGCGGCGCCGGTGACGATGATATCCGCCTCGGCCATGTGACCAGCCATATCGCGCCCGATACCGCGGTTCAGGAGGTCTATGTCCAGGGCGGTTCTGGTGACGACCGGATTATCATCGGCGGCGCGTCGGGCAATGTCTCGATTTCGGGGGATGATGGCGATGATGTGATCGTTGTCGATGCCATGAATGGGGCGACGGTCAGTGTCTCGGGCGGTGCGGGCGATGACATCATACAGGTTCAGGGCGTCGCCATGGACCCGACGGGCATGTTGTATCTGGAGGCGGGTGGCAACGATATTGAAGGCAATATCGAGGGGGCCGATACGTTCGAGCTGTCGGTGCGCGTGACCGAGGATGCCAGCAACCTGTCCCATCTGCACGCGAGGCTGGAGGGGGATGGGATTCGTCCCGTGGCCCCGGCAGAGCTGCTCGACGCTTCGCCCGATGAAATCCGTGACTGGCTGAGCAGCAACGGGGCCTATACGCCGGTTGCTCATATCGAGCATCTCGACCCGGCCGAAGACCGGCTGGTGGTCGATCCGACCAGCTTTGCCAATGGCGCCACATATGAGGGCTATGAGATCGTCAACCCTGGCAACGGCGCCCTTGGGCAGCTCGTCGTTTTCCACTATTCTTCGCCGGATCATCCCGAGGGGCTGAGCCTCGCCATTCACGTCTATGCGCCGGGTGGGATCACGGCCGAACATATCTCGGTGGTCGAGAGCCTGCCTGACCGCGCCGCCTGAGCGCAGAGCAGTGCCCTCATCGCCCAAAGCGCGCCGGTCCGCGCTTTGGGCATGGTCCGGGTGATCTGCGCGCAAGCCGCTGGTCATCCGGTCGTTCTGTCGCGGTCTGAACCTGACCGTAATGCAGGATCGGCGCCCCGGGCGAACGGGGCCTTTGACCAGCGGCGGCGGCGGGATCAGCCGCGCCGGCACCCGGCATCAAAGGCCAGCACGGGCGCATATTCGGGCATGTCCCCGCCCGTCGTCACCGTCAGCGTATCACCGCCCGCATTCTGATAGGTGAATGAGCAATAGCCCAGACCGGTGCCGGAACAGCTTTCCGCCTCGATAATGTCATGGGTCGTGAAAAATTCATCCGGCGGGTCGGCATCGGGCGAACGGACCGGCTGCCAGCCCGCCGCTTGCAGCGCGGCGCGCGCATCAAGGATCGTCTCGCCATAGATATTCGGCACGACACTGTTGCCGCAAACCGTGGTTTCGGCGCTGACCGGGTGGACGGCGGCGCCGCCAGTCCCTGACAGGACGATATCGGCAAGGGGCAGGGCCAGCTGATCGCCCGCAAGAATGCGGATCACGCCGGGCTGTATCTGCTGCAATGCGCCGATCGCCTGCGGCGCGTCCTCACCCGGTGCGGCCGTTGCGTCGCGATAGATCAGCCCCAGCAGGTTCTGGCCGCGGAAGATGGCGATATTGCCATCCTCCATCACGCAGGTTCCGCTGGTCGACGGGACAACCCGCCCGGCAAAGCTGACAAAGGCAAGACCGTCGGCCACGGTCTCGGACAGAACGTTCCAGCCGTGATCATCGGCGAGCTGTGCGCCCTGCGTGGCAAAGCCGTCGGGCCGGGGCCAGCAGGCATAGTTCTGGCCGTCGCCGGCGGGATTGGCGGGAACCGCATCCGGCTGGGCGACGGCAAAGCCCGGCGCGGTCGCGCTCAGCTCATAGGCCGAGGCGGTCAGCGGGAGCAGGGCGATTGATCCCGCCCCGAGAATTGCTGCATAATGAACTGCTGCATAATACAGTCGCATGTTCTGGACTCCGAAAATTTCTGTATGCCGACGCTAGGCAAGCGCCGCCGCCTTGTCCATGTCGAGATGGTCCATGGCGAGATGCGCAAGAAATGCCGCATCCGGGCTTGCAATGCTGAAGCTTTGGCGATATGTGCGGGCCTTCATCGTGAACTCCACCGGAATCAGGGTGGCCCGCAGAGGCGGGGCCTGCCGGTGATGTTGAAAGGAACAGGGGCATGAAAGCCACCGAGTTGAAGGACAAGACGCCCGACCAGCTGAAAGATCAGCTGATCGCGCTGAAGAAAGAGGCGTTCAATCTGCGCTTCCGTCAGGCCACCGGCCAGCTCGAATCAACTGCGCGCATGCGTGAGGTCCGCCGTGACGTCGCCCGCGTGAAAACCGTTCTGAACCAGAAAGCGGCCGACGCCGCTGCGTCGAACTAAGGGGACACTGATATGCCCAAACGCATCCTGCAAGGCACCGTGACCTCGGACAAGAACGAGCAGACCGTTACCGTTCTGGTCGAGCGCCGCTTCAAGCACCCGCTGCTGCACAAGACGGTTCGTTCGTCGAAGAAATACCGCGCCCATGACGCGGAAAACCAGTTCAAGGTCGGCGATACCGTTCGCATCATCGAATGCGCGCCGATCTCGAAAACCAAGCGTTGGACCGTTCTGACGGACGAAGCGCAAGCTTCGGCCTGAGGTCCGGCATATATTCGAAACCCTGGGGCGGCCCGCATCGCCGTCCCCAAAGGTCGGGAGTAAACCATGATCCAGATGCAGACCAATCTGGATGTT
>JAUNTL010000177.1 GCA_030538705.1 Paracoccus sp. (in: a-proteobacteria) | reverse complement strand
AACTCTCTGCATCGCGGGTGTGGATGTTGACGGTAACATTGACGCCAGTGCTGGCGGCTTCGCGGCGCGAGAGCACACGCTCGCCCTTTTGCAGAATCGCTGGCACCTCGTCCGGGCGCAGACCGGCCCAGCCGCCGGAATGCATGCGCGGCGCATCCGCAAAAACCGTTGCCGGTATCATCCGCCCCGGCCCACCAGCGCCAACCATGCCACCGGCATGCAGGACATTGGCGAATACATTCCCGCCCATGCCGCCCATCGCATTGCCGAGCGCCCCGGCCAGCGGTCCCAGCAGGAACTTCCGCGCCCCGAGCCGGGCGAGATCGGCCAGCATCGAGGTCACCAGATCGCGGAAGTTCAGCTTGCCGGACTTGACGAACTCGCCCAAGGCGTTCTCGGCGCTGTGGAAGGCGCCGACCAGCGCCTTGCCAATATCGGCACCGATCTCGCGGGCCTTTTCGGCGTAGTCGGCCAGCGTTTCCGCGACGGCCGCCCAGCCGGTCGCGGCCTCTTCGGCACCGTCCTTCGCGTCTTGACCTGCCTGACGCGCCGCCGCTCCTGCACGACCTGCCGCGCGACCCGCTCCATCCAGTGCCTCGGTGACGCGACCTGCCGCTTCCGTCGCATCGTCCAGCGCATCGCTGCCGGTCTCGCCCGCGTCAGTCATGGCATCCTTCAGCGCCTGCCAGCTTTCCAGCGGGCGGGTGACGGCCTCGGCCAATTGCCCAGCCGCTTCCAGATGGGCGGCGGCGGCCGTCGCGGCCTCATCTGCCAGATCGCCGAAAATTGACGGGGCTTCGATATAGGTCTGATTGAACCCGGCGGCGAAGGCATCGGCGGCGGCGCGTCCGGCCTCTCCAGCCGCCCCTACGAAGGGATTATCGATCCGGCCCAGATCCAGCGCATCGAGCGCCTTCAGCTCGATCCCGCCTTCGCCCACCGCCCAGTCCGGCAGCGCTGACAGCGCCCAGTTGATCCCGGCGATGAACTGGTTGATGCGGGTGACAACACCGTTCAGCATCGCCTCGACGCCCGTGATTAACCCGTTCGCGGCGCGAAAGGCAAAATTGCCGATCGCATCGGGCAGCCGGCCCCAGATCGCCACCAGTGCATCGAAACCGCCTTTCCAGACCGCGATATATCGGTCCACCGCTGTAATCGCGCCGGTGACGATGCCGTCCAGCACGGTGAAAACGACTGCGCGATATCCCTCCCAACAAGGCACTGAAAGCGGCACCGATCCGCTGCCCGACCTCCAGCGCCACGCCGCCCATCAGCCTGAAGGCGGTGCCAAGACCGCCGACCCGCTGCACCAGCTTGCCGAATTGATGGATCAGCTCGCCTGCCCCGACAATGAGGGCACCGATCCCCGTGCGGATGATCGCGGTGCGCAGCACCGTCAGGGCGGTTGCCAGCGAAAAGGTGGCGATCCGCGCCGCGACAAATGCCGCCACCCAGCGCCCGGCCATGAAGGCGGCGAAGGCGATGCCGATGGCCGCCAGCCGGTCGAGATTATCCGCCACCATGATCAGCACATCCGCGACCAGCGAGGACGCGCCGGAAAGCTGATCCCAAGTGCCGACCAGTTGCAGCGCTGCATTTCCGATCAGCGTGAAGGCATCGCTGATGGTGGCCGGCATGGACTCCGCTTCCTCTCGCAGCAGTTCGAGATTGCCGACCAGCGCCGAGCGGATCACATCGCCGGTGATCGCGCCCTGACGGCCCATCTTGCGCAGGCCAGAGACGGTCGTGCCAAGCTCGGCGGCCAGCAGTTCCGCAAGCCGCCCCCCGGATTCGATGACCGTGTTCAGGTTCTGCCCGGCCAGCTTCCCGCCCGCCATGGCTTTGGACAATGCGTTTTGCACCGAGGCCGCGCGCTCGGCCTTTGCGCCCGAGACCACCATGGCGTTGTTCAGCGCCTCGGTGAAATCCAGACTCTCGCGGGTGGACATGCCGAGTTCCCGCAGCGCCGTCGCGTTCGCCAGCCAGCTTTCCGCCGTCTGCCCGAGGCTGGAATAGGTCCGCCGCGCCATCGCCGCGAGGCGATCCATGACCGCCGCGCCCTTCTCCTGTGATCCCACCGCCAGATCGACCCGCGAGCGCAAATCGGCCCATTGATCGGCATAGTGCGCGACCTGCCGGACGCTCAGCGCCCCGGCCGCAATCCCCGCCAGCCGCCGCAGCATAACACCGGTGCGATCAACCTCGGCCGACATGCGCCGGAAACTGCTCGCGCCGGCATTGCCGACACCCTCCAGTTCCGCACGAACCTGCCGCCCGTTCTCGGCGACCAGCCGGACGGAGACTTTCTTCTCAGCCATGGAGGGACGGGTTCCTGAAGCTATGCGCGACCGATCACCGGGATCGGCGCTCAAATGTTGTTTTGTGCATTCTGTTGTGTTAGCCTGCGCCCATGCCCAGACTCTCGATCGACATCACCCAGGAAGACCACCAGCGCCTGAAGGCCCTCGCTGCCCTCAAGGGGCAAAGCATCAAGGACTATGTCCTGAACCGGACTTTGGGCGATGCACCCGCCGTGCATGGGATGAGTGAGGCGGACGCCATGGCCGCGCTGTCGGATTTCCTCGCGCCCCGGATCGAACAGGCGCAGCGGGGTGAGTTGTCACAAAAGTCCTTCGCTGACATCCGGCGCGAAGCGCGCGCGCAGGTCGGGCGCTGAGCGGGTCCGATGCGGCGCTATGATCTGACGCTCGCCGCCGAGGCGGACCTGAAGGAGATCTGGCGCTATACCCATGACACATGGGGCTTTGATCAGGCCGAACGCTATCTCGAGCAAATCGAGGCCGGATGTGAAGCAATTGCACTGGGTCAAGCGCGCGCGAAGCGCATTGATGGTCTGCCGGAAACCGTGTCGGTGCATCGTTGCGAACATCACTATATCGTCTGGATGCCGGGCGCGCGTCCGGTGATTATCGCCATCCTGCATGAGCGCATGCACTTTTTTGGGCAGCTACAGCGCCGTCTGGGATAAGCCACAGGGCTACGGCTGATCCTTCGCGATCTGCGCGTTGATTTTGCGCACCATTTCCGCCTCAATCACCGGCAGAAATTCCGCGATGGCGATGACGGGCACGCCCAGCGCGTTCCCCAGCGCCAGTGCCGCGCTCATGTCCCAGCCAATGACCGCACCGGGAAGCGCCCGCAGCTGCCCGGTCAACCGGCTGGCCAGATCCCAGACCTGCCAGCCCTCCAGCGTAAGTGGCGCGTTCAGCCTCGCCGGGCAGTCCGGGCAGGCTTGCCCGCAGGCGGCGCAATATCCGTCGCCCCCGCCATAATGCCATTCGGCGAGGGCGCGGAGGCGTTTTTTTCCTGTTCCAGCAATAGCTGGCTACCGAGGATATCATTCTGGAACGCCTCGAAGACCGGCCAGATGTCCA
>JAUNTL010000043.1 GCA_030538705.1 Paracoccus sp. (in: a-proteobacteria) | reverse complement strand
GTAGGCTCATTGGCTCCGTTAAACATCAAGAGCAGTACCGAACACACCGCCTCCAGACCGATTGCCGCCAGACCGATGGTCTTGGTCGGACCTTTCCAGCCCTCGACCAGACGCGAGATCTGGGGGTCAGCCGGAAGGTCAGAATAAATGCCCGGCTTGTCAGCATGTTGCAGCACATAGATCACATGCGTGCCGCCGACACCTTGGGGATCATAGACGCCCGCATTGGCATAACCGCGCGCGTTGAGATCCGCGATACGCGTCTCGGCATGGGCAAGCATGTCATCCTTGGTGCCAAAGACGATGGCCTGCGTCGGACAGGCCTTGGCGCAGGCCGGTCCCTGCCCGACCGCAACCCGGTCCGAGCAGAGCGTGCATTTCTTGGTCACATGCCGGACCGGATGCATCCGCGGAATGTCGAACGGACAGCCCGAGATGCAATAGCCGCAGCCGATGCATTTATCGCTGATGAAATCGACGATCCCGTTGGTATATTGCACGATCGCACCGGGCGCCGGACAGGCCTTGAGACAGCCCGGATCCTCGCAATGCATACAGCCGTCCTTGCGGATCAGCCATTCAAGATCCCCGGTCTCGGGATTCTCGTATTCGGCATAGCGCATCAGCGTGAACATCTCGGGGCCGAGATCGGCGGGGTTCTGGTAATCCCCGTGGTTAAAGCCGACCTCCGGGTGGGTGTCGTTCCATTCCACGCAGGCCGACTGACAGGCCTTGCAGCCGATGCATTTGCTGATGTCGATCAGCTTGGCCAGCTTTTCCAGCTGCTGCGTCGGCGCCGGCAGGTTCGGCGTGGCCGATGCCCGCATCACCGCGCCATCGCCGAAATTCGGCGACAGCGCTTCGACCGGTGGGTTCGAGACTGCGGTGGTCGGGGCCGGGGCGGTATTGATGCTCATGCCACTGGCTCCTCTGAACGCTCGATATTGACCAGGAACGCCTTGGATTCCGGCGTCTCGATATTGGCGTCACCGATGAACACGGTCAGCGAGTTCGGACCGAACCCCTTGCGCGCGCTGCCGGTAAAGCCCCAGTGCAGCGGAATACCGACGATATGGACGGGCTTGCCGTCGCAGATCAGCGGTTTGATCCGTTTGGTCACCACGGCCTTGGCCTTGATCGAGGCGCGCTTGTTCCAGATGCGCACCCAGCCGCCCTTGGAGATGCCCTTTTCCGCCGCCAGCTCCTCGGAGATTTCCACAAAGAACTCGGGCTGCAAGGCCGAGTTCACCCGGTTGTGCTTGGTCCAGAAGTGGAAATGCTCGGTCAGGCGATAGGAGGTGCCGACATAGGGGAATTCATCCGAGGTTCCCAGATCGGCGACATCGGATTCAAAGACCCGCGCCACGGGATTGCCCCGCATGCCGGCATTGAAAACATTGGCCATCGGGGTCTCGAACGGCTCCATATGCGTCGGGAAGGGACCGTCGCGCATCATCCCCCGTGTGAACAGGCGCGACACGCCTTCGGGGTTCATGATGAACGGCCCGACATCCTCGGGCCGCGAGGTGACACCGATATCGGGCACGTCATTGCCGACCCAGCGTTCGCCGTTCCATTCGATCAGCGTCCGGCTGGGATCGAAAGGCGCGCCCTGAAGATCACAGGAGGCGCGGTTATACAGCACCCGCCGGTTCACCGGCCATGAAAAGGTCCATTGCGGATAGACGCCCAGACCCGAGGGGTCGGTGTTATCGCGCCGGGCCATCATATTGCCGTCCTCGTTCCAGCAGCCGGAATAGATCCAGCAGGCCGACATGGTCGAGCCGTCGTCACGCAGCTGGGTAAAGTTCACCACCTGCTTGCCGGCCTCGACCAGCTGCTTTGACGGATCGGCCGGATCATAGACCGCGCTCAGCGCCCGGCCATTGATCTCGCGCGCGAGTTCCCCGGCCGTCGGGTCGTTGGGGTCGGCGTAATCCCAGCTCATATTCAGGACCGGGTCCGGGAACGTCCCGCCCTCGGCGCGGTAAAGCTCGCGCACGCGCAGGAATATCTGCGCCATGATCCAGGTATCCAGCCGCGCATCACCCGGCGGTGTCGAGGCCGGCCAGTGCCATTGCACCCAGCGGCCCGAATTGGTCAGCGACCCCTCGTCCTCGGCAAAGCAGGTTGACGGAAGCTGGATCACCTCGGTCTGGATCGCGGCGGTATCGACATCGTTATACTCGCCATGGTTTTCCCAGAAACGCGCCGTCTCGGTTTCCAGCGGGTCGATGACGACCAGCAGCTTCAGCTTGGACAGCGCCGAGGTGCATTTGGTCCGGTTCGGAAAGGCCAGAAGCGGGTTGAAACCCTGACAGAAGTAAAGGTTGACCTGCCCTTCGTTCATCAGCTCGAACATGCGCAGAATATCGTAATTCGGCACGTCAAGCTTGGGCAGATAGTGATAGGCCCAGTCATTTTCCGGCTGAGCGGCATCACCATACATGGCCTTCATGAACGAGACCATGAATTTGCTGTAATTCTGCCAGTAGCTTGTCTGACCGGGACGCAGCGGACGGAACTGACGCGAGGCCATATAGGTCTCGTAATCGGCCTCGCGCTCGGTCGGCATCGCCAGATAGCCGGGCAGCAGGTTCGACATCAGGCCCAGATCCGTCAGGCCCTGAATGTTGGAATGCCCGCGCAGCGCGTTCATGCCGCCACCCATCACCCCGATATTCCCCAAGATGAGCTGGAGCATCGCCATGCCGCGGATGTTCTGGCTGCCCTTGGAGTGCTGTGTCCAGCCAAGCGCATACATCGAGGTCATGGCCTTGTCGGGGGCCGCGGTCTCGCCGATCATCCCGGCGATTTTCAGGAATCGATCGGCAGGGGTGCCGCAGACGCGCTCGACCAGCTCGGGCGTGTATTGATCGACATGGGCCTTGAGCAACTGCCAGACGCAACGCGGGTTTTCCAGCGTCATGTCGGTCAGCGCATAACCCTCGTCGTCAAAGACATAATCCCAGCTTGAGCGGTCATAATCGCGCTTGTCGGCGTCATATCCGGTGAACAGCCCGTCCTGCCAGCCATAGTCATCCTTCACGATGAAAGAGGCGTTGGTGTAGTTCAGGACGTAATCCCACTGGACCTTGTCGTTCTCGATCATCCAGCGGATCATCGCCATGAGGAAAACGATATCGGTGCCGGGCCGGATCGGCGCGTAATAATCGCTGACGGCTGCCGTGCGGTTAAAGCGCGGATCGACCACGATCAGCTTGGCGCCGCGATGCGCCTTGGCTTCGGTCACCCATTTGAACCCGCAGGGATGGGCCTCGGCGGCATTGCCGCCCATGACGATCACAAGATCGGTGTTGCGGATATCCGTCCAGGAGTTGGTCATCGCACCGCGACCGAATGTTGGGGCCAGACTGGCCACCGTCGGTCCGTGTCAGACGCGTGCCTGGTTGTCGAAACCCGCGATCCCCAGCCCTTTGACGACCTTGAAGGTCGCCCAGGCGGTTTCATTCGTGGTTGCCGAGGCCGCAAGGAAACCCGTGGTCGTCCAGCGGTTGACCGGCACGCCGGCCTCGTTGAACTGCACCATGTTCTCGTCGCGGTCGTCCTTCATCGCGCGCGCGATGCGGTCAAGCGCCTCGTCCCATGAGATCGGCTCGAAACTGTCGCTGCCGGCGCGGCGGATCTTGGGCTGGGTCAGCCGGGTTTCCGAACGCACGAAATCCTTGAGCGCCGCGCCCTTGGGGCACAGCGTGCCGCGATTGGTCGGGTGATCCGCGTCGCCTTCGACATGGATCAGTTCGGCCTCGCCGGTGCGCACGTCACCCTTGGAATACATGATGACGCCGCAGGCCACCGAGCAGTAGGGGCAGGTATTGCGGACTTCGGTCAGTGTCGCCAGCTTATAGGGCCGGATATGCGCCATCTCCTGCGCCTCGGCCTCGCCAAATCCCATGGAACCCAGCGACGTCGCCACGACACCCGCACCCGCCAGTCTCAGAAAACTGCGCCGCGAGAGGTCGATATTCATCCTAAACCTCCTCTTTGCCTAGCCATTGCTCGGTCAAAGCAGGATCGGTCTTTGCGGGCCAAAAGTCAATGACGCCAAGCGCCGGCCTCATGCGCGGCCAGCCCCGCCCCGGCAAGCGTTGCCGTCAGCGCGTGATAGATATCGGGCTTGCCCGGAAACAGCGTCTGGACCGGCCGGCCGTCAGGGTCGATCTCGGCAAACCAGCCGCCATGCTCGTGGTCGATGTAATGGCGGTCAAGCTGCCACCACAGCCGTTCCCGATCGGCCAGCCAGGCGTCGTCTCGGGTCGCATCATGCAGCGCATGGGCGGTCGCCACCGCCTCGGCCAGCGGCCACCACAGGCGGCGGCGCTGATCGACGCGACCCTGCCAGTCCAGCGTATAGGCCAGCCCGCCCTCGGGCAGCCAGCCCTCGCGCATGGCGCGCGCAAACAGCGCCTGCGCGGCCTCGAGCGTCCAGCCGTCACGCGGGTCATGGCCGCCGGCCTGCCACATTTCAAGCAGCAGCCGCGCCCATTCGATCGCATGGCCGGGCGTCGTGCCGGAGGGGCGGAACATCGGATCGCCCGCGAAATCGCGGTCGACCTGCCAGCCGGGGGTGAAATGCTCGGGCACCACCCAGCCCTCGGCACGGGCATGGCGGTCGATCATCAGACCGGCGACCGACCGCGCCATGTCCAGATCCGCCGGGTCGCCCCAGGCACGATAGGCCGCCAGCAGCGCCTCGGTCAGGTGCATATTGGCATTGCCGCCGCGATAGGCGGGCGGATTGGTCCAGTCCTCATCAAACGTATCGCTGACCGCGCCCGGCACCGGCTCCCAGAAGCGGGCGCGGATCACGGTCATCACCGTTTCGCGCAGCCGCGCCGCATCGGGGTGCCCGACCCCTGCGGCGGCGGCCGCGGCCAGCAGCACGAACGCGTGGCCATAGGCCTGTTTGCGCGCATCAACCGCGCCGGCATCATCGACCGACCACCAGAACCCGCCATGTTCGGGGTCGAGATGACCCGCGAACAGAAACGCCATGCCGTGATCAACCATGTCCCGCGCGCGCGGATGGCCCAATGCTGCGCCACGGGCATAGGCGTGGATCATCCGCGTCGTCTCGTGCAGCTCGCGCAGACCGCCCTGCCCGCGCGGCTGATCGCCAAGTGGCCGGCCTTCGGCGCCCAGCTTGTAAAACCCGCCCGCCGGATCCAGAGACGCGGCATGGAAATCCAGCAGACGCATTGCCTCGGCACGGCACCAGCCGGGTCCGTATTCGACCATTCCGCATCTCCTTTTCCATGCATGACGCGATATCGCTTGCCTGTGCCGCGTGATAGCGTCAATATTTCCCTACGGATATATCGAAAAACGGAGCCGACCATGCGCCTGCCATTGCTTGCCCTTCTTGTCATGACCACCGCCGCGCAGGCCGAGGATGTCACGGTCTTTGCCGCCGCCTCGCTGAAGGATGCCCTTGACGAGATCGCCGCCGGGTTCAGTGCCGAGACCGGCCACAGCGTCAGCATCAGCTATGCCGGCTCGGGCACGCTGGCCCGCCAGATCATCGAGGGCGCGCCGGCCGATATCTTCATTTCGGCGGCGGTGAACTGGATGGACGAGGTCGAGACCGCGGGCATGATCGCCGATGACAGCCGGCTGGATCTGCTTGGCAATGATCTGGTGCTGATCTCGCATGCGCCGGGCGCCGAGATCGCTCTGGGCCCGGATACGGATCTGCCGGGGCTCCTGGATGGCGGGCGGCTGGCCATGGCGATGGTCGATTCCGTCCCGGCCGGCCAATATGGCAAGGCGGCACTGGAAAGCCTGGGTTTGTGGACATCGGTCGAGCCGCTGGTCGCACAGACCGATAACGTGCGCGCGACGCTGGCACTTGTCGCCCGCGACGAGGCGCCCTTGGGCATCGTCTACGGCTCTGACGCGCAGGCCGAGCCTGCGGTTCATGTCCGTGCCACCTTCCCGGCCGACAGCCATCCGCCGATCACCTATCCGGCCGCCCTGCTGACCGGCGCAGAGGATCAGGCCGACCGCGACTTCTTTGCCTTGCTGAACAGCGAGGATGCCGCCAACATCTTTGTATCGCATGGTTTTTCCCTGACGGACTGACAGGTTGGACTGGCTTTCAGATCAGGACTGGCAGGCGGTGACGCTGTCGCTGCGGGTGTCGTTATGGGCCGTCGCGGCCAGCCTGCCATTCGGGATCTTCGTCGCCTATGCCCTGGCGCGCTGGCGCTTTCCGGGGCATGGGCTGCTGAACGGCCTGGTCCATCTGCCGCTGATCCTGCCGCCGGTGGTGACAGGTTATCTGTTGCTGATCGCCTTTGGCCGGCGCGGGGTTCTGGGTGCGCCGCTGGCAGAGTGGTTCGGCATCACATTCGCCTTTCGCTGGACCGGGGCGGCACTGGCGGCGGCGGTCATGGCATTTCCGCTGATGGTGCGCACGATCCGGCTGGCGATCGAGGCGGTGGACCAGAGGCTGGAGCAGGCGGCCGGCACGCTCGGGGCCTCGCCGCCGCGGGTATTTGCCACCGTCACCCTGCCGCTGATCCTGCCCGGCATCATTGCCGGCAGCATCATCGCCTTTGCCAAGGCGATGGGTGAATTCGGCGCGACGATCACATTCGTGTCGAACATCCCCGGCCAGACCCGGACCCTGCCGACCGCGATCTATTCCGAATTGCAGGTGCCCGGCGGCGAGGCACAGGCCGCGCGTCTGGTCGCGGTTTCACTGATCGTCGCGCTTGGTGCGCTGCTGGCATCGGAATGGGCCGGGCGCGCCGTCGCACGCAGGATTTCCGGCGCATGAGCCTGTCGGTCACGGTCCGCCACAGCTTTGCCGGCTTTACCCTTGATGCGGGTTTCAGCGCCGGGCCGGGCGTGACGGCGATCTTTGGGCGTTCGGGGGCCGGCAAGACGACGCTGATCAATGCCGTGGCGGGGCTGCTCAGGCCCCAATCGGGCCGTATCACGCTGGGGGACGAGGTTCTGATGGACAGCGGGCAGCGTGTTTTCACCCCCCCGCATCGCCGCCGGATCGGCTATGTCTTTCAGGATGCGCGGCTGTTTCCGCATCTGAGCGTGCGCCAGAACCTCGACTATGGCCGCAGGCTTGCGCCGCGCGCCGCGCGCCCGGATGAGGCGGCGATGGCTGCGATGGTCGCGCTTTTGGGGATCGGCGCGCTGCTGGACCGCCGTCCCGGCGCGCTGTCAGGGGGTGAGCGCCAGCGGGTCGCGCTTGGCCGCGCGCTGATGTCCGCGCCGCGCCTGCTGTTGATGGACGAGCCGCTGGCGGCACTGGATGAGGCGCGCAAGGACGGGATCCTGCCCTATCTTGAGCATCTGCGCGACCATACCGACGTGCCGGTCCTTTATGTGAGCCACGCGATCAGCGAGATCGTGCGGCTGGCCTCGCATGTGGTCCTGCTCGAGGCCGGGCGCGTCGCCGCCGCCGGGCCGGCCGCCGATGTCATGGCCGATCCGGCAAGCGCCGGCGCGCTCGGGCCGCAGACCGGGGCAGTTTTGTCGGCGCGGGTCGCGGGCCGGGATGAGGACGGGCTGACCCGCCTTGACACCGCCGCCGGGCCGGTCTGGATCACCCAGCCCGGGCTGGTGCCCGGCGCCCCCCTGAGGCTGCGCATTCTCGCGCGCGATGTGATGATCGCCACCACGCGGCCTTTGGGGATTTCGGCCCTCAATATGCTGGATGGCGTCATCGAAAGCGCCGGGCCGGATGATCAGGGCGGTGTGCTGCTGCGGCTGCGGCTGAACGGCGGCGAGGCGATCCTGTCGCGGATCACCGCGCGCTCGGCACAGACGCTGGATCTGGTGCCCGGACGCGCCGTGGTTGCGGTGCTGAAGGCGGTATCGGTCAATGACGGCCTGCCCCCGCCGCCGGAGCGCGGCTGAACGGCAGCAGGACGGATCATATCCGGTCCGCCGGGCGTCGGTGCCGCCGCGCACCGGGCATCTGCCGGCTCCCCGAAAGATCATCCGCAACAACGAATACCCTGCGCATGCCCGCACCATCGCGCGCCGGCCAGACCACCCGCGATGACCGCGCATCATCCGGCCCGCAGATACATCCGCGCCGGCGCCAGAGAGCCATGCGGGGCCGCCAGGAACACGGCCCACTCTGCTGCCCCCTCTGTCCGTGGTTATTTGAGCAACCGCAGGCAGGCAAAGCGGATGCGGCGCATGCCCGCGCGCGCGTCAGGCGCTAAATAATTGGGGCGGGGTGGGCGCGCGATCATGGACGGGCGTGGCAAAGCCCGCGCGCGCGTCGGGAGTTAAGCAATCTGGCGCCAGACGAACCATATCAACGCGCGGCAAAGCCCGCGCGCGTCAGGAGTTAATCAATCCGGCGCGATCCGCACCACATCAACCAACCACACAGCCCGCGAGCGTCATGCGATAATCTAGCCGGCGCGAGGCGCACAGTATCAACGCGCGGCAAAGCCCGCGCGTGTCAGGCGTCAGGCAATCCGGCGCGGGGCGAGCCACATCAGCGCGCGCCAAAGCCCGCATGCGTCAGGCGTTAAACAGGAAATGCAGCACGTCGCCGTCCTTGACCTCATAGGTCTTGCCCTCGACTCGCAGCTTGCCGGCCTCGCGCGCGCCGGCCTCGCCCTTGCCGGCGACGTAATCATCATAGGCGATGGTTTCGGCACGGATAAAGCCGCGCTCGAAATCGCCATGGATCACGCCCGCCGCCGCAGGTGCCAGCGTGCCGTGACGGATCGTCCAGGCACGGGCCTCTTTCGGGCCGACGGTGAAATAGGTCTGAAGCCCCAGCAGCGCATAGCCGGCGCGGATCAGCCGGTCCAGACCGGCCTCGTCCAGGCCCAGTTCGGACAGGAACATCTCCTGTTCATCGGTGGCAAGCTGGCTGATCTCTTCCTCGATCCGGGCCGAGATGACGACATGGCCCGCCCCCTGTGTCCGCGCCATTTCCGCGACCTTTTCCGACAGCGCATTGCCCGTCGCCGCCTCATCCTCGGCCACGTTGCAGACATAAAGGACCGGCTTGGCGGTCAGCAGTTGCAGCATGTTCCATGCCTTGCGGTCATCATCCGACACCGTGACCGTGCGCGCGGGCTGGCCGTTTTCCAGCGCAGCACGGGCCAGATCCAGCAGGCGGGCCTGATCACCGGCTTCCTTGTCGCCGCCCTTGAGCTTGCGCGTCAGATTGGCCAACCGCTTTTCGACCGATTCCAGATCGGCGATCATCAGTTCGGTCTCGATCGTCTCGGCATCCGCGATCGGATCGACGCGGCCCTCGACATGGGTCACATCGCCATCCTCGAAACAGCGCAGCACATGGGCGATTGCGTCGACCTCGCGGATATTGGCGAGAAACTGGTTACCCAGCCCCTCGCCCTTGGAGGCGCCCTTTACCAGACCGGCGATATCGACAAAGGTGATGCGCGTCGGGATGATCTGTTTCGACCCGGCGATCTCGGCCAGCTTGTCCAGACGCGGGTCGGGAACCGCGACCTCGCCGACATTCGGCTCGATCGTGCAAAAGGGAAAATTCGCCGCCTGCGCGGCAGCGGTGCGCGTCAGCGCGTTGAACAGCGTCGATTTGCCGACATTCGGCAGCCCGACGATCCCCATGCGAAAGCCCATGCTCAAATCCTGTCATCCGTTTGGCCGCGTCTTTACGATGCGCGCGCGCCCGCGTCCAGCACCGCCCCCCTCGTCACGGGCGGCATTCTCTGGCATAATGGCGGGTATGAGCTGGAACCCCGCCCTGACCCCTGGCAACCCCGACGAAATCGGGCTGGATGCCATCGAGACCACGATCATCCCGCGTTCGCGCGATCTGGGCGGGTTCGAGGTCCGCCGCGCCCTGCCCGCGCCGCAGCGCCAGATGGTCGGGCCGTTCATTTTCTTTGATCAGGCCGGCCCGGTCGAATTTCTGACCGGACAGGGGATCGACATCCGCCCCCATCCCCATATCGGGCTGGGCACGGTCACTTATCTGTATCGCGGCGATTTCCATCACCGCGATTCCATCGGCACCGATCAGGTGATCCGGCCCGGCGCGGTCAACTGGATGGTCGCCGGGCGCGGCGTCACCCATTCCGAACGCACCAGCAGCACCGCGCGTCAGGGACCACATTCGATGTTCGGCATTCAGACATGGATCGCCCTGCCCGAAGACCGCGAGGAGATGGACCCGATCTTTGAGCATCATGGCAAGCACAGCCTGCCCGAGATCGAGGCCGAAGGCGTCAGCGCACGTCTCATCCTTGGCTCGGCTTATGGCGAGGCGGCGCCCGCCACCCTGTATTCAGAGACCTTTTATCTTGATGTCACGCTGGCCCCGGGCGCACGCTTTCCGCTGCCCGATGATCACGAGGACCGTGGCCTTTACATCACCGAGGGCATGGTCAGCATTGCCGGGCAGGAATGGACGGCGGGGCAGATGATGGTCTTTCGCCCCGGCGACCGCATCACCGTCACGGCCGGGCCACAGGGCGCGCGGCTGATGGCGCTTGGCGGGGCGACACTGAACGGGCCGCGCCATATATGGTGGAATTTCGTCTCGTCATCGCGGGAAAAGATCGCCCATGCCCGCGAAGAGTGGCGCCGCGCCAACTGGGGGCTGGGTCAGTTTGACCTGCCACCCGGCGATGACGACGAATTTATCCCCCTGCCAGACTGAAACCACGCAGCCAACGCCTTGCGCCGGCGGCCGGGCTGATACGGCGGCCGGCGGTCTGTGCGGAAAACCGGCACAGGCCCTGCGCCGCGATCAAAGGCCCCTCGGGGCCGCGACCACGCCATGGCTGCCGCCGGATATGCCGGGCGACAACCGCTGCTGCGACCTCGGACCCGCTGCGGTGGACCGCCGGAGACGACCGGGTGATGCAGTTTGTGTTCCGAATGGCAAATGCCCTGCACAGCCGCTTGATGTCTGATGGCCGCACCCCGAACCGCCCGAACCACAAAGGCGCCGCGCCGGGAACCGGACGGACCACTTCCGGCCCGCAATCCGCAAACCATCGCGCCTTCGTAACAGGGCAGCCGGGAACCGGTCATTTTTGCGGATCATCCGGGCGTTTCAATCCACATGCCATGAGGGGGCAGGATGGCCCGGCACGGTCCTCGCTCACGGCCCGGAAAGGTCTGGCCGCGCGCATGTGAGCGGGCGATCCACAACGCCGCCATTCAGCGACGGCGGTATAGGTTTCAACCCGCGCGCGCGAGGGGGGCGCGGGTGATCCCGGTGGCCCGCTGTCCCCGGCGGTTTCAACCCGCGCGCGCGAGGGGGGCGCTATGCCCGTATGGTTGGCGAAGGTGTTGCGGTCTTTCAACCCGCGCGCGCGAGGGGGGCGCCGTCGAACAAACCGCTGAGGCTGCACAGCTACTGTTTCAACCCGCGCGCGCATGTGAGGGGCATCTGGGCATCTCGAAGGAGATGGAGCGCCTGCGTGCTGTTTCACCCCCCGCGCGTGAAGGGGTGACCCCATGCCCCCATAATACCGGCATCGCGGCACCTGTTTCAATCCGCGCCCCCATGACCGGCAAGCGCAGGGTGGACGCCGGCACGGCTGGTCAGGCGCAGCGCTGATACGCGCCTGCGCATGCAGGCAACAGGCAGGATCAGCCGCAGCCGGCCGGGAACGCCCGGATCGCCCCGATACGCATGGGGACAACTGGCCGGCGGCCGGGTGCAGTCATCGGATCCCGTTGAGCGGGTTACCCTGATCAGCAGCCGGTTCCGCCCGACACATACGGGCAACAGAGGTGATCTGTTCGCGACCTTCGGCCCCGGCGCGGCGGCAGGATCAGCGCCAGCCAAGCGCAGGGGCGACGTGGCGCAGGATCGAGTCCATCACATGCACATTATAGGCCACCCCCAGCATATTCGGCACCGTGAGCAGCAGCGTATCAGCCTCGGCGACAGCCTCGTCCTCGCGCAGCGCCTCGATCAGCCGGTCGGGCGTGTCCGCATAGCCGCGCCCAAAGATAGAGCGGGTCCGCTCGATCATGCCGATCTGGTCGCTTTCCTTGCCGCGGCCGAAATACATCCGGTCCTCATCCGTCATCAGCGCGAATATCGAGCGGCTGACCGAGACGCGCGGTTCACGCGCATGTCCGGCCTCGCGCCAGGCATCGCGATAGGCACGGATCTGGGCGGCCTGCTGGATGTGAAACGGCTCGCCGGTCTCGTCATCCTTGAGCGTCGAGCTTTGCAGATTCATCCCCATATGCGCGGCCCAGATGGCGGTCGCGTTCGATCCCGCCCCCCACCAGATACGGTCACGCAGACCCGGAGCATGAGGTTCCAGCCGCAGCAGACCCGGCGGGTTGGGAAACATCGGGCGCGGGTTGGGCGGGGCAAAACCCTGACCGTCGAGATGGTGCAGGAACACCTCGGCATGGCGGCGCGCCATATCTGCGGCATCCTCGCCCTCGGCCGGGGCATAGCCAAAATGACGCCAGCCGTCGATCACCTGCTCGGGCGAGCCGCGCGAGATCCCCAGTTGCAGACGCCCGCCCGAAATCAGATCGGCCGCGCCCGCGTCCTCGATCATATAGAGCGGGTTCTCGTAACGCATGTCGATGACGCCGGTGCCGATCTCGATCCGAGAGGTCCGCGCGCCGATCGCCGCCAGCAGCGGAAAGGGCGAGGCGAGCTGACGGGCAAAGTGATGGACGCGAAAATAGGCGCCGTCCATGCCGATGCGTTCCGCCTCGGCGGCAAGCTCGATTGATTGGGTCAGCACATCCGCCGCGCTGCGCACCTGCGAGCCGGGATCATCCGCCCAATGGCCGAACGACAGAAAACCGAGCTTCTTCATAATACCCTCGTGAACCAGTCAGAAATCTGTGCCCGATCTGGTGATGCGCCGGGCGGTTTCAAGTCCGGCAGGCCGTGAACAGGCCGCATGGCTGCGTTGCGCGGGGGCGGCGACAGCAAAGCTGTCCCGGTCTCATCCCCCCTCGCCAGCGGCAAGAAAGGTCTTGCGCCTCTTGTCAGGTCTTGCGGTGACCTGCGCGCCCATGTGTCGGGGCGCGGCAGCGGCGCATAATGCCCGCGTTCAGATCAGCTGTGGAAACGGGGCGGCCCGGAAAAACACGACCTGCCCGGTCAGCACAAACTCCTCCCCTCCGGCGGCCGGGAATCCGGCGGGTTTTGCCGCCCCGGCGATGCGCCGAAAGATCACCCGCATATCGCAGCCGGCCGCCGGCCATGTCCGACGTTCCGGTGACAAGGCCAAAGCAGGCAGGCACGAGAACGCGGTTGCGAAAATGGGGGGTCTGAAAAGTTGCTGATTGCTGGTCGGGGCGAGAGGATTCGAACCTCCGGCCTACGGTACCCAAAACCGTCGCGCTACCAGGCTGCGCCACGCCCCGACGGACCGCTTCTAGCCGCTGTCGCGGCCGGGGAAAACCCCTATTGGCAATCAAGCGCGGCCCGACCGGCCGGCAGACGTGGATGGGCCATGGCCATGCCCTCGTCCAGACCGCTGCGCGCGGCCTCACCAGCGGCGATTTCCAGCACCATCAGGCGTTCGGGCGCCGGATCGCCGGGCCGCGCACCGGGGATCGGGGTCAGGTCATAGGGGATCGCGCCGGGATGAATATGACGGATCGTGCCGGTTTCATCCATGAAGATGATATCCAGCGCGATCAGCGTGTTCTTCATCCAGAACGATGCCGGCTGTGGCTGCTCATAGATGAACAGCATCCCCGATTCGGGCCTCAGGGCCTCGCGCAGCATCAGACCGCGCGCCCGCGCCTCGGGCGTGTCGGCAATCTCGACCTGAAAGGTCGCCCCGGCGGCGGGAAAGATCGCCAGATCATCGCGGCAGCTCAGGGATCCGGCCACCGCCCCAGGCGCGGATGATTGCGAAAGCACCGGACCCGCAGCCAGCAACAGGCCCGCCGTGATCAGCGCCGCGCGGATCACGACATCCCGGCCCCGGCGGCAGGCCGGCCGCCACGTTCCCATGGCGCGATCTGCGCGGCCATCAGCCCGCGCCGGCCGTCAACGACACGCAGCGCGACCGCCTCGCCCACGGCCAGATCGGCAAGACCAGAAACCCGCAACACTTCGGAGTGCAGGAATACGTCCTCGTCCTCGCCAAAGAGATTGGCAAAGCCAAACCCCTTGCCGCGATCGAACCATTTCACCCGCGCCGGCAGAAAGGGCAGCATCTCGAGATCGCCGGGCGGGGTATCGGCCAGATCGCCGATGGCGGGGACGGCGCCGGCCTCGGCCGGTTCGACCTCAAGCAGGCGGACCGCCTGAAGCCCGCGCACGGTCTGTTGCACCATCACCCGCACCCGCGTCAGTTCGGTGATCGAGCTTTGGCCAAAATTTCGTAGCACATTGCCATGCAAGAGGATATCCGGCCCCTCACCGTCACTGACAACAAAGCCAAAGCCGCGCACCGGATCGAACCATTTGACCGCACCGCTGACCTCGACGGGGTCGCCCCTATCGCCTGTCGTTGCGTCACCAGCGTCCACCATTACCCCCTGCCACGGCGTGACATATCGTTATCAACAGTCACCTTCTATATGTCATGATAATATTTTTTCATATACGGAAAAATATTAAGGTTACGTTACGTAAACTTTTATTGACCCATACATTTCAATCATATAACGCGCAAATTAGTTCATCAGCGCAACCATTGGCGGAGGCGGGCCACCCCTGTTTCAACTCAGGGATACAGCCGCTGAACAAGCCATGGCCCGGTGTGGCCGGGTTCTGCGGCACTCTCCTCGCCGGCGAATGTCCAACGGAAGCGGTCGTGCAGGCGAAAGGCGCCATCGGCCCAGAACTCGATCTGAACCGGCCGGATACGGAACCCGCCCCAGAAGGGCGGGCGCGGCGGGTTCAGCCCCAGCCGCGCACCCTGCCGCGCGACCTCGATCATGAGCGAGCCGCGCGAATTCAGCGGCCGGCTCTGCACCGAGGCCCAGGCGCCGATCCGGCTTTGCAGGGCGCGGCTGGCGTAATATTCATCGGCTTGCGCACCCTCTTCGCGGGTCACATGTCCGCGCACGCGGATCTGGCGGCGCAGTGATTTCCAATGCATGACAAAGGCCGCCGTCCCGGTCTCGGCGATCTGGCGCCCCTTGGCGCTGTCATAATTCGTGTAAAAAACGAAGGCTCCCCGCCCTGCACCCTGCGCCTCGATCTCCTTGAGCAGCACCATACGCACATCGGGCAAGCCCCCGGCATCGACCGTCGCCAGCGCCATGGCGTTGGGATCGTTCATTTCGGTCTTTGCCGCCTCGGCCAGCCAGTCTTGTGCAATAACGAACGGATCGCTGCCTGCAAATATTCCGTCACGTGCGCTCATGCTTGATGCCTCCGGGGCTTTGGCCTAATCCTGCCAAAAAGGTAAGACGGAGAAGGGCATGTCAACAAGCCTGGGCCTGATGGCCGGACGGCGCGGCCTTATCATGGGGCTGGCCAATGATAAATCCATAGCCTGGGGCATCGCGAAGGCGCTGTCAGAGCAGGGCGCCGAGATCGCGCTGTCCTATCAGGGCGAGGTGATGAGAAAGCGGGCAGAGCCGCTGGCACATGAAATCGGCAGCGAATTGCTGTTCGACTGCGATGTATCCAGCGAAGAATCGGTCGCCGCCATGTTCGCCGAAATCGGGCGCGTATGGGGCCGCATCGACTTTGTCGTCCATGCAATCGGCTATTCCGACAAGGAACAGCTGCGCGGCCGTTATGTCGATACGACACGCGACAACTTTCAGATGACCATGGATATCTCGGTCTATTCCTTCACGATGGTGGCGCGCCATGCCTCAACATTGATGGGTGATGGCGGCAGCATGGTCACGATGACCTATTACGGGGCCGAGCGCGTCATGCCGCATTACAACGTCATGGGCGTCGCCAAGGCGGCGCTTGAGGCAAGCGTGCGCTATCTGGCCGAGGATCTGGGCAAGAATGGCATCCGCGTCAACGCCATCAGCGCAGGCCCGATCAAGACACTGGCCGCCTCGGGGATCGGGGATTTCCGCTATATCCTGAAATGGAACGAGCTGAATTCACCGCTGCGCCGCAACGTCACTCAGGATGAGGTCGGGAAATCGGCGCTTTATCTGCTGTCTGATCTGGGTTCAGGCGTGACCGGCGAGACCCATCACGTTGATGCCGGCTATCACCTGGTCGGCATGAAGGCCGTGGACGCGCCCGATATCGACGCGGTGACCGGGCGCAAGGATCGCTGATTCTGTCAGACCTCGCCGCCTATCTCACGCTGATCGCGACGCTGACACTGGCGATCCTGTCGCCGGGTCCGGCCATCGTGTCCGCGATCCAGACCGCCATGTCACGCAGCCGCGATCAGGCTGTGCCCTATGCTCTGGGGCTGGCCTTCGGGGCCTCGCTGTGGTGTCTGTGCGCGCTTTTGGGTCTGGCGGCCCTGCTTCGGATCTATCCCGCGCTTTATGCCGCGATGACGATGCTCGGCGGGGCCTATCTGATCTGGGTCGGCTGGCATATGTGGCGCGGCGCGCGTGATCCGCTGCCCGATGCCGCCAGCGGCGCGCGCAAGACATTCGCCGGCGGCATCGCGCTGAACCTTGCCAATCCCAAGCCGGCACTGTTTTACGCCGCCCTGATCCTGTCGCTGTTTCCCGGCGAGCTGACCAGCCTGCGACAGGCCAGCATCTACGCGACCGCGCTTGCGACGGAACTGTTCTGGTATGCCGCCATCGCGCTTGTCATGTCCACCACCGCGATGCGCACCCGCTACCGCGCCGCAAAAATCTGGATCGACCGCGCCGCCGGTCTTGCCATTATCGCGCTTGGCGTGTTGTTGATCCTTGACCGCTGATCCACGAGGCCCGAGATGACCGACCGTAACGATACCCGCCTGCCGCATGAAAAGGGATTTCACGTCAGCTGGGATCAGCTTCACCGCGATGCCCGCGCACTTGCCTGGCGGCTGGACGGATCGGAATGGCGCGCGGTGGTCGCGGTGACCCGTGGCGGGCTGGTGCCGGCGATGATCGTCGCGCGCGAGCTGGATATCCGCACGATCGACACGATTTCGATCCGCTCCTACAAGGGCGATGGCGACAAGGGCATACAGGGCCAGCTCGAGGTTCTGAAATCGCCCGACGCCGCGCTGATGGGTGACGGCGAGGGCATTCTGGTCATTGACGATCTGGTCGATTCGGGCCGCACGCTGGAGCTGATCCGCGAGATGTATCCCCGCGCCCATTTCGGCACCGTCTATGCCAAGCCCAAGGGCAAGCCGATGGTCCAGAGCTATGTCACCGAGGTCAGCCAGGACACCTGGATCTTTTTCCCCTGGGACATGGCGCTGCAATATGTCCGCCCCTATCGCGGCGACGACTGACGCTGGAAAACAGCCCCGCCGCCGGCGGATACCCGCCCGTCCGGCCCGCCCCCGGAACCTCACGCCGGGGCGGGGAATTATCCGGATGATACGGGCGGGGTGCCCGCGCCCGGCCGGAAACTCTTTTAAGGAGAGAGATATGCGCAAGATTATTCTGACTACCGCACTGGTCCTGCCCCTGTCGGGGCTGGCATTTGCGCAAGACAGCGCCACCACCCCGGACCCCGCGCCCGTGACAGCAGCCGAAACAGCCGCGGACGCCGCCCGGGCTGCGGCTGACAACGCGGCCGAGGCCGCCGGGGCGGCTGCCGATGCCGCGAGCGAAGCCACAGAAACCGTAACGACCGACGGGCCGGTCCCCGAGGCCGCACTGCCCGAAGCCACCACCGAAGCCGCCCCGGATCAGGCACAGATCCTTGAGGCAGAGATGGCCAGCAGCGAAAAGATCGCGCGCGAGCAGGCGATGAACGAGCTGCGCGTTGACTGGATCATCGGCGCCAGCGTGACCTCGCATGATGGGGACAGTATCGGCCGTGTGAACGACCTGATCGTCGATGCCCAGAACGGGCAGATGATCGCCGCGATCATCGGTGTCGGCGGCTTTCTCGGGATCGGGGAAAAGCAGGTAGCGGTGCCGTGGAAGCAGCTGACCGTCAACTTTGATGCGCAGGAAATTCACACGGCCCTGACCCATGACGAAGCGACTGCGGCCCCCGATTATGTCTTTCGTGACCGGGAATCGGCACCGCCGCCCGCCCCGGTGACGCCGGAGCCAGAGGCCCCGGCGGCCGATCCGGTGGCCGATCCGGCGGTTACGCCCGACCCCGCCCCGGCGAACTGATCGCAAGCCCAAATTATAAAAGGGCGGCCCACCGTGGCCGCCCTTTTTGTTGCGCGTGCCTGTGATCCGGCGGGCAACCCGCGCCTTTTGGCCGCCGCCATGAGGGCGGGCAATCAGACCGCTGCCGGCGCAAAAGACATGACGCCGCGCGCCCGGCCCCTTTTGGCACGAAGAGCATGAGGGCACCCGGCGCATCCATGATCCGGCACCATTGGCGGGCTGGCGGGCGCAAGCAGATATCGGGCCAGACAATCACGCCCGGCGCAGGTGCGCGGGGGGCGGCGGCGATCTTGGCCGCACCTTCGACGTGCTGGCCGCATCACGCCCGGCGCGCGCGGGGCGGCGGGCGGATCGCGGAAGAGATCGTCTCTGTCATCACCCGGCGCAGGCGCGGGTGGCGGCGTTTTCAGAAAGCCATCGGCGATTGTGGCACGCGCGCGCGGGGCGCGGCGGCCAGCCGGCCCGGATATGTCCCTGCCCGGCCTGCGGTCAGCCGGTCCTCAGCCGCGAGGTTGCGCCGGTCCCTGCGGCCGCGCGGCAACCAGAGGCTTGCGGTTTTTCATCTGCCGCTCGATCAGACGGCGGCTGCGGGCGCCCTTGATGATCGGGCGGGCCGGCACCGGGCTGTGAAATTCCAGTTCAGGGAACAATGTCAGGATCTCGGTCCGCGCCGCATCGGGCAGGCCGGACATGGCCACGGGACCGGGCAGCATGCTTTCGGCCTCGGCGCCCTCGGCCAGCAGGATGCGATGCTCGTCCAGCATCAGGTGATGATAGCTGATATCCGCAGGCGTTTCGATCCGCGCGATTCCCTCGGCGCCAAGCAGGTGAACCGCCGCCACCAACACCTCATCGGTGCCGAACATCCGGCGCGCAATGGCCGAACGGATCAGCATGCGATGCTGCGGCGAGACGATCAGATCGCGCGCGGGAGTGCCGGCACCAAGCGCGCCCGCCGCGATACGGATCGGCTTCAGGCGCGGATCAGCCGCCATTTCCGCCGCAGTGACCGCACGCGCGCCCGCCCACCGCACAGGGAAGGCTTGTCCGTCATTGCACAGCACCAGATCACCCACCCCCAGCATCTCGACCGGGCGCGGCCCGTCAGGCGTCGCGATCAGCGTGCCGGCACCAAAGCAGACCAGATAGACGTAAGCGGCCCCGTTATTCGTCGAATAGGTCACGATCGTATAGGTCACGCCCAGCTTGATACCGCCGGTCGTGATGAATGCCTGAACGTCATTGTCCCGGTCGTTAAAGGTCACGCCCCAGATCGTGAACTGTGACCCGTCATCCCCGCGCAGCGACACCGACCACGCGCCTTCGATCTGGGTGCCATTGCCCCAGACCTGCCCGCCCTCGACGGTGATGGTCCGGGTCGGATCGGCAAAGTTGATATACTGGTCGCGGGTCGTGTCGGCATCGGTCAGCGACCCGTTGCTGTCGCTGACGGTAATGCGCTGCCCCGGACCAATGGCGGCAAAGGAAAATTGCTGGCCAATCGGAAAGGTCGGTCTGTCACTATCCTTGAACAGAACGAAACCGGGATCGTTCAGCGGGAAATCGTCAATATTGAAGATACTGAAATCGTAATTCATACGCGCCATGGCGGACCTCCAATCTGTCAGCGCGATAGAGGCTGACACCCGTCAGGTCCATCATCAAAATGGTGTATGATCAGCGGCTTGAGAACCCTGACGGGGCGGGTTCCGGCGCGCGGACAGCGGATAAAACGCCGGTCAGGCGGGCAGCCGGGCCTTGTGCCCAAATCAACCAGAGGGCGTTTCAGTCAGCACATATTGGCGCAACCCAAAAGCCGCACGTGGCCCCGGCACTGCCGCCGGGTTCGGATGCAAACATCCCTGCGCGGCCCCGCCGCCCCGCCGAACCAGTTAATGACGTTGCGTCATAAATCTGCCGCCGATCCGCACAGAACCCGCCCGGAAACCACAGCATATCCGCCGCCGCAGGCTCAGCGGTTGCCGCGCGTGAAACGGGCCGCTTCCTCGGCTGCATGTCGCAGGGCACGGGATTTGTTGACGGTTTCCTGAAACTCGGATTCCGGGTCGCTGTCCCAGACCACACCGCCGCCTGCCTGCACATAAAGCGTGCCATCCTTGATGACGCCGGTGCGCAGCGCGATGCACATATCCATCTCGCCGTTTGCGGCGAAATAGCCGACCGCGCCGCCGTAGATGCCGCGCTTTTCCGGCTCCAGCTCGTCGATGATCTCCATCGCGCGGACCTTGGGCGCGCCCGAGACCGTCCCCGCAGGCAGGCCCGCCAGCAGGGCCGACAGCGCGTCCTCGCCCTCGCGCAGCTCTCCGACCACATTCGAGACGATATGCATGACATGGCTGTAGCGTTCGATCACGAATTGCTCGGTCGGGCGCACCGTGCCGATCTTGGCCACCCGGCCGACATCATTGCGGCCCAGATCCAGCAGCATCAGATGCTCGGCCAGCTCTTTTTGATCGGACAGCAGATCCGCCTCCAGCGCGCGGTCCTCGGCCTCATGGGCGCCGCGCGGGCGGGTGCCGGCGATGGGACGGATCGTCACCTCGCCATCACGCAGCCGGACAAGGATTTCAGGCGATGCGCCGACGATCTGAAAGCCGCCCTCTTCGGGGGCCATGTTGAGAAAGAACATGAAGGGCGACGGGTTGGTCCGCCGCAACGAGCGGTAAAGCGCAAAGGGCGGCAGCGGGAAATCGACCGCCCAACGCTGTGCGGGGACGACCTGAAAGATGTCGCCCGCCCGGATATAGTCGCGGGCCTTTTCGACCGCCGCGAGATAGCCCTCATGGGTGAAATTCGAACGCGGCGCGCCGACCTTCAGCGCCGTGCCCATCTCGCGCGGCTCATGGGGCAGCCGGTCAAGACTGCGCAGCGCCTCGGACAGCCGCTCGGCGGCCTGGGCATAGGCGGCACGCGCCGGCACGGCCGGGTCATGCCAGACCGGCGCGCAGAGCGTGACCTCGCCCTTGACCCCGTCCAGCACCGCCACGACCGACGGACGCATCAGCATCGCGTCAGGCACGCCGATCGGATCAGGGTTCACATCCGGCAGGTTCTCGACAAGCCGGATCATGTCATAGCCCAGATAACCAAACAGCCCCGCCGCGGCGGCCGGCACGCCCTCGGGCATCTCGATCCGGCTTTCACCGATCAGCGCGCGCAGACTGTCAAGCGCCGGGCGCGGATCATCGGCAAAGCTGTCGGAATAACGTGCCTCGCGGTTGATGCGGGCATGTGGGCCACGACATTCCCAGATCAGGTCAGGCTTCATGCCGATGATCGAATAGCGCCCGCGCAACTCGCCCCCGGTGACGCTTTCCAGCATGAAACTGTTCGGCGCGGCCTCGGCGAGTTTCAGCATCAGGCTGACCGGCGTATCGAGATCGGCCGCCAGACGCAGGGTCAGCAGCTGATTGCGCCCGGCCGACCAGCCGGGCTGAAAGGCGCTGAAATCGGGCGTGATCTGCATGGTCATGCTGTGGCCGTCACATCCGCGATTCGACCGCCGCAATGGCGGCCTGGTTCATGGTCACGCCGTTGGAGGTCTGGATCGCACGGGCAAAATAATCAAAGACATCCGCCTGAAGCGACATTCCCGCACGCCGTGCCACACCGGCAGAGACATCGCTGAACAGCTCTGCCGCGCTGTCCGCATCCTCGATCCGGTCGATGCGGATCAGCGCGACCCGGCGCCCGTCGTCCAGAATCTCGGTCTCGCCATCCTCCAGCTTGAACGCTTCGGCCACCAGCGAGGGCGGGGCATGTTCCAGATAACCGTCGCGCAGCAGCCCGGTCTCGCTGTTCCAGTCCAGCCCGGCGGCGCTCGGCCCGTCCGTCTCTTCGGTCTCGGCCGGGGCGGCGACAGGCGGCGGGGTCGCACCATTGGCGGCCGGCACCGGCGGCATGGTTTCCGAGACCGCCTGAAGGCGCAGCTCGCCGGCCAGTGCCACCAGCTGGCGATGGGCCTCGGCCTCGGCCCAGTCGGCCGCGACGGCCTCGCGCACCTCGTCAAAGGGGATCAGGCTGGGCGGCACGGTCTCGTCAAGACGCAGAGCGAAAATGCCACCGTCATCCAGTTCGAACAATTCGGGGTAATCGCGGTCGGTCACACGCTGGGCATGCTCGCGAAAGGCGGGATAGCCGCCGATCTCGCCGGGCACGGGTTCGGCGCGCGTGGTCCAGTCGATCTGGCCCAGTTCCATCTCGGTTTCCTCGGCCAGCTGTTCCAGCTGCGTGCCCCCGGCAAGCAGATCCTCGATTGCCGGGCTGCGATCAGTGATCAGGCGGCGGGCACGGTCGGCGGCCGCTTCGGCACGCAGATCGGGCAGCGCCTCGTCAAAGCTGACATCCACGGGGTCAAGAATGGCATTGACCGCAATCAGTGCCGGGCCGAACTCTGTCTGAACCGGGCCGATGACGCCGTTATCCTCGGCCGCGAACACCTGCGCGCCCGCCGCGCCCAGCCCGGCCTCGGTCATTTCGCCCAGATCGGTATCGGCCAGCGTCAGCCCGCGTTCAACAGCGATATCCTCAAAGCGCGCCTGTCCTGCCGCGATCCGGTCAAGCGCGGCCTGCGCGGCCTCGGCGCTTTCGAATACCAGCCGACCGACCATGCGCCGCGCGGGCTGGTTAAACTCCTCGGCACGCGAATCATAGATTTCGCGCAGGGCGGTTTCATCCAGATCGACCGTCTCGGCCAGCATCTCGGGCGTCAGCCAGGCATAGGTGATGCGGCGTATCTCGGGGGCGGTAAAGCGTGCGGCATTGGCCTGATGCCATGCCTCAAGCGTGGACTGATCGGCGGGGTTCACCGGCGCGCCCAGATCGGCCGGCGTCAGCTCGACCCAGGAGATATCGCGCCGTTCCAGCATCCAGCCGGTCATCTGCGCGATCTGGGCGGGCGGCGCGCTGATGCCCGAAATGACCGCGTCCTGAATGATCATGCGGGCCTGATCCTCGCGGACCTCGGCCTCGAAGTCGCGCTCGGTCATGCCCTCGCGGCGCAGAACCTCGCCATAGGCCGCACGATCAAAGCCGCCCGGTCCCTGAAAGGCAGCGGCCGAGGTAATCTCTCGCGCGACGGCCTCGTCACCGACGGAAATCCCGGCTTTGCGCGCCACCTCCGACAGGGCGGCGGCGGTGAAAAGCTGGGCCTGAACAGCCTGTGTCAGCCCCATCTGGCGGGCCTGATCAATGCTCAGCCGCTGGCCGGTCTGACGGGTGATATTCGAGATTTCACGGCCCAGAGCGCGGGCATAGCTGCCGGAATCGATCTCGGTCTCGCCGACGGCGCCGACATCCGTGGCGCTGCCGGTAAAGCTGGTGACGCCGAAACCGCCCAGCCCCAGCAAAAGCAAGCCCATCAATATCCAGACAATCATGGATTTGCCTTTGGTGCGCAGGCTGGTCATGCGTAATTCCCTTGCAGTTGTCGGATGCGGTTGTAGGCGCGGGTTTTGCCCGCATCAAGTCCGGGCTTGGGCCGTGATGCTCACACGCGCGCGATTTCGCGCCCGAATGTGGCCAGACGGGCGGACATATCGGCAATTCCATCGGCACCGACATTGGCAAAAGCAATGCGCAGCGCCCGCCCGCCCTGCCCTTCGGGCATGAACATCGTGCCGGGCAGCATCAGCACGGCCGCCTCGGCGACCAGACGGCGGGCCAACTCGTCCGAGCCGATGGCAAAGGGATGTTCCACCCAGGCAAAATAGGCCCCGGCCGATACGGTGCGCCAGCCCTCCAGCCCGGCCATGGCCGCGACCATCGCGGCGCGGCGCGACAGGATCGCGCGGCGCTCGCCCGCCAGCCAGCCGCCAAGGTGACGCAGCCCCCATTCAGCGCCGATCTGCCCGACCTGCCCGGCCGAGATCGCCACCGTATCAAGGAATTTTTCCAGCTCTTTCATCCGCGCCGCGCCGGTTATGATGGCGCCGGTGCGGTGGCCGGTCAGCCGGTAGGCCTTGGAAAAGCTGTAAAGCTGGATCAGCACCTCATCCGCGTCGGGCCGCGACAACAGATCATGCGGCGCGCCGTCACGGCTGTCAAAATCGCGATAGGTCTCATCAACGATCAGCGCCAGACCATGCTCGCGGGCCAGATCATAAAACCCCGCCATCACCGCCGCCGGATATTCGGCGCCCGTGGGGTTATTGGGGCTGACCAGCACGATCGCGCGGCTGCGCGGGGTGATCAGGGCCGCCGCATCCGCAGGACGCGGGATCATGTCCGGCCCACAACTCAGCGCGACGGCACGCAGCCCCTGCATATCGAGCCACATCTTATGGTTGAAATACCACGGCACGGGCACGATCACCTCATCCCCGGTCCCGGCGACCGAGGCGATGGCGGCGCAAAAGGCCTGATTACAGCCCTGGGTAATTGCGATGCGTTCCGGACCGATATCCGCGCCATAGCCACGCGACCAGCCTTGCGCCAGCCCCGCGCGCAGGTCGGCATTGCCCAGAACCGGCCCGTAAAGATGCGCCGAGGGCTGTTCCAGCACCGCCTCGGCCATGGCGCGGCGCAGCGCCTCGGGCGGGGGATCGACCGGGGCGGCCTGACTGACATTGATCAGCGGGCGGTCAGGCGCAAAGCTCAACCCGTCAAGCCAGCGCCGCGCCTCCATCACCGGGGGCGCGAAAGTGGCGGCAAGGGCGGGGTTCAGCGGGGTCATGGCTGGTCCATAGGCGGAAGGGTGGGAATGGCAAGATCGGGCGCCGGCAGGCCGGAGGGCGCGGCCGCGCGGCCGGGCACGGTCCGGTCCGGTGTGGTCCTGTCCGGTGCAATCCGGTCCGGGGGCGTGGTG
>JAUNTL010000042.1:16511-25896 GCA_030538705.1 Paracoccus sp. (in: a-proteobacteria) | reverse complement strand
GCGCCGATCTGCTGGCCGACCGCGCCGCAGGGCGGGTCGGCGGCACGACCGCCGTTTTCGGGGCGCAGATGCAGGGGCTGTATTTCAGCAAAGAGGTCATCCCCTTTGCCGGGCAGGACTACGGCGACGACGAGCCTACCCCGGTCTTTCATCATGTCGGGGTCTATGCCTATCGCCCCGATGCGCTTGCGGCCTATAGCGGTTGGCCAGAGGGCCGGCTGGAGCGGCTGGAGGGGCTGGAGCAGCTGCGGTTTCTGGAAAACGGCCGCCGCATCCTGTGTGTCGAGGTCGAGGCGAGGGGCCGCCAGTTCTGGGAACTGAACAACCCCGAGGACATCCCCCGGATCGAGGCCATGCTGGCGGAGATGGGCGAGGCGTGACCCTGCCGCCGGTCAGCGTCATCATCGTCTCGCGCGGGCGGGCCGATCATCTGCGCGGCTGTCTGAAAACGCTCGAGATGCAGGACCATCCGGCATTCGAGATCGTGCTGGTCGCCGATGCCGCAGGGCTGGCACAGCGCCCGGATCTGGCAATAAAGCGGGTCAGCTTTGACCAGGCCAACATCTCCGCCGCGCGCAATCTTGGCATCGCGCAGGCCGCCGGCGGGATCATCGCCTTTATCGACGACGATTCGCTGGCGGAACCCGGCTGGCTGTCGGCGCTGAGCGCGCCCTTTGCGCATGCCGGTGTCATCGCCGCAACCGGCTGGACACGGGACCGTGACGGCTTTCACTGGCAGGCGCGCGGCCACCGGATCGACGGGCGGGCGCGGCTGCACCCGCTGGCCGACAGCGCAGGCACGGTCCTGCTTGCGCCCGAGGATGGCGCGCCGGTCAGCACGCTTGGGACGAACTGCGCCTTTCGCGCCGCTGCCCTGCGCGCGGTGGGGGGGTTTGATCCGGCGCTGCCCTATCATCTCGACGAATCGGACGTGAACATGCGCATGTGCGCGGCCTTTCCGGCCGCACTGACGGCGATCGTGCCCGGCGCGCAGGTTATCCATCTGCGCGGTGCCGGCACATGGCGCCACGCCGATCAGGTTCCGTCCGACCTCGGCCGGCATGGTCGCTCAGCGGCGCTGTTCATCCGCCGCCATGGCGGAGAATCGCCCAAATCACCGACGGATCAGCAGCTTTCCGCGCGCGAGAGGCGCAGGCTGCTGCGGCACGTTCTTGCCGGACGGCTTGATCCCTTTGCGCTCAAGCCCCTGCTTGCGACCTATCAGCGCGGGCTGGCGCAGGGTCGCGCCGGCCCCCTGCCCGCCCCGCCCCCGCCGCGCGATGACAGCCCGCCCGCGCTGCGGCCACTGCACGTCCGGCCCCGTGCCGGAACCGTTCTTTCGGGCTGGCACTGGCAGGCCCGGCGCCTGCGTGCGCAGGCCGCCCGCGCTGTCGCGCTCGGCGATATCGTTACGCTGATCCTGCTCAGCCCCAGCTTTCTGCCGCACCGGCTGCGCCTGACATCCGGTGGCTGGTTCGAACAGACGGGCGGGCTGTGGGGGGCCTCGGAGCCGGGCGACCCGCCTGCCGCATTCTGGCGTCTGGCGGACCGGCTGCGGCGCGAAAAGCGGCTGACCGCGCGGCGCCGGTCCATCAATAGTTAACTGACCGCGGCGGCAGTCCTTGCTGTTACCTGCCTGTTGCGGGTAAAAACCAAGCTTGATGCGGATGCAGATATCGTTGTTACGGGGTTGTTGATCATGAATCGCAAGGTAACGAAGGCAATCTTTCCCGTTGCGGGGCTGGGCACACGATTTCTGCCGGCGACAAAGTCCATCCCGAAAGAGATCATGACGCTGGTTGACCGGCCGCTGATCCAATACGCGATTGACGAGGCCCGCGCCGCCGGGATCGAAGAGTTCATCTTTGTCACCTCGCGCGGCAAGGGCGCGCTTGAGGATTACTTTGATCACGCCCACGAGCTTGAGGCGAATCTGCGGCGCGGCAACAAGACCGATCTGCTGGACATCCTGCGCGCGACCAACATGGATTCGGGCGCAATTGCCTATGTCCGCCAGCACAAGGCCATGGGTCTGGGACATGCGGTCTGGTGCGCGCGCCGTCTCGTGCCGGAAAACGAACCCGTCGCGGTCATCCTGACCGATGACGTCATCATGGGCGACCCGCCCTGTCTGCAACAGATGATCGAGGCCCATGCCGATACCGGCGGCACCATGGTCGCAACCATGGAGGTGCCGCTGGAAAAGACCAGGGCATATGGCGTGCTGGACGTGGCCGAGGATATGGGCGCCATCGTCCGCGCCCGCGGTCTGGTCGAAAAGCCCAAGGAAAACCCGCCCTCGAACCTTGCGGTTATCGGCCGCTATATCCTTGCGCCGACGGTGCTGCACAATCTCAACAAGCTGCGCGAGGGGGCCGGCGGCGAAATCCAGCTGACCGACGCCATCGCCGACGAGATCACTGCCGGCCGCGAGGTATTTGGCCTGCGCTTTCGCGGGCAGCGCTATGACTGCGGCTCCAAGGCCGGCTTTCTTCAGGCGACAGTCGCCTTTGGACTGGAGCGCGAGGAACTGCGCGAAGAGTTTCTGGACTATCTCCACCAGATCATCGCCATGCGCCGCGCGGCAGAGTGATGTCAGAGACGGTTCTGGTCACGGGCGGCGCGGGCTATATCGGCTCGCACGCATGCAAGGCGCTGCGCGTCGCGGGCTATACGCCCGTCACCTATGACAACCTGATTACCGGCTGGCGCGAGGCGGTGAAATTCGGTCCGTTCGAACAGGGCGATCTGATGGATCGCGCCCGTCTGGATGAGGTTTTCGCCACCCACAAGCCGGTTGCGGTCATGCATTTCGCCGCGCTTTCGCAGGTGGGCGAGGCAATGGCCCGGCCCGGAAAATACTGGCGCGGCAATGTCTGCGCCTCGCTCAACCTGATCGAGGCCACGCTGGACGCGGGTGTCCGCGATTTCGTCTTCAGCTCGACCTGCGCCACCTATGGGGACCATGACGGTGTGGTGCTGAATGAGACCACCTTACAGGCGCCGCTGAACGCTTACGGGGCGTCGAAACGCGCGATCGAGGACATGTTGCGTGACTTCGCGGCCTCGGACCGGCTGAACAGCGTGATTTTCCGTTATTTCAACGTCGCCGGCGCCGACCCCGAGACCGAGGTGGGCGAGTTCCATCAGCCCGAAACCCATCTGATCCCGCTGATCCTGGATGCGATCGACGGGCGGCGGCCTTCGCTGACGGTCCATGGCACGGATTATCCGACCGATGACGGCACCTGCATCCGTGATTACGTGCATGTCATGGATCTGGTCGATGCCCATGTGCAGGGGCTGAACTGGCTGCGCGCGCGCGGGCCACGCGACGGCGGGACCGAGGTTTTCTGTCTGGGCACCGGCAACGGCTTTTCCGTGCGCGAGGTCGTGGCGGCGGCCGGTCATGTCACGAACCTTGCCGTGCCGATCCAGGACGGCCCGCGCCGCGCCGGCGATGCGGTCAAGCTGGTCTCGGGCAGCGAACGCGCCGGCCGGGTTCTGGGCTGGCGGCCGGAACGCTCGACGATGGAGCAGATGATCCGTGACGCATGGCGCTGGCACCAGTCCGGCGGCTATGGCGGCTGAGCTGCCGCCGCTGGTGCTGGATGTCTCGCGGCTGGTGTCGCGCATCGGCACCGGCCCCCTGACAGGCATCGACCGGGTTGAGGCTGCCTGGCTTGACCATTTGCAAGGTCGCCCCCATCTGCTGATCTGCCGTATCACCCGCGCACAGGCGCTGCTGCCGGCTGATGCCGGCGCGGCGATCCTGCGCTGGATCGGCGGCGCGACGGACGAGCTGCCGGCGCGGCCCGGCTGGCGCGAAAGGCTGGCCGGACGACGCGATATCACCGCCCGCGCCCACAGCGCCCTGCGCAAGCGGGCAATTCATGTCGCGCCCGCCTCGGGCCGGGGGCTGATGGCACATATCCGGCGCGCGTTGCCCGGTGCGGCGGCCTGTCTGAACCTTGGCCATGCGAATCTGCATCCCGCGCTGCTGGCAGAACTGGGCGGGCTGACCCGCGCGGTGATGATCCATGATACGATCCCGCTTGATCACCCCGAATTCACCCGCGCCGGCCAGTCGGACCGCTTTCGCGAAAGGCTGGTGACGGCCCTGTCACTGGCTGATGTGATCCTGACCGTCTCGCAGGCGACGGCCATGGCGGTCGATCTGTGGCGCCGGCGGCTGGCGGTGACGCGCCGCGCGCCGATCATCGCGACCCCGATCGGAACCACCCTGACCCCTGCCGACACAGGCGCGGTGCCGGCCGATCTGGATTTCGACGGCCCGTTCTTTGTCACGCTGGGCACGGTAGAGCCGCGCAAGAACCATGCCCTGCTGCTTGACTGCTGGGAGATGCTGGCGGCCAGCCGGCCGGCGGTCATGCCGCGCCTGCTTATTCTGGGCCGGCGCGGCTGGGATAATCATGCGGTTCTGGCGCGTCTGGACGCCCTGACCGCGCACAGCCCGGTGATCTGGCGCGAGAACCTGCCCGATGCAGCCGTCGCCGCATTGATGTCGCGCGCGCGCGCCCTGCTGATGCCATCATATGCCGAGGGCTTTGGCCTGCCCCTGACCGAAGCCGCCGGGCGCGGCATCCCCGTTCTGTGCGCCCCGCTGCCCGTCGCGCGCGAACTGTTGGGAGAATACCCGCACTATCTTTCGCCGGATGATCCCGCAGCCTGGGCGCAGGCCATTTCTGCGCTGCCGGACGAGGGGCCTGACCCGCGCAACGGGCTTGCGATTATACGCTGGGATGTGCATTTCGATACTGTGGCCGCGGTGATCTCCGCCTGCCGGCTTGGTATAGGTTAAGGTATACGGGGCCGTATTTTGGCTTTTCGGCTCTCATCTTCATGGAACGCGCTCAGGTTGCGGGCGATGCGCCAATGGTGTCTGGGCCGTGCGATTCGGCGCCGCAAGCAGGTCCGGCCGGTCAAGATCAGGATGGGCGCGGTCCCGGGTGATGCGATCCTGTGCTTTGTGACGCAACGTAATGAACGTCTGCGCCTGCCGTGGTTTCTGGATTATTACCGGCGCATGGGAATCGGACATTTTCTGTTCGTGGATAATGCATCCGACGATGGCAGCGCCGAATACCTGCGCGACCAGCCCGACGTGTCCCTGTGGCGCACGACCACCAGCTACAAGGCCGCGCGTTTCGGCATGGACTGGATCAACTGGCTGCTGTTTCGCTATGGCACCGGGCACTGGTGCCTGACGGTCGATCCCGATGAATTTCTGGTCTATCCGCATCACGACAGCCGGCCATTGCAGGCGCTGACACATTGGATGGATGCCTCGGGCCTCAAATCCCTGCCGGCCATGCTGCTGGATATCTATCCGCAAGGCCGCATCGGTGACGAACCATATCACGAGGGTCAAAGCCCGCTGGAGATCGCACAGTATTTCGACCCGGCGAATTACATGATCCACAAGAACGGGGTTTACGGCAATCTATGGATTCAGGGCGGGCCGCGCGCGCGGGCGTTTTTCGGCCGCACCCCGCATCTGGCACCGGCGCTGAACAAGATCCCGCTGGTGCGCTGGCGGCGCCGCTATGCCTATATCTCTTCGACCCATATGGCGCTGCCCCGCACTCTCAACATCGTCTATGACGAGAATGGCGGTGAAGGCATCTCGGGCGCGCTGCTGCACGCCAAGTTCCTGTCGACCTTCATCGACAAATCTTCGGAAGAGATGGATCGCGGCGAGCATTACGCCAACTCGCAGGAATACCGCGCCTATCAGGCCGCGCTTCATGACGACATGTCGCTGATGACCCCCGCATCGCGGCACTATGAGGACTGGCGGCAGTTGCAGGAACTGGGCCTGATCTCACAAGGGAACTGGGCATGAGCGCGCCCGTCCGCCTTGGCGTGGCCTTTCTGTGCCATGACGCGCCCGAGACGGCGGCGGCGATGGTGCGCATCTGGCACGAGGGCGGTGCGGCGGTGGCAATTCATGTCGATACCCGCACCCCCGCCGCCCAATATCAGAGCCTGCGCGAGACGCTCGCCGATCTGGACAGTATCGTCTGGGTCAAGCGGCGCGCCTGCGACTGGGGCATGTTCTCGATGGTCGAGGCAACACAGGATGCCGCCCAGGCATTGCTGGATCATTTTGCCGACGTCAGCCATGTTTTCGTCGCCTCGGGCAGCTGCCTGCCGCTGCGCCCCGTGGCGGAACTGGCGGACTATCTCGCACGCCACCCCGATGTCGATTTCATCGAAAGCGTTACCGCCCGCGATGTCGGCTGGACCGTCGGCGGCCTCAACCGGGAACGGTTCGAGCTTTATTTCCCCGTCTCATGGCGCAAGCGGCGGCGGGTCTTTGACCTGCTGGTCAACTGGCAAAGGCGGCTGATGATAAAGCGCCGGCCACCGCGCGGTGTGGTGGCGCATCTCGGCTCGCAATGGTGGTGCCTGACGCGGGCCACGATCAACGCGATCCTCAGCGATCCGCGCCGCCCGGTCATCGACCGCTATTTCCGCTGGAGCTGGATCCCCGACGAAAGTTATTTTCAGTCGCTCGTCCGGCGCCATTCGACGCGGATCGAAAGCCGTTCGCTGACGCTGGCCAATTTTGACGATCAGGGCAAACCGTATATTCTTTACGACGACCACGCCGACCTTCTGGCCCGCTCGCGCTGCTTTGTGGCGCGCAAGTTCTGGGCCGGATCGACGAAACTGCTTAACCGCTTTCCCGAGGATGGCGGCCCGGCCCGCGCACAGGACGCGCCGGACCCGACCCGGATCGAGCGCGTGATCGCGGCGACCGTCGCCCGCCGCCGGCTGGGGCGGCCGGGGCTTTACATGCAGTCGCGGTTTCCGCGCAAGGATGCCGAAAACGGCAAGACCGCCGCACCCTATGCGGTGTTGCAGGGGTTTTCCGATCTGTTCCCCGGCTTCGAGCCATGGTTGCAGGCCCGTATAGACGGGGACGTCCATGGTCATCTGTTCGGTCCCGACACGGTTGAATTTTCCGGTCGCGGCCAGATCGGGCCGGGCGGGCTGTCCAGCCATACCGAAACACGCGATTATGATCCGGTGGGATTTCTGACCAGCCTGATCCGCATCACCGACCAGATGCAGGCATTTCAGTTCAGCCCCCGCGATCTTCAGGATCTCAACTGGTTCATGGTCACCGACCCGAATGCCTGCATCCGGGTCATCACCGGCGCCTGGGTCGTGCCGCTGATGCATTCAGAGATGCCGTTTGATGATATTCGCCGCATCGCCGCCACCTTGCAACGCATCGAACTGGCACAGCGCGACATCCTGAAATCGGTCTGGGTCAAGGCCGATGTCGAGATATGGGAGCTGGCCGATTTCGTGGCACGCCCGGCCGAAATCCTGCAACGCGTCGTGCGTGATCTGACGCCGGGCAACTGGCCGCTTTACGATCAGATCCCGGTGATGCGGGATCTGGACCCGATCGGGCGTTTCCTGCAACGTCTGCGCAACGCCGGGCTGCAACCCCGGCTGATGGGCGAGTTCGCCGCCTCTGGATCGGACCGGGACTGGAATGCCTGATTTCAACAGCTTTGTCATTTTCGCCGAGATGCGCACCGGCTCGAACCTGCTGGAGGCGACGCTGAACGCGGTGCGTGGCGTCACCTGCTTTGGCGAGGCGTTCAACCCTTATATGCTGGGCTGGCCGGACACCGGCCAGATCCGCGGCATCACCATGCCCGCGCGCGAGGCGGACCCGACGGCCCTGCTGGATGCCATCACCGGGCGCGAGGATCACCTTTCGGGGTTTCGCTATTTCCACGACCACGACCCGCGCGTGTTTGACGCGATCATGGCCAACCGGCGCTGTGCCAAGATCGTGCTGACGCGCAATCCGGTCGACAGCTATGTCTCGACCGCACTGGCATGGACCACGAATCAATGGAAGCTGAACCAGACCGAGACCCCGATCCCCGCCGCGATCGAATATGACGGTGCGGCCTTTCGCCAGGGCCTGTCCGCGATTGAGGCGTTTCAGCTGCGCGTGCTGCGGGGGTTGCAGATCTCGGGTCAGGCGGCATTCTGGCTGAACTATGACGACCTGCGCGATCCCGGCGTGATGACCGGGCTGCTGCACTGGCTGGGCCGGAGCGATCTGGATCACGTCGCGCCGGCCTCGGATCAGGTTCCCCAGAACCCGCGCGAGATGGCCGAAAAGGTCGTCAATATCGACGAGATGCACGCGGATCTGGCGCGCCTCGATCCGTTCGGCCTGTCGCGTATCCCCACCTTCGAGCCGCGCCGCGGCCCCGCCGTGCCCGGTTTTATCGCCAGCGAGGCGGGTGGCGGCCTGCTGTTCATGCCGGTCCGCGGCGGTCCGGGCGATCAGGTCACGGCGTGGTTGCGCCGGGCGGCCGCCAGCGGCGACGATGGCCTGATGCGCGATTTCACTCAAAACAGCCTGCGCGGCTGGCTGCGTGATCACCCGCGTCACCGCAGCTTTACTGTCCTGCGCCATCCGCTGCGCCGTGCCTGGGCTGCATTCACCCATCTGACCGGGCCGGCCCCGGCCGAGCTGCGCCAGCAGATGCGCGATATCCACCGCGTTCCTCTGCCCGAGGATGCGGCGCTGCCCACACTCGGCCCGGATGATAACGCACGTCTTTTCGCGGATTTCCTCGGCTTTCTCCGGCGCTGCCTGAACGGCCAGACCAGCCTGCCGGTCCTGCCGATCTGGGCCAGCCAGACCGAGGTTCTGGCCGGGTTTTCGCGCTTTCAGACCCCTGACATGGTGGCGCGCGAGGCGACACTGGCGCGCGATCTCGCATGGCTGGGTGAAACCGTGGGTCTCGCCGTCATGCCCCCGCCCGAGGCCGAGCCGCTGCCCGCGCTGATGTCGGACAAATCCCTGCAACAGGCCGCCCGCGCCGCCTATCTGCGCGATTACGTCCATTTCGGTTTTACCAATCAGCCCTGACGCCGGGCTGCGGCCAGTCCAGCCATGCCATCATATTGTTGCCGGGCGATGCAGCCAGCCATCCGCCCGGCCCGGCGCAGGGGCTGCGCGCGCCGTCGAGGCCATCCCGCACCCGCGCGCGCCCCGATCGTGTCCCCACCGGCCGGGACGGTGGCCAGTCCCCCATCTTGTGCCCGCGCGCGCACCAATCTGCCCGAGGCCCGCGCCCGCTCTGGACCGCGTGCCGGAATGATCTGCGCGGCGCGCCCGGATGCTGTGCCACCCGGCACCGGGCTTACCGCGGTGTTTCCATCCGGGCGCATGGCCCGAAAGGCGTCATGACCATGCGCCCGCAAGGCCCGGACTATTTCCGCTGCTGCGCACGAAGCTGCATGGCAATATCCCTCAGCACCTGCGTCCGGCCAAACTCACGTGCGGCACGCGCGCGGGCGGCGTCAAAGCCGGGGG
>JAUNTL010000042.1:0-16411 GCA_030538705.1 Paracoccus sp. (in: a-proteobacteria) | reverse complement strand
AACTCACGTGCGGCACGCGCGCGGGCGGCGTCAAAGCCGGGGGCGAGGCGGGCAAGCTCTGCCTCGATCCGCGATGTCTCACGCGCCAGACGTCCGGCCCGCACGGCCGCCAGCCGCAGCCCGATCACAGAAAAGCTGTCCTCAGCGTGGCCGTATCCCTGATTGATATGGGCGCGCAGCTCTCCGTGTTGCCTGTGCAGGGCATCGACATGGGCGCGGAACGCCGCAAAGCGCTTGAGTTCGGCATCCGCACGGATCTGCGCAATCCGGGCCAGCCGGTCGATCTGTCCGGGATCCTCAGCCATGGGTGGCCTTTCGCCCGCGTTGCCACCGCGATCCGCCTTGCCGGGCACCGGCCCGGTGGCCTGCGGCCCGCGCCGCAATGCCTCTTTCAGCGGCCAGCCCGCAGCGCGCAGCCGCCCCGGCAGTCTGATCCTGACGCGCAAGGCCCCGCGTCGCGCAGCCCGCCCGCGCCGGGCCTGACTGCGGGCCTGATTGCCCCACGGGCATTTCTGATCTTGCGGGCACCCCGGCACCGGCCCGGTCAACGCCCGCCCTGCCCCAGCAGGCCGATATCGCAGCCGCAGGTGCCGCAGGGTCATGAACCACCTCGGCCTGTTTCACCCTGTCATGCATCATCTCACACGCTTTCCTTGCCACATATCGTCTGACCCCCGCCTGCCGCCGTGCTGACACCAACCGGATCACGCGCCGATCCCGCCGCCGGGTGGGTATCGCGGATACTGCCCCGCCCTGAATCGCCCGCCCGTAGCATTGCGCCCACAGCGCCCCGAACGGCCGCATCCCCGGCGGTTTCCTGAACGCTCCACCCGCCGTTTCATTCATTCGCCGGCCACTCCTTCAGCCCTCTTTGGCCCCTGTCCCGAACGCCGCCACGACAGCACCAGCCCTGCGCGCGATCCTCACCAGCCGGCCCTGACCTTGCGCCGCATCGCCTCGGCAAAGCGGATTGCGGCGGCAACAGGGGCGAAATGTTCGGGCGCGATTTCGGCACCGATGGCGACAGTGGCGTGAATCGCGCGCGCACAGGGCGGATCGGACCAGATCGGCACATCATGCGCGCGCGCACGCTCGCGGATACGTGCGGCAACCTCGTCGGTTCCCTTGGCAACGCAGACCGGCGCCCGCCCGCTGCCGCGCCGCCATTGCAGCGCGACGGCAAAATGGGTCGGGTTGACGATCACCACATCGGCCTTTTCGACATCCGCCAGCATCGAGCCAAGAACGATCTCTGTCGATTTGCGGCGGCGCGCGGCCTTCATATGCGGATCGCCCTCGCTCTCTTTCATCTCATCCTTCAGCTCCTTGAGCGTCATGCGATTACGGCGGCGAAAGTCGAAATGCTTCCACGCCAGATCGGCAACGGCAAAGACAACGGACACGACCACCGCCAGCGCCAACGCCTGAAACAACACGGTGCGCAGCCCCGCGACCCAGCCCGTGCCGGCGTGATCCGACATCAGCCGCCCGATCAGCGCACGAAACAGCAGCCAGCCGCCAAAGCTGACCGCCGCCGCCTTGCCAACCGAAATCGCAAAGGTGACGAGGCCGGACTTGCCGAATTTCTGGCCGGCATTCTTGACCGGATTGATGCGCTTGATGTCGGGGGCAAGCTTGTCGGGCGCGAATACGATACCACGCTGCACGATCAGCCCGGCCAGAATCGTCAGCGCCGGAACGAGGATCAGCGCCAGCACCAGCCCGCCGGCCGTCGCCCAGATCCGCACGCCCGTCCCGATCATCGGTGCGGCTCGCCCGGTCGCGGCGGGTGTGGGGGCGACGGTCGCAATCTCTTGCCAGCCCAGCACCACCTGATTGAGCCAGACCGGCACCGCCCAGCCTGTCGCCAGACCACCCGCAGCCAGCGCACCCAGATAGGCAAGCGCGGCATTCACCTCGGTCGAGCGGGGAAAATCGCCTTTCTCCCGCGCCTTGCGCAGCTTTTGCTCGGTCGCGTCGAATTGCTTGTCGCCGCTCTCTCCCTCGCTCATGGCCAGCCTGCCGCGTCCAGAACGGCCTGCGCCCAGCCCGACAAGATGGCCGGCGACAGGATTGCCAGCCCGGTCAGCGCCAGCATGATGATCGCGGGCGCACCGATAAAGACAACCGGCAATGTCGGCATGACCCGGCTGACCACGCCAAGCAGCGCCTGATACAGCAGCCCGCCAAGGATAAAGGGCGATGCCAGCGCCAGCGCCACCACGAACGCGCGCGCGACCAGCCCGACCATCGCCATTGGCGCGAGGCTGATCGCGATGCCCCCGGCCGGAAAGATGCGGTAGCCCTGCGCGATCATCTCGACCAGCAAGAGCGGCAGGCCCGCAGCCATCAGAACCGCAAGACCCGCCAGATGCAGCAGGTTGCCGATGGGATGGGGCGCGGCCTCGGTCCCGGTGCCGATCAGTTGCGACAGCGACCCGGCCGCGCCAAGCGCCGAACTGGCGATATGCAGCGCCGCCGCCATGATCCGCACCGGAACCGCGATGATCAGACCCACGGCGATTTCGCGCGCGGCCAGAATGGCGAAAATCCCGGGCGTCATATCCCCGGCGGCCGGCCCCGCACCAGACAGGGCAAGCGCCACGGGCGCCAGGGCCATTGCAACAGCGATACGGACACGTGCCGGCAACAGGCGCTCTGACAACACCGGCATCATCAGGACCATCGCCTGCATGCGCAGATAGGCCAGCAACAGCGGCACCGCCAGCGCAGCCAGATCCGGCAGCAGGGGCAGCGCAAGACCCGTCATGCGGCCTCGATCGTCGCCAGAAGATGAATTTCGGCGCCGGGGTCGATCTCGGCCAGGCCCAGCACCGGCAGCTTTACCCCATGCGCCAGAAGGATCTCGCGCAGCTGGCGCCGCCGATGGTCAGGCACGGCCAGCACCGGATCGCCCGGCCCGATCTCGGCCAGCTGACCGCGCAGCCGCTGGACCAGCCTGCGCGCCAGATCGGCCACCGGCAGGCCGGGCTGGTTGCGCTGGCTTTCTTCGGCGGCGACCAGCTCGGCCTCCCATGCGGGATGAAGCTGAAGGATATTGAGCCGCCCCGAGGCATCGCTGAAGGTTTGCGTGATCTGGCCGCGCAACCGGCGGCGGATGGCCTCGAACACGGCGTCGGGCGTGCCGGCGGCACGGCATTCATGAACCGCATCGACGATCAGCGGCAGGTTGCGGATTGACAGCGCTTCATCCAGCATCTGTCGCAGCACCGCCAACAGCAGATCAGGCGCGACCTTGTCGGGCATCATATTCTCGAAAAATGCCTGATGCGCGCGGGCGCGGGCGGGGTCCGACATCTCCTTCAACTCGGTAATCAGACGTTGAAGCGCGCTCAGCGTCAAAAGGTCGGGCAGGCTGGCGCGCACCACCTCCATCAGATGGGTGGACAGAACCTCCATCGGGTTGACGACCGTCGCACCGGCAAGTGCCGCGTCCTCTTGCGCGGCGGGGGCAATCCAGCGGGCCGCCGTGCCGAATACCGGTTCGGTCACCGCCGGGCCTTCCAGCCGGTCAAGAACATCCGGCGGGCCAAGCGCCATGAGCCGGCCCGGCTCCAGCTCGCCGCGCCCGCGAACGACTCCGTGGACGCGGATCAGATAGGTGCCGCCGACACAGCTGCCGTCATCGGTGATGCGGACCTCAGGCAGGATCATGCCAAAGCTGCGGGCGACATGGCTGCGCAGATTGCCGATACGCGCCGCCAGACCGCGGCCTGTATCCAGTGCATCAAGGACCAGATCAGGCCCGATCTCGATGCTGATATCATCCATGTCGATCTCGTCCCCGATACGGGCGGGGGGACGTTCTGCCGACTTTGGGGCGGGCGCGGCCCGGGGCGCCTCGTGTGATTTTCGCCGCAGATGCCAGGCGGCCAGACCCAGCCCCGCCCCCAGCACGGCGAAAATCGCCGCCGGCATGCCCGGAACCGCCGCCATGACGAACATCGTCGCGGCAACAACCGCCGGCACGCGCCAGTCAGCGGCGGCCTGCCCCATGATCAGGGCCGAGGTTTCCCCGGCCGCACCGCCGCGCGACAGCAAAAGCGCCGCCGCAATCGACGTGATCAGCGACGGCACCTGACTGACCAGACCGTCACCGATGGTCAGGCGTGAGTAGTTCTGCATCGCGACATCGGCAGGCAGGCCGTGGACAAGCACCCCCATCGCGATACCGACCAGCAGGTTGATGAAGGTGATGACGATACCCGCGATGGCATCCCCTTTGACGAATTTCGACGCCCCGTCGAGCGAGCCGAAAAAGCTGATCTCGCGCTGATCATTCTCGCGCCTGCGCTTGGCCTCGTTATGGTCAATGGCGCCGCAGTTCAGGTCGCCGTCAATCGCCAGCTGCTTGCCCGGCAGGCTGTCCAGGGCAAAGCGCGCCGAGACCTCGGCCATGCGGCCCGCACCCTTGGTGATGACGATGAAGTTCACCGCCGAGATCACGGCGAATATCGTCAGCCCGACCATCAGCGAGCCACCGGCGACGAATTGGGAAAACCCGCTGATGACATGGCCGGCCGCACCGGCGCCGCCGTGACCTTCGGTCAGGATCAGCCGTGTCGAGGATACGTTCAGCGACAACCGGATCATCAGCGAAACCAGCAGCAGAACGGGAAACGCCTGAAATTCAGTCGGCCGCGCCACGGTCGAGGCCATGACAAGGATCATGGTCGCGCTGGCAATGGATATCGCCAGCCCCAGATCCAGCAGCCGCGCCGGGACAGGCACCACCATCATCAGCACGATCAGCACAAGCCCGGCGGTAATCAGCGTGCTGCGCGCCGTTCCGGCCGGGGTCGCGCCCGCCACAGGCTCAGCCATCATCTGCGTGCCCCTGAACCGGAACCGCAGGCACGGCAGCCGGCCAGCGAAAGACGTGGCGGTCCAGCGGCACCTCGCGCCCGGTCATCAGACCACTGCGGCGCAGATAGACGATCACCTGCATCCTTTCGGCGGCATCGGGCAGGCGCTCCAGCTCCAGAAGAAATGCTGCGGGCATACGCTGGCCCGACAGCACAAGCCCGTCGATTTCCGCCTGCAATGCAATGAGGTTCTCGCTGGGGGTGCTTGCCTCCAGCGCGATGCCGGTCAGGACCGCAAACAGCATCACGCCGCCCTCTTGATTTCGCGCAGCGCATTTTCCAGCGAGACAAAGCTCGGGCGCACGCCCTCGGGCGCGGATTGGCGGCCGACCTCGACACACAGGTTTGTGGCGTGCTGATGCAGACCGGCAACCAGCACCGATTTGATGACGTCATAAAAGGCCATGTCATGCCTCTTGACGGCAGTCAGGCGCTGCGCCAGCGGCGCGACCAGACCATAGGCCAGGAACACCCCCAGAAACGTTCCCACCAGGGCCGAGCCGATCATCCGGCCCAGCACCTCGGGCGGCTGATCAATCGAGGCCATGGTTTTGATAACACCCAGCACCGCCGCCACGATCCCCAGCGCAGGCAGGGCATCCGCGGTCGACTGCAATGCATGGGGAACATGCATCTGTTCCTCTTTTATCAGTGAGATGCGTTTGGTCAGCATATCCTCGACCTGATAGGGATCGTCATAGTTCAGACTGGCCGAGCGCAGCGTGTCGGCGATAATTGACACCGCCTCGTGATCGGCAAGAATGCGGGGATAGGCGCCGAAAATCTCGCTGGTTTCAGGGTTTTCGATATGCTCTTCCAGTTCGACCGGGCTGGAACGCGCCAGCCGCAGCAGCCTGAACATCAGACATAAAAGATCCTCGTGATCCTGCGCGCGCCATTGCGGGCCGCGAAAGGTCACGACAAGCGCAGGCAGCGTATGTTTCAGCACCGCGCCGCTGTTTGACAGGACATAGGCGCCGACAGCCGCGCCGCCGATGATCATCATCTCGAACGGCAGGGCGTGCAGGATCACCTCCATCTTGCCGCCTGCCAGCGCATAGCCGCCAAAGACCATGCCGACGGTCATCAGGATGCCGATTGCTCCGAACATCGGGCGATCTCCTATCGTGCGGGGGCGCGGCGTGCGCCCATATAGGTGGTCAATATCGCGGCCTGCTCGGGTGCGATGGCGGCGATGATCCGCGCGCCCGTTTCGGGCTGAACACGCATCAGCAATTCGGCCGAGAACTCTGGCGGCAGGCCCGACAGAACCGCGGCCGCCTCTTTCGGCTTCATGGCCTCGTATACGGCGACAAGCCGTGCGACATCCTCGTCGACCGCGCGCTGATCGTGGCTGCGCGAGCCGGCATTGTGCTGCCCGGCGGCGCGCAGCCGCCCCAACTCTCCGGTCAGGGCCATGCGCGCGGCCTCGATCTCGGCCTTGCGGTTGTCAAGTTCCGCAAGCGCCTTGGCAACGCGGTCCTCGCGGGTGCGCAATTCATCGACAAGGGTGACAACCTCGGGGATATCGCCGCAGCCGGCCAGCAGCGGCAGCGCCGCGGCGGGCACGCGATCCTCGCGCGCGGCGGGTTGCAGAGATAAGGCCGCGACCGGCAGCATGCCGGCGGCAACAATAGCCGTCAAAAGCCTAGCCATGATGCACCCGTCCCGACCCGCTGCGCGGGCGCAGCCGGCGCGCGCCCGGCGCCGCCGGAAGTCCCGCCTGCAAGGCCAGTATGGCCTTTTCCTGCGCCGCGCGTTCGATGGCGCGGGTCAGATCGGCCGCCGCCGCCCCGGCCTCGGCCCGGGCACGGCGGACGGACGCGTCCAGCCGGTCGATTTCGGCGCTCATGACCGCGATGGCACCGCCCAGCCCGGTTTCCAGATCGTTCAGCCGCCGCAGCCTGCGTGACAGCACATGGCACCACAGCATCAGCGGGACCGCCATCGCCGGCGTCATCAGCGCAAGCAGGGTTGTCAGGGTCATTGGATCGCGAACTCCGTGATGAGGACATCGGTGACAAGCCCGGCACCAAGAACCATATCGGCGCGGGCGGCCAGCTCGGCCCTGATGATTTCCAGCACGCCACGCCTTTCGATCGCAGCCGGGTCAATATCGCTGAGAAAGCGGTTAAAACTGTCGGCGACGCGTGGCAGCATCGCCTCGATCCCCGGAATATCGGCAGGCGCGGCCTCGAGTTTGAGCGCGAGAATCAGCTGCCGCTCGCGCCCGGCCAGCGGCACGGTCAGGCGCGGCAGGTCGATAAAGCCGACCATGGGGCCGCTGACCGGCGCGCCGCGTGTCATCAGCGCCCGGGGGCTGACCAGACCGCTGAAACCCGCGCCAAATCCGGCGCCGGCCACCCCCAGCACCAGTGCAGCCAACAGCAAATGGCGGCGCCGGCGTGGTGGCGGATCATCCGTCAGGGCAGTGGCGTCGGACATGGTGATTCTCCTGCTTCGGAACCGGGAATATCACCCGTGCCCTAACCGGCGGTTAACGTGGCCAGGTTTTGAAGCAGGCGCCCATCGGCACCATAAGACCTTTTGCGGTAACGATTATTTAACTCTTCGCATGGCAATAGAAAAGCGCGGGAGAACCCGAATCGAAAGGATCGACGTGCGAGAGATACAAGAATTCTGGACCACCCGCACACGGCGCCAGCGGCTGGCGATCATCAGTGGATTCGCGGTCAGCCTTTTGCTGGTGCTGGCCTTTGTCGCGCTTGCCGGCCGCACTCAGATGGCGCTGCTTTACGCGGGGCTGGATGATGCGCAGGCGGCGCCCGTGGTCGGCCATCTCGACCAGAATCGCGTCGCCTATCAACTGCGCAACGGCGCGATCTGGGTCGATAAGCAGCAGCGCGACCGGCTGCGGATGGAACTGGCGGCCCAGAACCTGCCACAAGGCGGCAGTGCCGGATATGAGATCCTGGACGAGATGTCCGGTTTCAGCACGACCTCGCAGATGTTCGATGCCGCTTATTGGCGCGCGAAAGAGGGGGAGCTGGCGCGCACCATCCTGTCGATCCCGGCGGTGCGCTCGGCGCGTGTGCATCTGACCGTGCCCCAGTCACGCGGCTGGCGCGACAACCAGCCGGGTGCCGCGTCGGTTACGGTGGTGACGGATGGCACAGCCCTTGGCCGCGCACAGGCTGACGCCATGCGGCATCTGGTTTCCTCGGCCGTGCCCCGGCTGACGCCCGACGCCGTTTCGGTCATCGACAGCGCCCGCGGCATCGTCGAGCCACAGGGCACGACAGAAACCGGCGACCGCGAGGCGCGCATGAAAGAAAACGTCGAGCGCATTCTGGCGACCCATGTCGGCGCGGGCAATGCTATCGTCGAACTCAGCATCGACATCGTTACCCAGTCGGAAACGCTGACCGAACGCCAGTTCGACCCGGCGCAGCGCGCCCTGATCTCGCAGGAAACCGAAGAGCTGACGGATGCAAGCAGTTCCGCCGGCAATCCGGCGGTCACGGCGGCATCGAACCTGCCGCAACAGGGCACAGACCCCGGCGAGCAACAGCAAAGCCAGCGCGCCGAAACCCGCCAGCGCGCGAATTACGAGGTTGGCAGCCTTATCCGTCAGGTCGAGCGCCGCCCCGGCGCAATCCGCCGGCTGACCGTCGCCGTTCTGATCAACGGAACCCCGCGCGAGGGCACGGATGGCAGCATCCATATCGCCCCGCGCCCCGAGACCGAGCTGGCCGCGATCCGCGAACTGGTCGAATCGGCGGTCGGCTATGATGCGGCGCGGGGCGATGTGATTACCGTGAAATCCATGCCTTTCGCGGCCGCCGCACAGGCCGGCACGCAGGCAGAGCGGGGTGGCTGGCAGGATGGTCTGGCGCTCGATTCGCTGGCACGTCTGGCGATCGTGGGAGTATTCGCGCTGCTCGCGCTTGGTCTGACGATGCGGGCGCTGCAACGTCGCGGCGCAGCGGGCGCCACCCTTGATGAAACCGTCCCGCCCGCCGGTCTGCCGGTGCCGGCACCCGCCCTTGCCCCGCTTGCCGTTGCCGATTTCGCACCGCCTGGGGATATTCCCGCGTTGTCCATGGCCGCCGCTGATTTCGATTTTGACAATCCCGGCGGCAGTAGCGGCGACCCGGTCGGCCGGCTGAAGCGCCTGATGAAGGAACGCCGCGAGGAAAGCGTGCGCCTGCTGAACGGCTGGATCGGTGAAGACGAAAGGTCCGCGACATGAATGCGGTGATCTTGCTGGAGGATTTCGCGGCCCCGCCTCTGCCTTGCCTGCCATCGCCTGATCCCGCGCTGCTGAATGCCGAATACCGGCGCGGGCTGGCCGATGGCGCGGATGCCGCACGCGCCGAAGGCCTGGCTGATCTGGCCGGGGCACTGAACAGCGCCGCACTTGCGGCCGGGGATCTGGCCTCTGCCCGCGCAGAGGCAGCCGACCACCTGCTGGCCGCGGTTCTGCCTATCCTGCGCGCAATCACCGATCAGCTTGCGCCATGGCAACCGGGCCGCCTGCTGGATGCACTGACGGCCGATCTTGGCCAGTTGTGCCGCGCCGGCATCTCCCCCGTCTGCCGTATCGCCGCCGCCCCGGAACAGATCGCGCATCTGCGCGAACAGGCGGCATCCATGAACCTCGAGGGCGTCACCATTCTTCAGGGTGATACGACAGAAATCACCTTTCCTTCAGGCCGGATCACCTTTGATCCCGATGAGGTGCCGCGCCGGATCTCTGCTCTCCTGGATGAACTGACCCCAAAGGACACGGCATAGATGGACCCGCAGCCCAATACCGTCACCGATAATATTCCTGTCGAGATTACCGTCCGCATCGGCCGGCGCCGCATGACCGTGGCCGAGCTGTCGGCGCTGCGCGAGAACGACCTGCTGACGCTGGATCAGGCCACGGATGACCGGGTCGAGCTATGCGTTGGTGATCATGTCATCGCGCTTGGCGAACTGATAGCGGATGACGCCGACCCCGACCGGCTGATGCTGCGGATCACCCGCGCGGGCGGGGGCGCGTCGTGATGGCGCAACCAGCCTCATCCATGGACCCGCGCACGGGCCATGACGCTTTGGCATGGGGGGGCGCGGCTGTCCGCATCGCGCGCGACAATGCGGCAGGGCCGCCGCCGTCCCGGCCGTTTTTACCCCCGGCATTTCGCATTTCGCGCCCGGCCATGTGGGCCGTGGTGCGGGGCCGGCCGGTTCAGTCAGGCGCAGGGCGGGTCCCGGCCGGGCGATTGCCGGTATTTCCGGCGTCCCTGCCTGCCCTTGCCGGTTCGCAACCGGGCCTGTGCGCGGCTTCAGGCGTCCCTGTCCCCGCGTTTTTCTGGCCACTTCTGCCGGAGGAAAGGACCGATCTGACGGCACCGCCGCCCGCCCTCGTCAACGGTCGCGCCACCCGGCATAACGGCTGCGCCCGTAAACCTGCTGACCGGCAAAAGATCTCGCTCCCGCCGCCGCCAGATCGGGCCGGAGAGTGCAGCGATGCGGACCGGCCGGATATATGCGCAACCCGAGGCCACCCATGGCCAGCCCCCGGCATGACGCCGCGCGGGCAAGCAGATTATCCCGGCATTTACGGCCGTCACGCATCATCGGCAGGCCGGCCCGGATCGTCGCGGCCGGGCGGCGCATGCGCGCGCGGGTGGTCCGCGGCCTGCCCGGATGCTCGGCCATGATCTGCGCGCCCCGTTCCGTCAGAGTTATGCCTGCGGTTTGCGGCCTGATGCTGCTGGCCGGGACCGCATTGGCGCAGGACGCCGGGGCGGCCGGTCCGACGCAGACAGGGGCCGAGGGTCTCGGTGCCCTGATCGAGGGGTTTGCGCAGGCGGCAGGCGCCGCAAATGGCGGCGGGACCGGCCAGCCGACCGGGGTCGGCCAGACCTCGATCCTGCTTTTTCTGGCGCTGACGATCCTGTCACTTGCCCCGGCAATCGCAATCACCGTGACCTGCTTTCCCTTTATGGTCACGGTCCTGTCGATCCTGCGGCAATCGCTTGGCCTGCAACAATCGCCGCCGAACATGCTGATTATCAGCCTCGCGCTGTTTCTGACCTGGTTCGTCATGGACCCGGTCCTGCAAGAGGCCTGGCTGGCCGCGGGCGCCCCCCTGCGCGCCGGCGAGATCGGTCTGGCCGAAGCGATCCCGCGCGCCGCCGGCCCGTTCGAGCGATTCATGGCCGCCCGCGCCGACCCCGCCGTTCTGGACCAGATGCGCGGCCTGCTGCCCGAAGGGTCCGGCGCCCAAGGGTCCGGGGCCGAAGGGTTGCGCCTGCTGATCCCCGCCTTCATGCTGACCGAATTGCAACGCGCATTCGAGATCGGATTTCTGGTCGCGCTGCCCTTTCTGGTGATCGACCTTGTCGTCGCCGCCGTGCTGATGGCGATGGGGATGATGATGGTCCCGCCCGCGGTGGTCGCATTACCGTTCAAGCTGGCCTTTTTCGTCGTCGTCGACGGCTGGACGCTGGTTTCGGCGGCATTGGTGCGTGGCTATCAATAGCCGCCCGGCCAGCGGTGCGCATCGGCCCGGCGGCCATGCCAATGCCGGCCGGAAACGGGTGGCGGCGAGCGCGCCGCAGGCACCAATGCGCGGATATCGCCACCTGTCCTTGTTATGCGCTTGCCCGGATTATCCGATGCCGGCAGGGCGCGATGGCGGCGCCGTTGCGATATGCACAGCAGCATTACGGTATATGCTGTTCGGCGGCGGGACGGGCGATGAATGGCCATATCACAATCCGTCCTCTGCCCCTGTCCGCCTGCGCCCGCCGGCAAGGGGACAGGGCCAGCAACAATCAGCCCTGTCCGGCCGGCACATATATGACCTGGCAACCGGCTGTCGCATCGCAAGCGCCACCCATACAGGCCATTCGCCGCCGCAAGGATACCGCCAGCCCAGCCCCGTCGCGCGCCCCTTGGGATTACGGTCGCTTATTCTGTATTGGTACGGAAACGCGCCCGCCGCGCGCCGGAACTTCAGGAGACCCTGTCCGGCCGGCACATATATGATCTCGCAACCGGCTGTCGCGTCGCGGCCACTACCCTTACGGGCCAGTGGCCGCCATAAGGATCCCGCCGGCCCCGTCCCGCCGCGCGCCCCTTGGGATTACGGCCGCTTATCCTGTATTGGCGCGGAAACGCGCCCGCCGCGCGCCGGAATTTCGGGAAACCCTGTCCCGCCGGCACATATATGACCTGGCAACCTGCTGTCGCATCGCTGGCACCACCCATACGGACCAGTGGCCGCTGTAAGGATACCGCCAGCCCCCGTCCCGCCGGGCGCCCCTTGGGATTACGGCCGCTTATCCTATATTGGTGCGGAAACGCGCCCGCCGGGCGCCGGAATTTCAGGAAACAGGCATGAAGATCATCAATCAGATCGCGTGGGACGATACCGTTCTGCCGTTCCAGCTTGACCGCTCGGCGATCCGGGGACGGGTCGCGCGGCTTGACGGCACGCTGCAACATATCCTTTCGCGCCACGATTATCCTGCACCGGTGGCCGCCGCCGTGGCCGAGCTTGCGCTGCTGACCGCACTCATCGGTCCGACCATCAAGCTGCGGTGGAAACTGTCGCTTCAGGTCCGGGGCAAGGGCGCAATCCGCACCCTCGCCGCCGATTACTATGCGCCCGAAACCGAAGACGGCCCCGCCCGCATCCGCGCCTGGGCCAGCTTTGATGCCGACCGCCTCAGCGAGGCGCCCCATTTCGAACAGATCGGCGATGGCTATTTCGCGATCCTCATTGATCAGGGTCAGGGCAATCTGCCCTATCAGGGGATCACGCCGCTGGCGGGTGGCTCGCTCTCGGCCTGTGCGGGGGCCTATTTCGCCCAGTCCGAGCAGCTGCCGACCAGTTTTGCGCTCAGCTATGGCCAGTCGGTTATGGCCGGGCAGGCACCGGGCTGGCGCGCGGGCGGTATCATGTTGCAGACCCTGCCCGCGCAACCCATGCCCGAAGGCGGTGCAGAGGGCCCGGCCGGCCGGCTGATCGAGGCCGCCGATATCCTGCAAGGCGCCGAATCCGAGGATTGGAGCCGGGCGAACCATCTGCTGTCAACCGTCGAGGAGATCGAGCTGATCGGTCCCACCCTCGCACCGACGGATCTGCTGGTCCGCCTGTTCCACGAAGAAGAGCCGCGCGTCTTTGATCCGCAGCGGGTCGAATTCGGCTGTTCATGCAATGAGGAAAAGGTTCGCGGCACGCTGTCGATCTATAGCCAAAAGGACATCAGCCACATGACCACCGAGCAGGGTCGCGTGACCGCCGATTGCCAGTTCTGTGGCGCGCATTACGATTTTGACCCGCGCTCACTGGGTTTTGAGGCCAGCATCGACGCCGCAGGCAACCCCCTGCCCGCGACCAAGGCCGCCGAATGACCGGCCACGCGCGCGGGCCGGGGCGCCGATCTCGGCCGGATGGAGGGCTGGATCACCACCGCCCTTTCCCGCGCGCGCACCGGAATGGCGATGCGGCCCGCGCCGGTGATCAGCCGGCACCGCCCGCCGCGCGCGGGCCGGACGCCGCCCGGCATCTCGTGCGCGGTTATGATGCCACCGTCCCCCCGCGCGTGCGCCGGACCGACCGAGCGCCCTTACCTGTCGTTGCGGCCCACCCATCCCCCCGCGTGCGCCGGACCAGTCACGCCCGCACCCGCGCATGATGCGGCGGGCAGGGATGCCGTCCAGACCGGAATCTCTGCACAGGCAGCCCTGATCTGAAGGCCAGAGGAGATATACCGGTTTGACCGAGGGGTTTTCACCAACAGCGTTGGGATTCCTGAAAGAGGTTTCGATTCTGGTAATCGCCCCGCTGTCCTCGGCGGCGGCAGGCATTTTTGCTGTTGCGCCCCTCGTGGATTTCCCGGTGCCCGGCTTTGCAAAGTTCCTGTTATATGCTGGGATGCTGACTGCTTCTGTTAGATGCTCTTTGTTGCACAACCATATGGATAAGCGATGTTCCGTATAAACCGGGACGCGGCCGGATCCGATGCCCGGATGGCGACTGCGCAGGCCCCCGACCTGATCGCCCCGCCGGCCCGCCCCGGTGATCGCGGCCTCACGCCGCAAGAACCTGCCCCCGCAGCAGATCCGGCGTCCGCCCGGACCGAAACCCGCCGCCCGGCAGCATCATCCGGTGTTCACGGCATCATGGCAGGCAAGGGCGCGGCGCAATCCGCACCCGGACAGCCGCCCACCGCGCACAACTCCGGATATGCGCTTGCGCCCTCGCCGGGCCAGCCCTGTCCTGCGGCTGCCACGGTGACGGCGACCAGCCTTCAGGGCGGAGGCCCTGCACCGGCGCGGCCCTGCACCTCGCCCCGGCCCGGCCAAGACGCGACAGCGGTCCATCGCAACGCGCCGACGAATGGCAGGGATCTGCGCGAACGGCTGTCGCGGGCCTTGCAACGCGCATATGAACCAAGCTCTGATTTCGATGCCAATCCCGGCGTCACCCCACCCGACGCACCGCTGCGCGCCGCCGGCGTTCTTGTCGCCTTTCACGAGGATGACGGCCGGCTTTATCTGACCAAGCGGGCCGCGACCATGCGCCACCATCCCGGCCAGATCGCCCTGCCCGGCGGCAAGGTGGACCCCGGTGATGCCGATGTCACCGCCGCCGCCCTGCGCGAGGCACGCGAGGAGATCGGGCTGGACCCCGCACAGCTGGACCTGATCGGCACATTGCCACCCCATCGCACGGTCACGCAGTTTTGCATTACCCCGGTCGTTGCGATCATCCGCGGCCCGTTCACCCCCGTCCCCGAACCGGGCGAGGTCGCCGAGGTCTTTGCCCTGCCCTTTACCCATATCTCGCGGCCCGATCATTATCGGCTGGAGGGGCGCCACTGGCGCGGCGAGTGGCGATCCTATCGCGTGGCGCCCTTCGGGCCGTATTACCTGTGGGGGGCGACCGCGCGTATCCTGATGGGACTGGCACAGGGGTTGTCGCGATGACCGGCACGGCGATGCCCGGCACAGCAGGGATCACCGGCGGCTTTCTGTCCGATCCCGCGCTTGCCGAGGTTCTGGCGACGCTTGAGGACGGCGGCCATCGCGCGCTGATCGTTGGCGGCGCGGTGCGTAATGCCGCCCTTGGCCTGCCGGTGAGCGATGTCGACATCGCCACCGATGCGCACCCGGAACGTGTGATCGAACTGGCCGGGCGCGCCGGGCTGAAATCCGTGCCGACGGGGATCGGGCATGGCACTGTCACACTGGTCGCCCGGGGCACCCCGTTCGAGGTCACGACATTCCGCCGCGATGTCGAAACCTATGGCCGCGCCGCGCGGGTCAGCTTTTCCGACCGGATCGAGGATGACGCCGCGCGCCGCGATTTCACGATGAATGCGATCTATGTCACGCCCTCGGGGCAGATCATCGACCCGATCGGCGGCTGGCCTGATCTGTGCGCGCGCAAGCTGCGCTTTGTCGGCGATGCCGCACAGCGCATCCGCGAGGACTATCTGCGTATCCTGCGGTTTTTCCGCTTTCTCGCCTGTTATGCCCGGGACATCCACCCCGGCACGCTTGATGCCGTGGCCGCCGGCCGCGCCGGGCTGGAACAGATCCCGGCCGAGCGTATCGGGGCCGAGATGCGCAAACTGCTTGCCGCCCCTGATCCCGCCCCGGCCATGGCGCTGATGGCGCAGACCGGGGTTCTGGCGCAGATACTGCCCGATGCCGACGTCACCGCCCTGCCGGCCCTGATCACGGCCGAGGCTGAATATGGCATCGCGCCCGGCTGGCTGCGCAGGCTGGCGCTGATTGACGGCGGTAATGCCGCAACGCGGCTGCGCCTGTCGCGCGCCGAAAGCGCGCGGCTGGCCCTCGTCCACGATCAGGTGGGAACGGATCCGGCAGCGACGGCATTTCATCATGGCGTTGATATTGCAAAAGATTCCTTGCTTATCACGGCGGCACAGGGTCGGCCGCCGATGCCCGGCTGGGATGCGCGCATCACCCGCGCCGCGGCCTCGCCCCTGCCGGTGACGGCCCGCGACCTGATGCCGGCACTTGCCGGGCCGGCGCTTGGCCATGGCCTGCGCGCGGCCCAGGAGGCATGGATCGCCTCGGATTTCTCGGCCCCGAAATCCGCACTTGTCGCCGCAGCCCTGCACGCGGATGAGGCCGGCTGAACCCGCGCCCCGCCCTTGGGCCGGGATGGACAACCGGGATAAAGCGATGTCGGGCCTGGGTTTGTAGCCGGGTTTGCCGCTGCGCTCGATCCGGTCGAGGGTGGTGCCAGGCCCGCCTTGCAGGGCGACGGTGTCGCTGCCGCGCCAAGGGCGCCACCTCCCGAATTGGCACCGCCCGAGGGCGACGGCCGGACAGATATGCCCACCGGCCCGGCAAGCGCCGGCATCAGGTCGCGGACCACTGATGCCGGCGGTTCGATCACCACCCGCGCCGTCGGAAAAACGCACCCGCCCTGCGTCCGGGGCAGGTGCGCCGCGCCGGCGCATCCGGTCACATGGGCAGGCGGCCATCGTCGCCTGCCGGCCACCACAGCGCACCCGCCCGGCGTA
>JAUNTL010000041.1 GCA_030538705.1 Paracoccus sp. (in: a-proteobacteria) | reverse complement strand
TGGCAGAGGTGATTGCCATCACTTACTCCTTGGTCGCGGCGTCATCGCCGTCATTCTCGGTTTCAATGGAATCAAAGGCCGCCTCATCGAGATGCTGTATCTCGATCCCGGCCTCTTTTTTCTGACGCAGCATTTCGGCGATCAGCTCGTCGGTCAGCAGCAGCTTGGCATCGGCCAGCCAGTCAAAATTCAGCCCGATGGTCTGGGTTTCGCCACCGACCTCGATATTGATCAGGACGTCCTGATCCTCGACGCCCGCCAGAACGCCGGTAAAGCGCTTGCGCCCGTCGATGGCCTGATTGGTTTCCAGCTTGGCGTCATAGCCTTCATAGGCCGCAAAATCCTTGAGCCGGGTCAGCGGCCGGTCGATGCCGGGGCTGGAGACCTCGAGCATGTATTTGTCCTCGATCGGGTCCTCGACATCCAGCGTTGCCGACACCATGGTCGAGATCTCGGCGCAGTCATCGACATTGATGCCGCCGTCGGGCCGGTCGGCCATGATTTGCAGCGTCGCGGTCTTGCCGCCCTGAAGGCGCAGACGGACGAGTTCGAACCCCATATCCTCGATCACGGGGGTGATGATTTCCGCCAGACGGCGGTCGATGGCGGTCCTGGCGATCAGGTCGTTCGACATGAGCCTTCCCCTGAAAATAAAAAACGGGCCGCAGCGGCCCGTCGGTCGGTCTGGGTGGGCAGGGGGTGGAAGCCTGCGCCGCTGTTGGACAGCCATATAGCGCCGCAGCGCGCGGGTTTCAAGCGCTGTTGTCGCGCCAGATACGCCAGTTCAGCGCGGCGGCCAGTGACAGCCATGCCAGATAGGGGACCATCATCAGGCCCGCAATCAGGTCGATCCGCAGGAAAACCAACACCATCAGCGCGACCACGACCCACAGCGCGGCGATCACCGCCATACCCGTTCCCATCCGGCGCGCACCAAAGAAAACCGGCGTCCACAGGGTATTCAGCGCGATCTGCAAGGACCACAGCGCCAGACCGGGTGCTGCACCGGGGTGCTGTGCGATTCGCGTCGCCGCGATGGCCGAGATGACGTAAAGCGCCGTCCAGATGATCGGAAAGGCCCGTTTCGGCGGGGTCCAGGCCGGCTTTTTCAGCCCCTGATACCAGGCGCCGGGCAAAAAGATGCTGCCGGTGGCGGCGGCGGCCGCGCAGGCGGCAAGAAAGGTAAAGAAATAAAATCCGCTCATGGTCCCGCCCCCCGCCCGCACCGGGGCCGGCCGGCCATCGGATCATCCTCTCGCAGCGATTTCCGGCTGCGCAGCATATCCATGACGCCAACCAGTTCGGCGGTAATGCGCGGCTCGCTCAGCGCATGGCCCGATACGGGCACCATGCGCAGCCGCGCCTGCGCCCAGCCCGCGGCCAGCTCCCACGCGGAAACCGGCGGGCACACCATGTCATAGCGGCCCTGCACGATCTCGCAGGGGATATGTTCGATCAGATGGCGGTCGCGCAAAAGCTGGCCCTCGTCCAGAAAGCAGCCATTGCGGAAATAGTGGCATTCCAGCCGGGCAAAGGCGCGGGCGTAATCCGGCGCGCCGCCTGCGGGGCTGGCGACATCCATGCCCGCCAGCGCATTTTCCCAGCGCAGCCAGTGATGGGCAAAGCGGGTTTCCTCGGCCCTGTCGCCCGACATCAGGCGGCGGTAATAGGCGGCGATCATGTCGCCGCGCTCATCTGGCGGGACAGGATCGGTGAAATCACGCCAGCGGTCGGGCCAGAACCGCCCGGCGCCCCCGCCATAGAACCAGTCAAGTTCCGTCTGACGGCCCAGAAAGACCCCGCGCAGGATCAGCGCCGTGACCCGCCCCGGATGGGCCTGCGCATAGGCAAGCGCCAGCGTCGCGCCCCAGCTGCCGCCAAAGACATCCCAGCGCGGGATATCCAGCGTCTCGCGAATGGTCTCGATATCGGCAATCAGATGTGCGGTGGTGTTCGCGCTCAGGCTGGCATGGGGGCGCGACAACCCGCAGCCACGCTGATCAAACAGCACGACCCGGTAATGCGCCGGATCGAAAAAGCGACGCATGAACGGGCTGGTGCCGCCGCCCGGCCCGCCATGCAGAACGACGACCGGGCTGCCGCGGGGATTGCCGCTTTGTTCGACATACAGCACATGCCCGTCGCTGACCGCGATCTGGCGGCGCTGATACGGCTCGATCTGCTGATAAAGGCGCGATGCGCCGATTTGCCCTGCTGTGCGCTCCATGGTTTGGGGTATATACGCCGGACAGCAGGGGTGAAAGGACCGAGCATGACCGACAGCCGAGACCCGCAAGAGATCGCCAAATTCGAGGCGATGGCGGCCGAATGGTGGGATCCGCGCGGCAAATTCCGGCCGCTGCATATGATGAACCCCGTCCGGCTGGATTACATTACCGCACAGATTGCCGCCCAGTTCGGCCGCGATCTGAAGGCGCCGCGCCCGTTCGCGGGGCTGCGGCTTCTGGATATCGGCTGTGGCGGCGGATTGCTATCCGAACCCATGGCGCGGCTGGGGGCCGATGTGGTGGGTGCCGATGCGGCCGAAAAGAATATCGAGATCGCCCGGCTTCATGCCGCACAGACCGGGCTGGGGATCGACTATCGCGCCGAGACGGCCGAGGCGCTGCTGGCGGCGGGCGAAAGCTTTGATGCCGTGCTGGCAATGGAAATCGTCGAACACGTGGCCGAGCCGGCCGCCTTTGTGCGCAGCTGCCATGATCTGCTGCGTCCGGGCGGGGTGCTGGTCGCCTCGACGCTGAACCGCACGGCGCGCAGCTTTGCCGCGGCGATCATCGGGGCGGAATGGGTGATGCGCTGGCTGCCGCGCGGGACGCATGAATGGTCGCGGTTCATCACGCCTGACGAACTGGCCGCGATGGCCGAAGGCGCGGGGTTCTCGGTGGTGGACCGCAAGGGCATGGTGTTCAACCCGATCAGCTGGGGCTGGTCGCTGTCGGACCGCGATCTTTCTGTCAACTACGCCATCAGCGCAACCCGCGCGGGGTAAGGCGCGGGGGCCTGTTGGGGGCGGGCTTGCAACGGTGGCAGGGGTTGCCGATCGGCGCGGCCGCCATGCGTATTCAGGCACAGAAGAAGCCGCGTTCCGGCCCGGACCGGCCCGGGGGCCGGCAGATCTAGCTGTCCGAGGGGTGGTTCACGCCGTCATTCCACGGCACAGGGCCGAGGTCGCGGGGGTTCACGCCCTCCAGCGCGGCGGCGTTGACGCCATATTCGTTGGGGTTCGAGCGTCTGCGGTGATGGGTATAGATGCCGCAATGGCGACAAAAGAAATGCTCGGCCGTCATGGTGCCGAACTGATAGCGGGTCAGGGCATCCTCGCCTTTGACGATCTGCACCCCGTCAAGCGGTGCGCTGACGGCGATGGCCCCCGCCTGCGGCAAAAAGAGCAATCACAGCGCCGCGCGGTGGCCAGCCCGCCCGGCAGGGTGACGGCCAGCTCGACCGCGCCGCAATGGCATGTCAGGCGATGCGGCCTGCGGATATCCGGCAGGGTCATCGCCGCACCTGCGGAATGCGCGAGCGCGCGTAATCCGCCGCCGGATGCGGCGGATGCCCGTGGGTGCGGTCCCAGAACGCCGTGCCGCCCCGGCGCAGAAACAGCGGCACCGTCAGGATGATCCCGGCAATGAAACCGCCCGCATGTGCCCAATAGGCGACGCCGCTGTCGCCCAGCAGGGTAAAGCTGCCCGCCAGTTGCAGCGCGAACCACAGCCCCAGCATGATCCATGCCCGGATCGAGACGACGCGGATCAGGATGATGATAATGATCAGAATATCGACCCGCGCCCGTGGGAACAGCAACAGATAGCCGCCCATCACCCCGGCGATTGCGCCCGAGGCGCCAACCATCGGGATCGTCTCGGCCGGGTTTGCGGCGATCTGGGCGCCTGCCGCCGCCAGCCCGCAGGCGAGATAGAACAGCGCAAAGCCGAAATGGCCCATCTGCTCTTCCAGATTATCGCCGAATATCCACAAAAACAGCAGGTTGCCGCCCAGGTGCAACAGCCCCGCATGCAGGAACATATGTGTGAACAATCCGCCCAGCATATGGCCCTGCGTTACCGCGCCGGGATAAAGTGCCCATTCATGCCACAGCCGCATATAGCCACCGGCCCATGGTTCGGTCAGCAGGAAAAGGGCGATATTGGCGATCATCAGCCCGATGGTGACATAGGGTGTGCGCTCGGACGGGTTATGGTCGCGGATCGGGAACATCGGTGTCCTTGCGGGGCCTTGCGCCTTGATGCAACACAGCCGTGCCGGGCGCAAGCGCCGCCCCTGTTCGTGACGGCGCGGCGGCGCTAGGATCGGGGCGACTCAACCCCCGGAGGCCCCGATGTCCGAGATGACCGACCGCAAGAACGCCGCCATTGCGCGCGGGGTGGGCATGACCACCCAGATCTATGCCGAGCGCGCCGAGAATGCCGAAATCTGGGACAGGGACGGAAACCGCTATATCGACTTTGCCGCCGGGATCGCGGTCGTCAATACCGGCCACCGCCACCCCCGCGTGATCGCGGCGGTGCGTGACCAGCTCGACCGGTTTACCCATACCTGCCATCAGGTCGTGCCTTATGAAAACTATGTCGAACTGGCCGAGCGGCTGAACGATCTCGTTCCCGGCGACTGGCCGAAAAAGACCATCTTCGCCACGACCGGGGCCGAGGCGGTGGAAAACGCCGTCAAGATCGCGCGCCATTACACCGGCCGCCCGGCGGTCGTCTCGTTCGCCGGGGGATTTCACGGGCGCACCTTCATGGGTATGGCGCTGACCGGCAAGGTGCAGCCCTATAAGGCCGGCTTTGGTCCGATGATCAACGATGTCTGGCACCTGCCCTTTCCCTGCGAGCTGCACGGCGTTACCGAAGCCGATGCGATCACCGGGCTGGAGCGTCTGTTCAAGGCCGATCTGGAACCCGAGCGCGTCGCCGCGATCATTATCGAGCCGGTGCAGGGCGAGGGCGGTTTCTATGAGGCGCCGGCCGGCTTTATGATGAGGCTGCGCGAGATCTGCGACCAGTATTCCATCCTGCTGATCGCGGATGAGGTCCAGACCGGTTTCGCCCGCACCGGCAAGCTGTTCGCGATGGATCATCACGGCGTTGCCCCCGATATCACGACCATGGCCAAGGGTCTGGGCGGCGGTCTGCCGATTTCGGCCGTGACCGGCCGGGCCGAGGTCATGGACAGCCCCCACCCCGGCGGGCTGGGCGGCACCTATGCCGGCAACCCGCTGGGCGTTGCCGCCGCCCATGCCGTTCTGGATGTGATCGAGGACGAGGATCTGTGCAACCGTGCCGAAAGGCTGGGCCAGCGGCTGAAGCAGCGTCTGGCCGGTCTGCGCGATGCCGTGCCCGAGATTGTCGATATCCGCGGCCCCGGCTTTATGAATGCGGTCGAGTTCAACCACGCCGGTTCTGACCGCCCGCATCCCGAATTTGCCGGCCGCGTCCGCGAAGAGGCGCTGGCGCGCGGCCTGATCCTGCTGACCTGCGGGGTTCATGGCAATGTCATCCGGTTCCTTGCGCCGCTGACGATCCCGGATGATGTCTTTGCCGAGGCTCTGGATATTCTGGAGGAATCGGTCAGGGCCGCGCGGGACTGATCCCCCGGACCGGGGTTCCACCCCGGACCCCGAGGTATTTATGCACCAGAGACAATCCCGAAAGGCAGCCGGTTCATGGCAATTCTGGAAGTTGAGCATCTGACCAAACAATATGCCCGCGGGCCGCGTGCGCTGGATGATGTCAGCCTGAATATTGACGAAGGCGAGATCGTCGCCCTGCTGGGGCCGAACGGCGCCGGCAAGACAACGCTGATCTCTATTATCTGCGGGCTTGTCACCATGACCTCGGGTCATGTGCGTGTGGCGGGGCATGATATCGTCAGCGACTGGCGCGCCGCGCGCCGGCTGATCGGGCTGGTCCCGCAGGAGATCGCGCTGGAGCCGTTCGAGACGGTCATGAATACGGTGCGCTTTACCCGCGGGCTTTACGGCGCGCCGCCTGATGACGTCTGGCTGGAGCGCGTGCTGCGCAGCCTCGCGCTGTGGGACAAGCGCGATGCCGCGACGCGCGAGTTGTCGGGCGGGATGAAACGGCGCGTGCTGATCGCCAAGGCGCTGTCGCACCAGCCCCGCATCCTGTTTCTGGACGAGCCGACCGCGGGTGTCGATGTCGCCCTGCGACGCGAGATGTGGCAGGTCGTCGATCAGCTGCGCCACGAGGGCGTGACGATCATCCTGACCACCCATTATCTGGAAGAGGCCGAGGAAATGGCCGACCGCATCGGTGTCATCAATCACGGCCGGCTTTTGCTGATGAAGCCTACGGCGGATCTGATGGGCGAGTTCGGGAAAAAGCATCTGACGCTGGATCTGCACGAGCCTCTGGCCCGGCTGCCCGATGCCCTTGCCGGGCGCGGGCTGGATCTGTCGCGTGACGGGCTGTCGATCGGCTATGACTATGATACCCGCGCCGAGCGCACCGGTATCGCCAGCCTGATGGCAGAGCTGGCCGGGCTGGGCATAAGGGTGCGCGACGTGGCGACCAAGCAGTCAAGCCTTGAAGAGGTGTTCATCTCGCTGGTCGGTGACGACAAGGCGGGCAAGGCGATACAGGCAGAGGATCGGTCATGATGAACCGGGGTGCGATTGCGGCGATCTATCGCCATGAAATGGCGCGATTCTTTCGAACGGTATGGCAATCCATCGCCTCGCCCGTGCTGTCGACGGTGCTGTATTTCGTCGTTTTCGGCGCGGCCATCGGCGGGCGCATCCAGTCGGTCGATGGCGTGGCATATGGCGCGTTCATCGTTCCGGGGCTGATGATGCTGACCGTTCTTCAGCAATCGGTCAGCAATGCCGCCTTCGGGATCTATTTCCCAAAGTTCTCGGGCACGATCTATGAATATCTCGTCGCGCCCGCCGGGTGGATCGAGGTCACGGCGGGATTCGTCGGCGCCGCCGCGACCAAGGCGATCCTGATTGCGCTGATCATCCTTGCGACCAGCTTTTTCTTTGTCGGCATGCATATCGCGCATCCGCTCTGGATGCTGGCATTTCTGTTCCTGACCTCGCTGGCCTTTTCGCTTTTGGGGTTCATCATCGGATTATGGGCGAAAAGCTTTGAGCAGTTGCAGATTGTGCCGATGATGGTCATCACGCCGCTGGTGTTTCTGGGGGGCGCTTTCTACTCGGCCTCGATGCTGCCGCCTTTTTGGGAAGCGGTGGCCAAGCTGAACCCGGTGCTTTACCTGATCTCGGGATTTCGCTGGTCGTTCTTTGACATGGCCGATGTCCCGGTCGGGCTGTCGCTTGCGGCGGTGGCGCTGATGATCGCGGTCTGCATGGCGGCAATTGCCCGGATCTTTGCGACAGGCTGGCGGTTGCGGGATTAGGCCGGGGCCTGCAACTGCCGGGCGGGCATATGAGAATGTCTTTTGGCCGCGTGGATTTTCAGGGCTTGCGGCCTAGGCAATCTGCGTGATCTGGCATTGCCCGCACAGCGGATCGGTTGCGGCATAGGCGGCGGCGGCCGCGCTCATATCCGCAAATTCGGGGCCATAAAAATACAGGCTGGTACCCAGACCCCCCTGCCAGTGGCCGCGCAGCTCGCCCAGCCCGGACAGCGCCTGAACCAGCCCGTCAATGGTTTCGTTGATGTCCGCGCCGGCATATACTGCATCCGGCAGATCAGTGCCGTTCAGGAACACCGCCATGCCCTGCCACAGGCCGAAACTGACCGGCTCATGGCCCGGGCGCATCAGCGCCGAGCCGGCGGGCGCGCCGGCCTGATCAAGAAATGCGACGATCCGCCCGACGGTATCGTCGATGTCCTTGTGCAGGGCCATCTCTATATCACAGGCAATCATGCCGTCGGGATCGTCGGCCAGCACCGTGCCGCCGCCGACCACCTCGCCCAGATCTTCGCTGCGCAGGGCATGATCCAGCGGATCCTCGAAATATTCGCCCCGCTGGACGGGTTGCAGGCGTGCGTTCAGCCTGATGCTGATGCGGATTTCCTGCGGGGTATCTGCGGGCGCGGAGCTGCCGAAAATCTTGCCGAACATGCGGACCTCAGGTGCCGGGGCGGTCGGGGCATTACTTGCACAATCGCGTCTGCGGATCCAGCCGGACATATTCGGCGGCGCTGATGCGGCTCATCCGGGTGTTGTGGCGCCATTCGCTGTTCCAGCGCTTCAGGATGCCGCCCCGGTAATATTGCGCCATGATCTGGTCAACGATTGGCGGGATCACCGTCGTTCCGGGCAGGCGCGGGGCGTGAAAGCCAACCGTTGCATGCGGGCCAAGGCAGGCGTTCGGCAGCGTGATATAGATCGTGCAGGCCGAGCGGCAATAGCCGCGCACCTCGACCGGGCGGCCTGATGCAGCCAGTTCCTCGCGTCGGGCAACGGCCTGCATGACGTTGCCGCCGGGGTCGTTCATGATGACAATCGGCTGGCCCCGGCCTGCGGCGGGCGCGGCGGGCCGGGCTTCAACCGGGCCGGCCTCGGGTATGCAGGCCGCCAGCAGGAGCGGCAGAATCAGGGCGGAGATGTATTTCATGGCGGAAATATCACGCTAAATTTCAGCCAAGGGAAAGCCACATGAGCGTGATCTGTCGCAGGGCATGCCCGTATCACCGGCAGATGGGGCAAAACAGGGCCGGATCAGGGGCGACAAGGGCAGATGACATGAGCCGGATGTCGTGGATCACATTCGCCGGCGGTGTCATGATTTTCGCTGCGGTTCAGCTGCTGGCCTATGGGCTGGTCGCGACGCAGGCGGCCGGGGTCCGGGCGGGCAATATGCCCGCCCCCTTTTTGTGACGTGAAGCCCGGGAAACCTTGTCAGGCCAGCGGCTGAAACCCGGCTGTCGCCGCCGCTTCGGCCTCTGCGGCCGGGATGGTGAATATGCCGATCCGCCCGTCGGACGATCCGCAAAGGGTGATGCGCATCATGCCGTCATCGCCCTGCTGGCGGTCCAGAACGGTGACGCCGGCACGGTCCAGTTCGCGCGCCAGATCGTCCAGACGACCCTCATGCGGATTGCACTGGGTGGTGCCAAAGGATTTGAACACCTGCACCGTATCGCCGTTGGCTGACGGGGCGGGATCACAGGCGGCAAGCGTCAGAACAAGGCTGGTCGCGCCGGCAAGAAGAACGGGGAATGTGATTTTCATGGATCCGTAACACAGTCTGATTTTCGTGGGGCCGTAATAACGCTCTGGCGGATTTCTGGAAATCACGATTCCGCGCGGCTGCCCGGCGGGCCGGGGCATGACAGCCCATCTTTCCCCGCGCGCCGCGCGCGGCTATATCGCGCCTATGACGCCGAATCCGCCGATCCTTCGCCCCGACCTCGCCCGCGCCACCATCCCCGACGAGCGCCGCGACGGCCAGCCGACTATCGGCATGGTCAGCCTTGGCTGCCCGAAAGCGCTTGTGGACAGCGAGCGCATCCTGACCCGCCTGCGGGCCGAGGGTTATGCGATCAGCCCGGATTACGCGGGCGCGGATGCGGTGATCGTGAACACTTGCGGCTTTCTCGACAGTGCCAAGGCCGAGTCGCTGGATGCCATCGGCGAGGCGCTGACCGAGAACGGGCGCGTGATCGTCACCGGCTGTCTGGGGGCAGAGCCGGATTATATCACCGGGGCGCATCCCCGCGTTCTGGCCGTCACCGGCCCGCATCAATATGAACAGGTGCTGGACGCGGTTCATGCCGCCGTGCCGCCCGCGCCCGATCCGTTCATCGACCTGTTGCCCGCATCCGGCGTCACCCTGACACCGCGCCACTACAGCTATCTGAAGATATCAGAGGGCTGTAATCACCATTGCAAGTTCTGCATCATCCCCGATATGCGCGGCCGTCTGGTCAGCCGCCCCGCCCATGCCGTCATGCGCGAGGCCGAGCGGCTGGTTCAGGCCGGTGTGCGCGAGCTTCTGGTGATTTCGCAGGATACCAGTGCTTATGGCGTTGATCTGAAACATGCGACGGATCGCGGGCATCGGGCGCATATCACCGATCTGGCGCGCGATCTGGGCAGCCTGGGCGCCTGGGTGCGGCTGCATTACGTCTATCCCTATCCGCATGTGCGTGATCTGATCCCGCTGATGGCAGACGGGCTGATCCTGCCTTATCTGGATATCCCGTTCCAGCATGCCCACCCCGATGTGCTGAAACGCATGGCGCGGCCGGCCGCCAGCGCGAAAACACTCGACGAGATCGCGGCGTGGCGCGCGGCCTGCCCGGATGTCACCCTGCGCTCGACCTTTATCGTCGGCTATCCCGGCGAGACCGAGGCCGAGTTTCAGACCCTTCTGGACTGGATGGACGAGGCGCAGCTGGACCGGGTCGGCTGTTTTCAATATGAAAATGTGCGCGGCGCGCGCGCCAATGACCTGCCCGATCACGTCCCGGCCGAAATCAAACAGGACCGCTGGAACCGCTTTATGGAAAAGGCGCAGGCGATTTCTGCCGCAAAGCTGGCGGCGCGGGTCGGCACAGGGCAACAGGTCATCGTCGACAGCATCGACGACGAGGGCGCGACCTGCCGCACCATGGCCGACGCCCCCGAAATCGACGGCAATCTGTTCATTGACGAAGGGTATGAGGCGCTGAGCCCCGGCGATATCGTCACCGTTACCGTGGACGAGGCCGGGGAATACGACCTCTGGGGTCGGCTGACGCCGGGCTGATCTGGCCGGTTCCCGCGCGCATGGCGGCGGACCTGTATGACCCGCCCGGAAACCGGGGGCTGACGCAGGCCCGGTTTTCCGGCCGGGCGTCGGCCCGGTGGTATTGCGCGCCAGATGACCGGCCAGCCGCCGTGCATCATGCTGGCGGTCGCATCGGTCATCCTGCGACAGGATCGCGCCCCGGACGCCCTCGCAGCGATGACAGCCGCCGCCGCGCGCCCGGCTCCGCCGGACCTGAGATCCGCGAGGGCAAGCGGTCGATATCGTTTTGCGGCTACAAGCCCGCCCGCCACCGCCGATCCGCCCGGATAAGGCGCGATCAGATTTGTCACGCATATCCGCCAGCGCCGCCGGTATCTGCACGGCACCCTTCGGTATTGCCGGCATATCCCCGCCCTTGGCCGGGGTCCGTCATATCCATGGCAGAGCGTGCTGCCCTGTGCCCCTGCGGATATCCGGCCCATCCTGCCGCCGCTGTCATTTCGGGTCGCGGCGGGGCTTTATCTTGGCGCCGGCTTGTCACATTCTGACAGGGCAAGTCAGGACAAGCGATGACCAGCCCGATCCGATTTCTGCTGAATGACCAGCCGGTCACCTTGTCCGAGGTGGCGCCGGATGACACCTTGCTGGATTTTCTGCGTCTGAACCGCCGTCTGACCGGAACCAAGGAGGGCTGTGCCGAGGGTGATTGCGGCGCCTGCACGGTTCTGGTGGGCACCTTGTCGGGGGGGCGGCTGGTCTATCTGCCGGTCAATGCCTGCATCCGCTTTCTGGCCGCCTGTCATGGCTGCCATATCGTCACCATCGAACATCTGGCGCGCGGCGACCGCCTGCATCCGGTCCAGCAGGCGATGGTCGATCATCATGCCAGCCAATGCGGTTTCTGCACGCCGGGGATTGTCATGGCGCTTTATGCGCTGTGGATGGCGGTCCCCGACCCCGACGAGGCGCAGATCGAGACCGCGCTGCAAGGCAATCTGTGCCGCTGCACCGGCTATGCGCCGATCATCCGGGCCGCCCGGGCGGCGGCACGGGCCGGCGGACAGGCGATGGATGCGCTGGCGGCGGAACGCGCGCGGGTGACGGGCAGCCTGCGCGCCATCGCGCCGGGGGCGGATGTGTCCCGCGACGGCCGCCGCGCCGTCCTGCCCGCGGATACGGATGCCTTTGCGCAGGCTTTGCTGGCTGATCCGGGCGCGACCATCATCGCCGGGGCGACCGATGTCGGGTTGTGGGTGACCAAGCAGATGCGCGCCATCTCGCCCGCGCTGTTCGTCGGCCATCTGATGCGCGACATTGATCCGGGCGATGAAATCCGTCTGGGTGCCGGCGTGACCTATTCCGATGCCCTGCCTGTGCTGGCCGCTGCCCTGCCGGGTGTGGCGGATTATCTGATGCGCATCGGCGGCTGGCAGATCCGCAATGCCGGCACGATCGGGGGAAATATCGCCAATGGCTCGCCCATCGGGGACATGCCGCCGCTGCTGATTGCGCTTGGCACGCGGATCGTCCTGCGGCGCGGGGATCTGCGCCGCGAGATCCCGCTGGAGGCGTTCTTTATCGAATATGGCCGGCAGGACCGCCGCGCGGCCGAGTTTCTGGAAACCATTATCATCCCGCGTCCCGATGCGGCGCGGATCGCGGCCTATAAGGTGTCGAAACGCGCCCATGCCGATATCTCGGCGGTGGCGGCCGGGCTGCGTGTCGATCTGGAGGGTGGTCTGATCACCGGGGCGCGGCTGGCCTTTGGCGGCATGGCCGGCACGCCCATGCGCGCCCGCGCCGCCGAGGCCGCGCTGACCGGCCAGCCTTTTGCCGCCGCGAGCTTCGAGGCCGCTGCCCGTGCCGTCGCGGATGATTTTTCCCCGCTGGATGACTGGCGCGCCAGCGCCGGATACCGGCTGATGGTTGCGGGCAATCTGATCCGCCGCTTTTGGCTGGAACAGTCGGGCGCCCCTGTCCGGCTGACCCGCCCTGCCGGGGTGATCGGATGAGCCGCCCGCCCGTATCCGCCCCCCACGATTCTGCCGCGCTGCATGTCACCGGCCGCGCGGCCTATACCGATGACCTGCCCGAGCCGGCCGGAACGCTGCACGCCGCGCTTGGCCTTTCGGCGGTCGCGCATGGGCGGATCACGGCGATGGATCTGGCGGCGGTGCGCGCGGCGCCGGGGGTTGTCGCGGTTCTGACCGCCGGGGATATCGCGCATAACGACATCAGCCCGACCGGGCGCGGCGATGATCCGATCCTTGCCGGGCCGGAGATCAGCTTTTGGGGTCAGCCGATCCTTGCCGTTATCGCCGGCACCCGTGATCAGGCCCGCCGCGCCGCCGCGCTGGCGCAGGTGGAATACGAGACCCTGCCCCATGCCCTCGATCCGCTGGCGGCCGCTGCGGCCGGCATGGGCCATGTGGCCGAGCCGCTGACGCTGCGGCGCGGTGATGCCACCCGCGCCATTGCCGAAGCACCGCGCCGGACCGCGGGACGGCTGAGCATCGGCGGTCAGGATCACTTTTATCTGGAGGGCCAGATCGCGCTGGCGATACCGGGCGATGACGGCGCCATGATGGTCCATGTCTCGACCCAGCACCCCAGCGAGGTCCAGCATATGGTGGCCCATGCACTGGACCTGTCGGCCCATGCCGTGACCGTGCAGGTCCGCCGCATGGGGGGCGGGTTTGGCGGCAAGGAAACCCAGATGAACCTGTTTGCCTGTCTGGCCGCCATTGCCGCGCGGCGCACGGGCCGGGCGGTCAAGCTGCGCCCCGACCGCGACGAGGACATGACCGCCACCGGCAAGCGGCATGATTTTGTCATCGACTATGCCGTCGGCTTTGACGATCAGGGCCGCATCCGGGGGGTCGAGGGCGATTTTCATGCCCGTTGCGGGTTTTCGGCCGATCTGTCGGGTGCCGTGACCGACAGGGCGCTGTTTCATGCCGACAATGCGTATTTCTATCCCGATGTGCGGCTGTCCAGCCATCCGATGCGGACCAATACCGTCTCAAACACGGCATTTCGTGGCTTTGGCGGTCCGCAGGGCGTCATCGCGGCCGAACGCATCATCGCGGATATCGCCTATGCGACCGGGCAGGATACCCTGGCGGTGCGGCGCGCCAATCTTTATCGCAACGGCGATCTGACCCCCTATCATCAGACGATCGAGGACCAGATCCTGCCGCGCCTGTTCGATGAGCTTGAGGCGTCTTGCGATTATGGCGCGCGCCGCCGCGCGGTGCTGGATCATAACGCGCAGGGCGGGGTGATCCGGCGCGGCATCGCGCTGACGCCGGTGAAATTCGGGATCAGCTTTACCGCGACGCATTTCAATCAGGCGGGCGCGCTTGTCCATGTCTATGCCGATGGCTCGATCCTTGTCAGCCATGGCGGGACGGAAATGGGTCAGGGGCTGCATATCAAGATCGCACAGATCGTCGCCGGGGTCTTTGGCGTCGGGCTGGACCGGGTGCGTGTCGGCGCGACGGCGACGGATAAGGTGCCCAATACCTCGGCGACGGCGGCTTCGTCGGGGACCGACCTGAACGGAATGGCGGCGCTGAATGCCTGCGAACAGATCAGGGCGCGGCTGGCGGGTCTGATGGCACAGTCCCATGGGACAAGCCCGGATCAGGTCGAATTTACCGCGGGCCGGGTGCGGGCGGGGCAGGCCGATATCGCATTCGATGATCTGGTGGCGCGCGCCTATATGGCGCGGGTTCAGCTGTGGTCGGACGGGTTCTATGCCACGCCGAAAATCCATTGGGACAGGTCCAGCGGACAGGGCAGGCCGTTTTATTACTTTGCCTATGGTGCTGCCTGTGCCGAGGTCAGCGTTGACACCCTGACCGGCGAATATGTGATCGAGCGCGCCGACCTGATCCATGACGTCGGCCGCTCGATCAATCCGGCGATTGATCTGGGCCAGGTCGAGGGCGGCTTTGTTCAGGGTGCGGGCTGGCTGACCAGCGAAGAGCTGTGGTGGGACGCACGCGGCCGGCTGCGCACGCATGCGCCGTCGACCTATAAGATCCCGCTGGCCTCGGACCGTCCGCGCATCTTCAACGTCCGGCTGGCGGAATGGTCCGTCAACCCCGAGCGCACGATCCGGCGGTCAAAGGCCGTGGGCGAGCCGCCCTTCATGCTGGGGATCTCGGTCTGGGAGGCATTGGGCCATGCCGTCGCCTCGGCCGCGGGCTATCGCCACCCGCCGCGTCTGGATGCGCCCGCCACGCCCGAGCGGGTGCTGACAGAGTTCCGCCGGCTGGAGGGTCTGGCATGACCCTGATCCGTGGCCGCGTGCTGTCCTTTCACGCCGATCCGGGGGACAGCGCCGACAGCCATCGCTATTGGTCCGATGGCGCGATCCGTATCGCGGAGGGGCGCATTGCGGCGGTGGGTGATTTTGCCGATCTGTATCATCCCGGCGAGGATGTGACCGATCACCGCCCCCATCTGATCCTGCCCGGTTTCATCGACCCGCATATTCACTTTCCGCAGGCGCAGGTCGTGGCAAGCTGGGGCGCGCAGCTTCTGGACTGGCTGCGCGATTATACCTTTCCCGAAGAAGCCCGCTTTGCCGATGCCCCCCATGCGGCGCGGATCGCGGATGCGTTTCTGGATCTGCTGATTGCCCATGGCACGACTGCGGCCTGTGCCTTTTGCACCAGCCATCCCGGCAGCGTCGACGCGCTGTTCACCGCGGCCGAGGTGCGCGGCATGGCGATCACGGCTGGCAAGGTGATGATGGATCGCGGCGCCATTGCGGCGGTTCATGACACGGCCCGGACATCTTATGACGACAGCCGCGCGCTGATTGCCCGCTGGCAGGGGCGCGGCCGCCTGCGCTATGCGATCACGCCGCGCTTTGCCATTACCTCGACCCCGGCACAGTTGCAGGCGGCCGGCGCGCTGGCGGCCGAATTTCCCGAGCTGACCGTTCAGACGCATCTGTCTGAAAACCTTGCCGAGATCGAAACGGTGCTGAGGCTTTATCCGCAGGCGCGCGACTATCTGGATGTCTATGACCGCCATGGCCTGCTGGGTCCGCGCAGCCTTATGGGTCATGCGATCCACCTGTCACCGCGCGAGATCGCCCGGATGGCTGAAACCGGCACGCGGGCGATCTTTTGCCCGAGTTCGAACCTGTTTCTGGGATCGGGGCTGTTCGATGCCGGCGGCCTGCATGCGGCCGGCGTGGTGACGGGGATCGCGACCGATATCGGTGGCGGCACAAGCTGGTCGATGCTGACCACCCTGGCCGAGGGCTATAAGGTCTTGCAGATGCGTGGGCAGAACCTGCATCCGCTGGCGGCGTTTTACCGGGCGACACTGGGCAATGCGGTGGCGCTTGGCCTCGACGGGCGCATCGGGCGGATCGCGGCGGGAATGGATGCCGATCTGGTCGTGCTGGACGTCGCGGCGACGCCTGCGATGGCGCTGCGGGCCGAGCGTATCCGCGATCTGGCCGAAGAGTTGTTTATCCTGCAAATCATGGGTGACGACCGCGCCGTCGCGCAGACCTATATCGCCGGCCATCCGATGAAGAAGGGGGCGCAAGATCCCCGGCCAAACCCGCGCGGGCCGCTCTGACGGCGCGCGACAGCAGCAAAGGAACCGGCATGACCCGGCATCAATATTACGCACCGACCGGCGGCCTGCCGCCGCAGACCCAGCTGCTGACCGACCGGGCGATGTTCACCACCGCCTACGCGGTCATCCCCAAGGGCACGTTTTCCGACATCGTGACCTCGTTCCTGCCGTTCTGGGAGGGTGCGCGGTTCTGGATCATCGCCCGCCCGATGTCAGGTTTTGCCGAGACATTTTCACAATATATCGCCGAGGTGCTGCCCGGTGGCGGCTCTGACCGGCCCGATACCGATCCGGCGGCGCAATCGGCGATATTCGTCGTCGAGGGTGCGCTGCGGCTGACCATTGCCGGGCGGGATCACGATCTGGGGCCGGGCGGATTTGCCTATATCCCCGCCGGGACGCAATGGGCGCTGCATAATCACGCCGCGGCGCCCGTGCGCTTTCACTGGATACGCAAACGATATCAGGCGGTTGAGGGGCTGGGCGCGCCCGATCCCATCATCTCGGGCGAGGATGAGGTAGCGCCCGCCCCCATGCCCGATACCGGGGGCGCATGGGCGACGACGCGATTCATGGACCCCGCGGATCTGCGCCATGACATGCATGTGACCATCGTCACCCTGCAACCCGGCGCCGTGATCCCCTTTGCCGAGACCCATGTCATGGAACACGGGCTTTATGTCTTGCAGGGCAAGGCGGTCTACCGGCTTAATCAGGACTGGGTCGAGGTCGAGGCCGGCGATTTCATGTGGCTGCGCGCCTTTTGCCCGCAGGCCTGTTATGCCGGCGGGCCGGAACCGTTCCGCTATCTGCTATACAAGGACGTCAACCGGCATATGAAACTGCCGGGCTGAGCAGAGCGGCTGCGGCAGGGCTTGCCCAAAGCGGAACTTCCTGACAGTTCATGCATAAGCCCCCGGCCATCTGCCGGGGCGCACCCCGTCCGCGCTGCGAGGAGAGTTGAGAATGGACTATGTGCAGAAATCCGGCCTGAAGGTCGCCCCCGAACTGGTCGAGTTCACCGAGAAAAAGCTGCTGCCGGGGCTTGATATCAGTGCGGATGACTTTTGGTCGGGGCTGTCCGGGCTGGTCGCGCAATTCGGGCCGCGCAACGAGGCCGCACTGGCCCGCCGCGACGCGTTGCAGACCGCCCTCGACCGCTGGCACGTGGCCCATCGCCAGAGTGAGTTCGATCCCGCCGCCTATCGCGCCTTTCTGGAGCAGATCGGCTATCTGGTGCCCGAAGGCCCCGATTTCCGTATCGAGACCGCCAACACCGATCCCGAAATCGCCGATGTCTGCGGCCCGCAGCTTGTCGTGCCGGTCATGAACGCGCGATTTGCGCTGAACGCGGCGAATGCCCGCTGGGGCAGCCTTTATGATGCGCTTTACGGGTCGGATGCGCTTGGCAGCCCGCCCGGCGGCGGCGGTTACGACGCCGCGCGCGGGGCGCAGGTGATCGCATGGGCGCGTGATTTTCTGGATCAGGCGGCGGCGCTGGACGGCGCCTCGCACCGCGATGTCACGGGCTATTCGGTGCGCGATGGCCGTCTGGTCGCCGCGACCGATGCGGGCGAGGCATCTCTGGCTGATCCGGCGGCATTCCTCGGTCATATCGGCGCGGCGGATGCGCCCGAGGGCATCGTGCTGGTTCATAACGGGCTGCATGTCATTATCGACATCGACCGCGACCACCAGATCGGCAAGACCGACCGCGCCGGCGTCTCGGATGTCCGGCTTGAGGCGGCGCTGACCGCGATCATGGATTGCGAGGACAGCATCGCCGCCGTTGATGCCGCCGACAAGGTTGTCGCCTATGGCAACTGGCTGGGGCTGATGCAGGGCACGCTTGAGGATACGTTCCAAAAGGGCGGCAAGCCGATGACCCGGCGGCTGGCCGGCGATATCGCCTTTACCGCCGCCGATGGCAGCGAGGCCGGCCTCAAGGGCCGCGCGCTGATGTTCGTGCGCAATGTCGGCCATCTGATGACCAACCCCGCCATTCTGACCGACGGGGACAAGGAAATCCCCGAAGGCATCATGGATGCGCTTTTCACCACGGCGGCGGCGATGCACGACCTGAACGGCGCGCGGCGTAACGCCGATGCCTCGGTCTATATCGTCAAGCCAAAGATGCATGGCCCCGAAGAGGTCGCGCTGGCGGATGATCTGTTCGCCGCGGTCGAGGATGTGCTTGGCCTGCCGCGCTATACCGTCAAGCTGGGGATCATGGACGAAGAGCGGCGGACCTCGGCCAATCTTGCGGAATGCATCCGCGCCGCGCGCCACCGCGTCGCCTTTGTCAATACCGGCTTTCTCGACCGCACGGGTGACGAGATCCATACCTCGATGCAGGCCGGCGTCATGCGGCGCAAGGCGCAGATGAAAAACGAGATCTGGCTGTCGGCCTATGAGGATCGCAACGTCGATATCGCGCTTGCCTGCGGGTTTCAGGGCAAGGGCCAGATCGGCAAGGGCATGTGGGCGATGCCCGACCGCATGGCCGCCATGCTGGAGGCCAAGATCGGTCACCCCAAAGCAGGGGCGAATTGCGCCTGGGTGCCCTCGCCCACGGCGGCGGTGCTGCATGCCACGCATTACCATCAGGTCAATGTGAAGGCGCGTCAGGACGAGATCCTGAAACAGGCCCCGCGCCGGACGCTGGACGAGCTGCTTCAGATCCCGCTGGCGCCGTCGAACCTCTATTCCGAAGAGGAAATCGACGCCGAGATCCTGAACAATGCGCAGGGTATTCTTGGCTATGTCGTGCGTTGGGTGGATCAGGGGATCGGCTGCTCCAAGGTGCCCGATATCGAGGATGTCGGCCAGATGGAGGACCGCGCGACCTGCCGGATCAGCGCGCAGATGCTGGCCAACTGGCTGATGCATGGCGTCATCGACGAGGCCCGTCTGGACCGCGCCTTTCTGAAGGCCGCGGCGATCGTCGACCGCCAGAACGAGGGTGATCCGAACTATCTGCCGATGGGTGACGGAACGCAGTCGCTGGCCTATCAGGCGGCGCGCGATCTGGCGGTCAAGGGGGCGGTGCAGCCCTCGGGCTATACCGAGCCGCTGCTGCATGCCTATCGGCTGAGGTTCAAGGCGCAGCACGGCGCCTGAGACCAGAGCTGAATGCGAAACCATCGCGCCGCGCCCCTGAACCGGGCGCGGCGTTTTCAGCTGCCGCGATAGGTCGAATAGCCAAAGGGCGACAGCAGCAGGGGCACATGGTAATGGCTGTCCCCGGTCATGTGAAAACGGATCGGGATCCGGTCCAGAAAATCACGCCGGCCCAGATAGTCGCCGGCGTGAAAGACCAGCTCATACTCGCCCGGCGCAAACTCGTCCCCCGGCAGGATCGCGGTATCGGTGCGGCCGTCGGCATTGGTGGTCAGGCTGCGCAGGGGCTGGCGCGTATCTGCGGTTATGCGGAACAGATCAATGCGCAGCCCGGCCGCCGGGCAGCCGCGCGCGGTATCCAGAACATGTGTCGTCAGATAGCCCGCCATTGCTGATCTCCCCCGGATGCTTTTGTGATTTGCGCATTCCGCGCCGGCAAAAGCAACGCTAAGCTGGGCAAGCAGGCAGACAGGGGCACCGTGATGATACGCTATGACCGGGATATGCGCGGATATGGCGCCAGCCCGCCCGATCCGCAATGGCCGGGCGGCGCGCGGATCGCGGTGCAGTTCGTGCTGAATTACGAAGAGGGCGGCGAGAATGCGATCCCGCATGGTGATGCCGCATCCGAGGCGTTTTTGTCCGATATCGCCGGTGCCGCGCCATGGCCCGGCCAGCGGCACTGGAACATGGAATCGGTCTATGAATACGGTGCCCGCGCCGGATTCTGGCGCCTGCACCGCCTGTTTACCACTGCTGCCATCCCGGTCACGGTCTACGGCGTCGCGACCGCATTGGCGCGCAGCCCCGAGCAGGTGGCCGCAATGCAGGCGGCGGGCTGGGAAATCGCCAGCCATGGCTTGAAATGGGTCGAACACAAGGACATGCCCGAGAAGGAAGAACGCGCCGCCATCGCCGAGGCGATCCGCCTGCACACCGAGGTCACCGGCACCCCGCCCGAGGGCTGGTATACCGGGCGTTGCAGCACCAATACCGTGCGGCTGGCGGCCGAAACCGGGCAATTCGCCTATATCTCGGATGTCTATGACGATGACCTGCCCTATTGGCGGCATATCGGCGGGCGGGATCAGCTGATGATACCCTATACGCTGGAAGCCAATGACATGCGCTTTGCGACCTCGCCGGGATATATCACCGGCGCACAGTTCTTTACCTATCTGCGTGACGCCTTTGACGAGCTGTATGCCGAGGGCCAGACCGGCGCGCCCAAGATGCTGTCCATCGGGCTGCATTGCCGGCTGATCGGGCGGCCGGGCAAGATCGCGGGGCTGCGGCGGTTCATTGATCATATTCAGGGCTTCCCCGGCGTCTGGACGCCGCGCCGCATCGACATTGCGCGCCATTGGGCCGCGATCCATCCGCCCCCTGCCCCCTCTGCGCGGCCCAGCCAGATGGACCGTGCCGGTTTTGTCGCGGCCTTTGGCGGGATATTCGAGCATTCCCCCTGGATCGCGGAACGCGCCTTTGATCTGGAACTCGGCCCGGCCCATGACAGCGCGGCGGGGCTGCATAACGCGCTCGCACGCGTGTTTCGCAGCGCCAGCGATGACGAACGGCTGGCTGTGCTGCGTGCCCATCCCGATCTTGCCGGCAAGCTGGCGCAGGCCCGCCGCCTGACCGCGGAATCAAGCCTGGAACAGGCAAGCGCCGGGCTGGATGCGCTGACCGATGACGAGCGCGCCGAGTTCACGCGCCTGAATGCCGCCTATACCCAACGCCATGCCATCCCCTTTATCATTGCCGTGCGCGATCACGACAAGGCAGGCATCCTTGCCGCCTTCCGTGAGCGGCTGACCCATGACAGCGGGACCGAGCGCGCCGAGGCCGCCCGCCAGGTCGAGCGCATCGCCGCGCTGCGTCTGGCCGCGATCCTGCCATGAGCGGGCCGGTCGTCACCGCGCTGCCGCTGAGCGCGCAGGCCTTTGCGCCCTTTGGTGATGTGCTGGAGATCTCGGGCCAGCCGGATCAGATCATCAATCAGGGGCTTTGCGGGCGCTTTCACGACCGCGCGGCCATGGATTTCGGTGGCGGGCGCGCCGGGATCAGCCTGTTTCATGCGCGGCTTTGCTCTTTGCCCCACCGGCTGGACCTGCTGGAACGCCACCCGCTGGGATCGCAGGCGTTCATCCCGATGTCGGCCAGCCGCTTTCTGGTGGTGGTTGCCCCCGATGATGCCGGCCGTCCGGGCGCGCCGCTTGCCTTTATCGCGCGGGCCGGTCAGGGTGTGAACCTGCACCGGGGCGTCTGGCACGCTGTGCTGTGCCCGCTGGACGGAACCGGCATCTATGCCGTGATCGACCGTATCGGCGGCGGAAACAACCTTGAAGAACAGCGGATCGACCCCCCGGTGACCATCTGCGGGCCGTAACGCTTCTATTTCGTCGCGCGATCGCCTAGATACCGGGCAAACCAATGCGACAGGAGCGCCCGATGGCAGCCTATGAATTCGTCTATCACATGGACGGCGTGTCCAAGACCTATGGCGGTGGCAAAAAGGTCTTTGAGAATATCCGCCTGAACTTTCTGCCCGGCGTCAAGATCGGCGTGGTGGGCGTCAACGGCGCGGGGAAATCCACGCTTCTCAAGATCATGGCCGGGATGGACAAGGATTTCACCGGCGAGGCATGGGCCGCCAAGGGCGCGCGCGTGGGCTATCTGCCGCAGGAACCGCAGCTTGACCCGCAGCTGAATGTGCGCGGCAACGTGATGGAAGGGGTCAAGGCCAAACAGGCCAAGCTGGACCGTTATAACGAACTGGCGATGAACTATTCCGACGAGACGGCCGAGGAAATGGCCCGCCTTCAGGATGAGATCGACGCCGAAAACCTGTGGGATCTCGACAGTCAGGTCGATGTCGCGATGGAGGCCCTGCGCTGCCCGCCCGATGACGCCGATGTCGAAACGCTTTCTGGCGGCGAGCGCCGCCGCGTGGCGCTGTGCAAGCTGCTGCTTGAGGCGCCCGAGATGCTGCTGCTGGACGAACCGACGAACCATCTGGACGCCGAAACCATCGCCTGGCTGCAAAAGCACCTGATCGAATATCCCGGCACGATTCTGGTGGTCACGCATGACCGCTATTTCCTTGACGATATCACGGGCTGGATCCTCGAACTCGACCGCGGCCGGGGCATTCCCTATGAGGGGAACTATTCCGCATGGCTCGAGCAGAAATCCAAACGGCTGTCGCAAGAGGCCCGCGAGGACAAGGCGCGGCAAAAGCAGCTTGACCGCGAACTGGAATGGATCAGGGCCGGCGCCAAGGCCCGGCAGGCCAAGCAAAAGGCGCGGATCAACGCCTATAACGAACTGGCCGGCAAGTCCGAGCGTGAAAAGCTGGGCGCGGCCCAGATCATCATTCCCAATGGCGAACGCCTTGGCGGCAAGGTGATCGAGGTCGAGGGCCTGAAAAAGGCCATGGGCGACAAGCTGCTGATCGAGGATCTGACCTTTTCCCTGCCGCCGGGCGGCATCGTTGGTGTGATCGGGCCGAACGGCGCGGGCAAATCAACGCTGTTTCGCATGCTGACCGGGCAGGAACAGCCCGATAGCGGTGAGATCACCTATGGCGACACGGTAAAGCTGTCCTATGTCGATCAGTCCCGCGATGCGCTGGATGCCGGCAAGACCGTGTGGGAGGAAATCTCTGGCGGGGCCGAGCAGATCGAGCTGGGTGATGTGCAGATGAACAGCCGCGCCTATGCCTCGGCCTTCAACTTCAAGGGCGGCGATCAGCAGAAAAAGGTCGGTCTGCTGTCGGGGGGCGAGCGTAACCGCGTCCATATGGCCAAGCTGCTGAAATCGGGCGGGAACGTCCTGCTGCTGGACGAACCGACAAACGATCTGGACGTGGAAACCCTGCAAGCGCTGGAGGCCGCGCTGGAAGATTTCGCCGGCTGCGCGGTCATCATCAGCCACGACCGTTTCTTTCTTGACCGGCTTTGCACACATATTCTGGCATTCGAGGGCGACGCACATGTCGAATGGTTCGAAGGCAACTTCGAGGATTACGAGGCCGACAAGATCCGCCGCCTTGGTCCCGATGCGGTCGAACCAAAGCGCGTGAAGCACAAGAAATTCACCCGCTGACACGAAAAAAGGCGGCCCCGGGGGGCCGCCTTTTCTTTTTGCTGATCCGGGATCAGAACCGGAACGAGGCGCGCAGCTGAACCATGTCGCTGTCGAGGTCCAGACCGTTGGTGTCGGCCACGTCGCTGAAATCCTGCTTGCTGTATTCAGCACCGACCACGAAACGCTCGGTCACCTTGAAATCGGCGCCGATACCGTAGGTCACGGCAGTTTCCTTGATATCATAGCCAGAGACATCGGCCGAGATGCGGGCAGCACCCAGCGTCACATAAGGCAGCACACGGCCCAGATCGTAACCGGCGCGTGCGCGCAGGCGGGTCATGTCGCCCTTGTCATCGACATTGTCGATATCGAGCTTGTTGTAATCCAGCTCGCCACCAAGGACGAAGTTGCCGAAGTCATGCATATAACCGGCATGCAGACCATAAGCCTTGAAGTCCGAGCTTTCGGTCTCATTATTCAGGGACAGATCGCCCGAACCCTTGCCGTATTGCAGACCGGCGTAAAAGCCGCTCCAGTCCGAGGGGGAAGCCGGGGCCACGATCGGGGTCACGGTAACCGGGGCCGCGACCGGCTCAACATAGCCGCCGGCAAGGGCCGAGCCGGCAATGACAGAGGCGGCGACGGTGGTCATGGCGAATTTCTTCATTTTGAATCTCCTGATGAGTTCGCTTGATGAGATGAAGGTAGGCCCCGGCGCGGTCCGGGGTAAGCCCCCGGCGGCCGCTGTGCCCGCCGTCGTGACACCGCCGCAACCACGCCAAAGTGAGCATCGGTGAGAGGGCCGGGAAAAACACCAGAAAAATCCTGATCCGCCAGTGCCTTGCCGCTTCACGCGCGGCGAGGGGTTCATGGCCGCGCCGGGTCGAGGCCCGGAAAATCGCAGCTGCGCATGGAACCGCCGCGAAAACCCGGCTGAACTTTTCCGCCTGCGTTCCGCGTCCGGCAGGCGCATCAGGTCAGGCATTCCGTCTTGCGCCGGCCTTTGTGATACTGTGTCTAGGCGCGCCGCGCCGCCTGACCGGAAAAAGGAGTATCAGATGCGCTGTTTTATTCGCGTGATCGCCGTGACCCTGCTGGCGGCGCCTGCCTTTGCTGAAAGCGCGTTCGATTATGTGGCGCCCTGCGCCACAGGTGATCAGGACGCCTGCCTGCGCGGCGCGCAACTGGCGCAGGCGGCGCAGGATCAGGCGTTGCTGGCGACGTTTTCGCGGACCGGCTGTCAGCATGGAAACCTGATCTCATGCAGTGACGAGGGGATGATGATCATCAGCGGGCTGACCCCGGACGGAGATGTGCAGCGTGCCGTCGGGCTGGTGAGACGGGGCTGTGACGGCGGTTATTTCCGGGCCTGCGCCAATCTGGGCTATCTCTATTTTACCGGCACCGGTGTCGCGCAGGACATCGGTGCGGCGGCGAAATACTATCAGCGCGGCTGCGATGGCGGCAGCGCTGCTGCCTGCCGCAATCTCGGGCTGATGGTGCTTGACGGAGAGGTTGCGCCGGGGGCCGGGCAGAGTGCCGACACGCTTTTCGACCGGGCTTGTGACCTGGGGGATGCGAGTGCCTGCTGACCAGCGGCGGGTCCGGGCGGAAAAAGGCTGCGCCCCGGCGCAGCCCTGAAGCAGGTGCAGGGGATCAGAAATCCCAGTCGGTATCCTCGGTCGCGACGGCCTTGCCGATGACATAGCTGGCACCCGAACCCGAAAAGAAGTCGTGATTCTCGTCCGAATTGGGCGACAGCGCGGCCATGATCGCCGGGGAAACCTTGGTGGTCTCGGCCGGGAACAGCGCCTCATAGCCCAGATTTTGCAGGGCCTTGTTGGCGTTGTAATGCAGGAAATGCTTGACGTCCTCGGTCAGGTTGACGGGATCATACAGCGTCTCGGTATATTTGGTCTCGATCTCATAGAGATCGAACAGCAGGGCAAAGGCGAAATCCTTCAGCTCTGTCCGCTCGGCCTCGGTCGCACGCTCCAGCGCGCGCTGGAATTTATAGCCGATATAATAGCCGTGGATCGCCTCGTCACGGATGATCAGGCGGATCAGGTCGGCGGTGTTGGTCAGGCGCGCGCGGCTTGACCAGTGCATCGGCAGATAGAAGCCCGAATAGAACAGAAAGCTTTCCAGAAAGACCGAGGCGACCTTTTTCTTCAGCGGGTGGCTGGCGGCGTCATATTCGTCAATGATCAGCCGCGATTTGGCCTGTAGCTGTTCGTTCTCGGACGACCAGCGGAACGCCTCGTCGACCTCGGTTGTCTGGCAGAGCGTTGAAAAGACGGATGAATAGCTGCGCGCGTGGACTGCCTCCATAAAGGCGATATTGGTCAGCACGGCCTCTTCATGGGGCGTCAGCGCATCGGGCAGAAGCGAGGGCGCGCCGACGGTGTTCTGGATCGTATCCAGCAGCGTCAGCCCGGTGAACACGCGGATGGTCAGCGTCTGTTCCTGCGGCGTCAGCTGTGACCAGCTTTGGATGTCATTGGACAGCGGCACCTTTTCCGGCAGCCA
>JAUNTL010000040.1:6361-26985 GCA_030538705.1 Paracoccus sp. (in: a-proteobacteria) | reverse complement strand
AACAGCGCCCATCGTTTCGGCTATGTCCGCGACAATTTTACCAAGCAAAGCCTGATGGAGACGCTGCCCGGCCCCCTGGCCATCGGGCATGTGCGCTATTCCACCGCCGGATCGAAGGCCGCCCATATCCGCGACGTCCAGCCCTTTTTCGGCGAGTTCAGCATGGGCGGCTGTGCCATCGCCCATAACGGCAATATCACCAACGCCAGCGCATTGCGGCGCGAGCTGATCGAACGCGGTTCGATCTTTCAGTCGGGCAGCGATTCGGAATGCATCATCCACCTGATGGCGCGGTCCATTCAGCGCAATATCCCCGAACGGATGAAGGACGCGCTGCGCCGGATCGAAGGCGCGTTTTCGGTCATCGCCATGACCCGCACCAAGCTGATCGGCGTGCGTGATCCGCTGGGCGTGCGCCCGCTGGTTATCGGCAAGCTGGCCGATGACGGTTTCGTTCTGTCATCCGAGACCTGCGGGCTGGATATCATCGGCGCCGAATTCCTGCGCGAGGTCGAGCCGGGCGAAATGGTCGTCATCTCCAAGGGCCGGATCGAAAGCTCGCGCCCGTTCCAGCCGGTGCCGCCGCGTTTTTGCATTTTTGAACATGTCTATTTCTCGCGCCCCGATTCGATCATCGGCGGGCGCTCGGTCTATGAAACCCGCCGCCAGATCGGCGTGGAACTGGCGCGCGAGGCCCCGGTCGAGGCCGATCTGGTCTGTCCGGTGCCCGATTCGGGCACGCCCGCCGCGATCGGCTATGCACAGGAATCGGGTATCCCCTACGGGATGGGGATCATCCGCAACCAGTATATGGGCCGCACCTTCATCGAACCGACCGACCAGATCCGCAATATGGGCGTGCGGCTGAAGCTGAACGTCAACCGCTCGCTGATCGCGGGCAAACGGGTGGTGCTGGTGGACGATTCCGTGGTGCGCGGCACGACAAGCCGCAAGATCAAGGACATGATCCTTGATGCCGGCGCGCGCGAGGTCCATTTCCGCATTGCCAGCCCGCCCACGGCATGGCCGTGTTTCTATGGTGTCGATACGCCCGACCGCGACAAGCTGCTGGCGGCCCAGATGTCACCCGAAGAGATGCGCCAGTGGATCGGCGTTGACAGCCTGTCCTTTGTCTCGCTGAACGGGCTTTATCGCGCGGCGGGCGCGGCGGCGGGGCGCAACGACGCCTGCCCGCAATATTGCGATGCCTGTTTCTCGGGCGATTATCCGGTCGCGCCTTTCGATCAGCTGGAACGCGGCTTTCAGATGAAGCCCGGCTCGGAAACGGCGACGCCCACAGCGGCGGAATAGCCCCGGCATCCATATAGAGCGCGGCGGGGGCCTGCGGCCTGATTCTGGCAAACAACCGCGACGCAGGGGACAGGGGATCAGCCCTGAACCTGTTCCTCGGCCTTGCCTGCCAGCGCCTCGGCCCGTGCCGCCAGCTCGGCCAGCCCGTCAAGCAGCTCGGCCGTCACCGCACCCTGCGCGGCAGAGCGCATGCGCGCCGCCTCGCGTTCAGCGGCAAGCGCACGGTCCTCGGTCAGGTTGCAGCGATCGGCCAGCATCAGCCCGGCCAGCAGCAGCAGGCGCGGCTCGGTCAGGCGGCCGGCCTGTTCAAGAATCTTGACCGCCTCATCATTCAACAGCGCAGCGGCGCGGCGCAGCACGCGCTCTTCGCCGTCCTGGGCCTGAAGCGTGTATTCCTTGTGGCCAATGGTAAAGGTAACGTCCATTTCAGCCCCCGTTCTTGTCGAAGGACAACACATCACCCGGCGCCGGCGCGACATCTTCGGCATAGGGCGCATCCGAGACACGCGGCGCACGCGCGATCAGCGCCTCCAGCCCGGACATGATGTCATCAAGCGCGGCGATCTCGGCCGCGCGGGCCGCGCGCAATGCCTCAAGCTCGGCTTGCAGCGCGGCGCTCGCATCGGGCGTGCCGCTGCTGTCGGATCTGCTGCGCAGCGCCTCATTCTCTGCGCCGAGGCGGGCGACCTCCTGCGCCGCGGTCTCCAGTTCGCGGCGCAAGTCCGCATTCTCGGCGACCAGCCGCGCGCCCTCCTCATCCGCATGGCCATGGCCGGTCACACGCTGGTCGAGCGCCTGATCAATGCGGGCAAGCGCCGCGACAAGGCGCTTTTCGCTGTCCGCAAAACTGTTCATGGGCAATCCTGACAAGAGGGCATGGTTATCGTTCTTACAACACGCGCACCGAAAGACAAGAACGGGCAGGGGATTTCCCTGCCCGTCCGGCGTTACTCTGCCGATAAGCGGCTCAGTTCAGTTCGCGCTTTTCAGCCATCAGTCCGGCAATCAGCGCCCAGCTTGCCGCCAGCAGGACCAGCGTAAAGGGAAAGCCGGTCGAGACGGCCATCGCCTGCAACGCCGCAAGCCCGCCGCCAAGAAGCAGCGCAATGGCCAGCAGCCCCGAGAACGAGGCCCAGAACACCCGCTGCGGTGTCGGCGCGTTCAGCTTGCCCCCGGCGGCAATCGTGTCCATCACCAGCGACCCCGAATCGGCCGAGGTGATAAAGAACACCGCCACCAGAACGATCCCCACGAATGAGGTGATCTGAACCAGCGGCAACTGGGTCAGCATCTGGAACAGCCTGAGTTCCAGCGCCGCATCCAGCGCCCCGGTGAACCCGCCCGTGACCTGCGTGATCGCGGTGCCGCCAAAGGCGGTGAACCACAGCAGCACCACCGCCGAGGGCAGAAACACGACGCTGAGGATGAATTGCCGCACCGTCCGCCCGCGCGAGACACGCGCGATGAACATCCCGACAAAGGGCGACCACGAGATCCACCATGCCCAGTAAAAGGCCGTCCAGCCCTGACGGTAATTGTCGTCACTGCGCCCGAACGGCATCGACAGCGGGATCAGTTCGCCGAGATAGGCGGCGGTATTTTTCCACACGCCGGTCAGGATCGCCAGCGTCGGCCCGGCCAGAATGACAAAGACCATCAGCAGGCAGGCCAGTATCATGTTCAGCTCGGACAGGCGCCTGACGCCCTTGTCAACGCCGGCAACGACCGAAAGCGTGGCAATCGCGGTGATGACGGCGATCAGCACGATGCGGCTGGTCATCCCGTTTTCGGTGCCGAAAAGAAAGCTCAGCCCCGCCGCCGCCTGTTCCGCCCCAAAACCGAGCGAGGTCGCAAGGCCGAATATCGTCGCCAGAATCGCAAGGATGTCGATCATATGGCCCGGCCAGCCCCAGATGCGTTCACCCAATATCGGGTAAAAGATCGAACGCATCGTCATCGGCAGACCCTTGTTATAGACAAAGATCGCCAGCGCCAGCGCGACGATGGCATACATGGCCCAGGGGTGCAGCGCCCAGTGATAAAGCGTCGCCGCCATGGCAAGGCGCCGCGCCGCCTCGGGGTCGCCGGCCGCACCGTTCAGCGGTGCCCAGTCCGTGCGCGCGCCGGCCTCGATGACGGTGCCATCCATGGCCGCGCCGAAATGGCCGAGCGGTTCTGACACGCCATAAAAGACCAGCCCGATCCCCATACCCGCCGCAAAAAGCATCGAGAACCACGAGGCAAGGCTGTAATCCGGGGTGGCCTCTGGCCCGCCGATCCGCACCCCGCCCAGAGGCGACAGCGCCAGACCAAGGCAGATCAGCACAAAGATATTGCCGGCACTGAGAAAGAACCAGTCGAGCCGCGCGGTCAGAAAGTCCCGCAGCCCGGTAAAGGCCGGCTCCAGCTCGCTTTGGAACATCAGCGTCGCGGTGGTAAAGAGGATGATCGTCAGCGACGAGATCAGAAATACCGGCTTGTGGACGTCAAATTCCAACGTCACGGCATGGCTGATATTGTGCTGGCCGATTTCGTAATCGGTCTCGATGATTGCGGTGGCGCCCTCGGGGGCGGGGATCGCTTCGGTTTCAGCGGCATCCCCGGCCGCGGTGGCGTCTGTCTGCGGCATACCGCCGCCGGGCCGCTCAGCACCCGGCATTTCGCCCGGCTGCGGCCTTGTTGCATCTGACATCATTATCCTTTCGGGTTGCGTGTCATCCGTCGTTGATGATTGAGGGTGGCGCTTATGTCACAATCGCGCGAGATTGGCCACCCCGCCGCCCGCCCTACCCCCTGTCGGGGGATTGGGCAGCGCAGGCTAACGGGCTATAAGCCCGTGAAGTCCCCCGGAAAGGAGCGCATGGATGCGCAAGGCTGCCATTACCCGCAAGACCGCCGAGACCGAGATCGAGGTGACGCTGAACCTTGACGGCCACGGGATCTATGACAATCAGACAGGGGTCGGATTTTTCGATCACATGCTGGATCAGCTGTCGCGGCATTCGCTGATCGACATCACCCTGCGGGCACAGGGCGACACCCATATCGACGACCATCACACCGTCGAGGATTGCGGTATCGCGCTCGGTCAGGCACTGGCGCAGGCGCTTGGCGACAAACGCGGCATCCGGCGCTATGGCAGCTTTCATCTGGCGATGGACGATGCGCAGATCCGCGCGGCACTTGATCTGTCGGGGCGGCCCTGGCTGGTGTGGAATGTCGATTTCCCGACCGCCAAGATCGGCACATTCGATACCGAGCTGGTGCGCGAGTTCTTTCAGGCGCTGTCCACCCACGGCGGGATCACCTTGCATGTCGACCGGCTGCATGGGCTGAACTCGCATCACATCGCCGAGGCGGCGTTCAAGGCCGTCGCGCGCGCCCTGCGCGAGGCGGTCGAGCCTGATCCGCGTTCCGATGGCCTGCCCTCGACCAAAGGGGCGCTGTAATGCGGGTGGCGCTTGTCGATTACGACAGCGGCAACCTGCATTCGGCGGAAAAGGCGCTGGCGCTTGCCGGGCGCGAAGCGGGGGCCGAGATCGCCGTAACCTCGGACCCCGAGGTCGTGCGCCGTGCCGACCGCATCGTGCTGCCGGGTGATGGCGCCTTTCCTGCCTGCCGCGCGGCGCTTGATGCCGTGCCGGGCATGGTCGAGGCCCTGCGCGAGGCGGTCGAAACCCGTGCGGTGCCGTTCATGGGGATCTGTGTGGGCATGCAGATGCTGGCCGACCGGGGTCACGAATACCGCGAGACCCCCGGCCTCGGCTGGATCGGCGGCGAGATCGTGGCCATCCGCCCCGACGGCGGGCTGAAAGTGCCCCATATGGGCTGGAACGATCTGATCATCGGGCACCGCCATCCGGTTCTGGACGGGATATCGACGGGTGACCACGCCTATTTCGTTCATAGCTGGCAGTTCCGCGTCAGCGACCCGGCGCATATGCTGGCCCATGTCGCCTATGGCGGTGCGGTCACCGCCATCATCGGCCGCGACAATATCGTGGGCTGCCAGTTCCACCCCGAAAAATCACAGGCCGTCGGCCTGCGCATCATCGCGAACTTTCTGCGCTGGCAGATCTGAAGAGGGGGAGGGGCGGCCGCGACCGCCCTTCCGGCCATTGCCGCGATTACTTCAGCTTGACCCAGTTCTGGCTTTTGCAGATCAGCCCGCCGGCGACACAGCCCGACAGGCTCATCGCATTGCCGCTGACCTGCGCCTTGCCGTTATAGATCTTGCCATCGGCCGGGCGCAGCACGCGGCCCTTATAGGCGCCGCCACCCTGCGCAACCATGCCGATGACGATCTGCTTGCCGATATTGGGTGATTTGAATTCGGTCTTGTCCTTGAAGGTGCGGGTGATCGTGCCGCAATACCCCTCGCCGCAGGGACCGACCTGAACATGGGCGAATGCGCCCTCGTCGGGCTGGGTCTGCCACAGACCTTCAATCGGATCGGCGGATGCCGCACCGGCCATCAGGCCGAATACGGCGATGAATGCGAATTTCCTCACAGGCTGGTTCCTCCCTTGCAACCTTGTCCCGATGATGAGGATCAGGCCGCGATTCAGGCAAGCATGACGTCGGGTCGCGCCTGCGCTGACCCGACGCAGTTGTGCCCGCCAACGGCCTGTGGCACAGCGTGGGCCACGACCACAGCCGCAGGACATGCCATGATCCTTTATCCCGCCATCGACCTCAAGGACGGCAATTGTGTGCGGCTGCTGCGCGGCGATATGGAGGCCGCGACGGTTTTCGGCACGGACCCGGCGGCGCAGGCCCGCGCTTTTCAGGATGCCGGGGCCGAATGGCTGCATCTGGTTGATCTGAACGGTGCCTTTGCCGGCCAGCCGGTCAACGCCGCGGCGGTCGAGGCGATTCTGGCCGCAACCTCGATCCCCGCGCAGCTGGGCGGCGGCATCCGCGACATGGCGACGATCGAAAGCTGGCTTTCGCGCGGGCTGGCACGTGTCATCCTCGGAACCGTGGCGGTGGAAAACCCCGGCCTGGTCCGTCAGGCGGCGGCATCCTTTCCGGGGCAGGTCGCGGTTGGCATCGACGCGCGCAAGGGCCGCGTCGCGACCAAGGGCTGGGCCGAGGAAACCGATGTCGATGCAACCGATCTTGCCCGCAGTTTCGAGGACGCGGGCGTCGCCGCGATCATCTATACCGATATCGACCGCGACGGCGCCATGGCCGGTCCCAATATTGCCGCGACCGAGGCGCTTGGCCGCGCCGTCAGCATCCCGGTGATTGCCTCGGGCGGGGTATCGTCGATGGCCGATCTGCTGGCGTTGCGCGACACGGGCGTCATCGCGGGTGCGATTTCGGGGCGCGCGCTTTATGATGGTGCGATCAACCTCGATGACGCGCTGCGCGCGCTGCAAAGCTGACAGGAGACAGGAGGCCGGCCATGCTGCTTGATCCCAATCACCGACTGCTCCGGCCGCTGTGGGTGCGGCTGGTCATTGTCGCCCTGCCCTTTCTGTGGTCGATTTTTGAATTCTCGCAAGGCGCGATGGTCTGGGCGGTGCTGTTCGGGGCATTGGGCGCCTGGCTGTTTCATACCCTGATCATGCGCGCGGGGCCGCAATAGACCCCGCCCCCGACACACCCCCTGACAGCGCCCGCCTAGCGGCCCGCGGCCGCGCGGCCGAGCTTTTGCAGCGCCGCCGCCAGCGGTTTGACCTCGGGGCTGTCGTCATCCAACCCGTCCAGATCGTCCAGCCGGTCCGCCACATCCTCATAGGCGACCCAGACGCCGCCATCGGCCTCTTCATAGACCAGCACCTTGAGCGGCAGGATCAGCCCGGCCGCGCGGTTCCTGACCATCGCCGGCGTCCCGGCGGCGGGATTGCCGAAAATCACCAGCTGCGACTCGCCGATATCCATCCCGGCCGCGCGCGCGCCCTCGCCGTGGTCGATGCGCGCCAGAACGGTGGCACCGGCCGCCTCGATCGCATCGGTCAGACGCTGAACCGTGGCCGGCACATCAGCATCGGATCTGATCATGGTCATATCGCTGTCTGCCATGGCCGGGCCCGTCATCATTATCGCAGTTGCCAGAATGGCTGTTGCACGCTGCATCCTGTGTCTCCGTTTGGTACTGATCCTGTTGTCAACCTTCCTGCCCGCTGCTAGTTCCCCGAGGCAGGAGTCCCGCATGCTGAAAACCCGCATTATCCCCTGCCTTGACGTGGCTGACGGCCGCGTCGTGAAGGGCGTCAACTTCGTCGATCTGATCGACGCCGGTGATCCGGTCGAGGCGGCGCGCGCCTATGATGCCGCCGGTGCAGACGAAATCTGCTTTCTCGACATCCATGCCACGCATGAAAACCGCGGGACGATGTTCGACGTGGTGACACGCACCGCAGAACAGTGCTTTGTGCCGCTGACCGTCGGCGGGGGGGTGCGCAGCGCAGGCGACGTGCGCGCGCTGCTGCTGGCGGGGGCCGACAAGGTGTCCTTTAACTCAGCCGCTGTGGCCGATCCCGATGTCGTGGCCGAGGCCGCCGACCGTTTCGGCAGCCAGTGCATCGTCGTCGCCATCGACGCCAAGACCGTGGCCCCGGCCCGCTGGGAGATTTTTACCCATGGCGGACGCCGGCCCACCGGCATTGACGCGGTCGAGTTCGCCCGGCTGGTCGCCGCAAAGGGCGCGGGCGAGATCTTGCTGACATCCATGGACCGTGACGGGACAAAGGCGGGGTTCAACATCCCCCTGACCCGCGCGGTCGCCGATGCGGTCGATATTCCCGTCATCGCCTCGGGCGGGGTCGGCACGCTGGATCATCTGGTTCAGGGCGTGACCCAAGGCCATGCCAGCGCCGTTCTGGCCGCCTCGATCTTTCATTTCGGCACTTTCACCATCGGCGAGGCCAAGGCCCATATGGCCGCAGCCGGCATCCCAGTGAGGCTGACATGAGCCATGATGCATTCGCCCGGCTTGACGCGACCATCGCCGCCCGGCGCGGCGCGGCGGACGCAACCAGCTGGACCGCGCAGCTTTTGGCCAAAGGCCCCGAGAAATGCGCCGAGAAATTCGGTGAAGAGGCAATCGAGGCGATCATCGAGGCCGTGCGCGGCGACCGCGACCGTCTGGTCGCCGAAGCCGCGGATGCGGTCTATCACCTTGCCGTCATGCTGGCCGCGCGCGATCTGTCTCTGGCCGATGTCGCGGATGAGCTTGCGCGGCGCGAGGGCCGGTCCGGGATCGAGGAAAAGGCCGCCCGGGGCTGATCACGCCGTCACGGCGCGCCATCCAGCCATTCAGCCGCAGATCCGTCACATTCCTGATAGGTGTCGGCAATGCCCCCGGCCGCCTCTTCGCGCCCGTCCAGCGGATAGACATGGACCCGCGCCGCGCCGTGATCGCCCGCCGGCTCATATTCCAGCACCAGAATGTCGAACGAGGGCACGGCCACATCGTCGATACAGGACAATGTCGTCATCACCGTCGGCCAGCCGTTGCCGCGCCCCGGCAACCCGTCATCAATCACCCGGCCAAGCCGGCAGATGCCCGGATAATCCGTGGCCAGAAATCCGCGCACACCATCCCGGCCGTAAAGGATATGGCCGCCGGCCCCATCCGCATCCACATCCACATCCGCAGCAGGCGAAGCGATCAGGCCACAGGCGCCGGGCGGCGTGAAAACCCGCTCATCAAGGAAATCCAGCCCGTCGGCCAGGGCCACAGGCGCCAGCATCACACACAGGGCAGCAGGCATCACGATCCGGTGCATCATCCCAATCCTTGTGTCCGGGGGCGGTCTCACCGCATATTCTGCCATGTAAATCGGTCTTTGGCACCCCGGATCGGCGGGGCAGCGATCCAATTCCCTTTCCCTCGGGTCCGGTTCCTTGGTATAAGCCCCGCAATTCACACCGCGCGCCAGATGCGGAAAGACACAAGGCAGAGGATCTCTCATGACCGCAGATGCAAACTCAGGCAAGTTCCACGAAGGCGATGTCGCCTTCATCCAGTCGCTTGCCGAATTGCTGAACCGCAGCGACCTGACCGAGCTTTCGGTCAAGCGCGAATATGGCGAGAATGACCGCCTGACCGTCAGCCTGTCGAAACAGGGCCGTCAGGTGCTGGTGCCCGCCGCAGCCGCCCCGGTCGCAGCCATGGCGCCCGCCCCCGCCGGCGGCCCGGCCACGCCGACCGCCACGCCCGGCGCGACCAGCACCGACCCGGCCGATCTGCCCGGTGCGGTGACCTCGCCCATGGTCGGCACGGCCTATCTCTCGCCCGAGCCGGGCACCGCGCCATTCGTCACCATCGGCCAGCAGGTCCGCGAGGGCGACACGCTGATGATCGTCGAGGCGATGAAGACCATGAACCACATCCCGTCGCCCAAATCCGGCACCGTAAAGCGCATCCTCGTCGACGACGGATCGCCCGTGGAATATGGCGCGCCCCTGATGGTCGTGGAATGAGGCCGGGATGTTTGACAAGATCCTGATCGCCAACCGCGGCGAGATTGCGCTGCGTGTGATCCGCGCCTGCCGCGAGATGGGCATCGCCTCGGTTGCGGTGCATTCGACAGCCGACACCAATGCCATGCATGTCCGTATGGCCGATGAATCGGTCTGTATCGGGCCGAACCCGTCCTCGGAAAGCTATCTCAACCCCGCCGCAATCATCGCCGCATGCGAGATTTCGGGCGCGCAGGCCGTCCATCCCGGCTATGGTTTTCTGTCGGAAAACGCCGGCTTCGCCCAGATGCTGGAAGATCACGGCATCACCTTTATCGGCCCCAAGGCGGAACATATCCGCATCATGGGCGACAAGATCACCGCCAAGGATACCGCGAAATCGCTGGGGATCCCGGTTGTCCCCGGCTCGGACGGCGGGGTCGGTGATTTCGATGCCGCGCGCGAGGTTGCCGGCCGCATCGGCTATCCGGTCATCATCAAGGCCACGGCAGGCGGCGGCGGCCGCGGCATGAAGGTCGCCCATGACGAGGCAGGGCTGGAGGTCGCGTTCCGCACCGCCCGCGCCGAGGCCAAGGCCGCCTTTGGCAACCCCGAAGTCTATATCGAGAAATATCTGCAAAAGCCGCGCCATATCGAGGTGCAGGTCTTTGGTGACGGACGGGGCCGCGCGGTCCATCTGGGCGAACGCGACTGCTCGCTGCAACGCCGCCATCAGAAGGTTCTGGAAGAGGCCCCCGGCCCCTCTATCACCCCCGAAGAGCGCGACCGCATCGGCCGCATCTGCGCCGATGCGATGAGCAAGCTGAACTACATCGGCGCCGGCACGGTCGAGTTTCTGTATGAGGATGGCGAGTTCTATTTCATCGAAATGAACACCCGCCTTCAGGTCGAGCATCCGGTGACCGAAGCGATCTTTGACGTCGATCTGGTGCGCGAACAGATCCGCGTTGCCGCCGGCGAGACGATGGAACTGGATCAGGACAGTCTCTCGATCCGCGGCCACGCCATCGAGGTCCGCATCAACGCCGAAAAGCTGCCGAATTTCAGCCCCAGCCCCGGCAAGATCACCCAGTTTCATGCGCCGGGCGGTCTGGGCGTGCGGATGGACAGCGCGATCTATGACGGCTATGTCATCCCGCCTTATTATGACAGCCTGATCGCCAAGCTGATCGTGCATGGCCGCGACCGGCCCGAGGCCATCGCGCGTCTGGCCCGGGCGCTGTCAGAACTGATCGTGGACGGCGTGGACACGACGGCACCGCTGTTTCACGCGCTGTTGCAGGAACCCGATATCCGCAACGGCAAATATTCGATCCACTGGCTGGAACGCTGGCTGTCCGAGAACGCGCCGGCTTGATTTCCGCCGCACAAATGCTGTGGGGATATGCCAATGGCATCTTCCCCATGGCGCAATCGGCGGATGATCCTGAACTGCATTGGTTTGACCCGCATCAGCGCGGCATCCTTCCGGTCGGCGGGGTGCATGCCTCGCGCTCGATGCGGCGGCATCTGCGCCATGCGGGCTGGCGCGCGGTGCTGAACGGTGATTTCGCCGGGGTGATCGCGGGCTGCGCGGCGCGCGACGAGACATGGATCAACGCCCCTCTGGTGGCGCTCTATCAGGAACTGCATGCGGCCGGTCACGCCGATTCGCTGGAGATCCGCGACGGTGACGCATTGATCGGCGGTGTATTCGGCGTCACCATCGGCGGGGCGTTTTTCGGCGAAAGCATGTTCTCGCGGCGGCGCGACGCGTCAAAGGCCGCGCTTTTATGGATGTCAGCACATCTGGCCGCCTGCGGGTTTACCTTGTTCGACACGCAATACCCGAGCGCGCATCTGGCCTCGCTTGGCGGGCAGACAATCAGCCGGGCAGAGTATCACGACCGGCTGGCACAGGCGGTCGTGATCCGTGCCGATCTGCGTGCGCAGCCCCTTCCGGGGCCGGATCAGGTCTTGCAGCTTAACACCCAGACGTCGTAACGCGCATCATCCAGTGCCGAAAGCGCAGGCGAGGATGCGATCATCCAGCCGTCGAAACGGGTGATGCCGCTGTTGCGGTCGGTGATGACCATCTGTGCAAACGCGTCCGAGGCCGGGTCACCCGAAGGGTAACGGCATTCGCCCAGCCGGATCGTCAGCCGGCCATATTCGACCGCCTCGCCCGGTGCCAGTTCGATGTCGGTCATCTGGCTGGAGACCTTGTCCAGCCCGCGCAGCACCGCGCCGGTGCCGCGACTGGTCTGGATGCCATCCTGCGCCGTGACGGGCAACACCGACAGCAAAACCGCGGCAGTGGCGGAAATCAGACGGATCATTCCGCGTCACTCGCCTGGGAATCGACAAATTTCATCATCAGCGCCAACAGGCTGACCGCACCCTGCACGTCCTCGATCTCGTCGCCGGGGGCAAGGTTGTCCGGGCTGCCGCCCGGTTGCAGCTCAAGATAGGCGCCGCCCAGCAGACCGTCGGACTGGATCACCGCCGCCGAATCGGACGGCAGGACCAGATCGCCGCGCAGCCGCAGGCGGGCCTCGGCCAGATATGTTTCGGGGTTCAGCCGGATATCGGCAACACGGCCCACCGGCACGCCGGCCAGCCGGACCTCGGCGCCCTTTTCGATCCCGTCGACATTGGGGAATGCCGCGACCAGATCATAGCCGCTGCCCGGCATCAGCCGCGCACCTGCCGACCAGGCCAGAAACCCGGCCGCCACCGCCAGCACCACGGCGCCGGCGATCATCTCGGCCCGGCTTTCTGTGGTCATTTCTCGGGCTGCCAGGCGTCGTAATCGCTGCGCGCTTGCGGCTCGGCGCGGGTCAGCGAGGATTGCGGGCGATAGGCCCCCGGCGTGCCGGTCATGTTCATCTGATGCGGCAGTTCCCACGGGCGGCGCGGCAGCGGGTCTTTGGTCGGCGGCTCTTTATAGGTGTGATGCAGCCAGCCATGCCATTCGACGGGCACGCGGCTGGCCTCGGATTCGCCGTTATAGATGACCCAGCGACGCTTGCCGCCACCGGACTGATAATAGATGTTGCCCTGCTCGTCCTCACCGACCTTTTCGCCGTAAAGGGCGGTCCAGACCTGGGTATTCAGGGTCTGCCCCCTCCACCAGGTCAGAATACGATCAACGATCCACATCGGCGGCTCCTTCGGGTTCCTGCACAGTCTATGCCGCAAAGCGCGGCCCGGGTCCAGTCCCGGCCCTCAGCCCAGATCAGCGCCCAGCCCGCGCATCAAAGCCACGAAACCGGGGAATGAGGTGGCGATCGCCGTGCCGTCATCGACACGGATTTCGGCCTCGGCCCCAAGGCCCGCGACAAGGAAAGACATGGCGATGCGGTGATCGAGATGGGTGGCCACCGGCGCGCCCCCGCCGGGGATGCGGCCTGCACCGTGGACGGTCATGCTGTCAGGCGTCTCGGATACCTTGACCCCGTTGGCGCGCAGGCCGCGCGCCATGGCGTCGATACGGTCGGATTCCTTGACGCGCAATTCCGCCACGCCGTTCATGATCGTATCGCCCTGCGCCATCGCCGCAACCACCGACAGGATCGGGAACTCGTCGATCATGCTGGCCGCGCGGGATGGCGGGACGCTGACGCCGGTCAGCACCGAATGGCGCACGACCAGATCGGCCACCGGCTCGCCGCCCTCGATCCGGTCGTTCAGCCAGGTCATATTCGCCCCCATATCAGCCAGCGTGACATAAAAGCCGTCGCGCGTCGGGTTGCGGCTGATGCCGGGCACACGAACCTCGGAGCCGGGCACGATCAGCGCCGCCGCCACGGCAAAGGCGGCCGACGACGGGTCACGCGGCACCGCCACGCTCTGGCCGCGCAATTCGGGCCGGCCGGTCAGGGTGATGACATGGCCTTCGGGCGTGGTTTCGGTCGTGACCTCTGCGCCAAAGCCCGTCAGCATGCGCTCGGTATGGTCGCGCGTCGCCTCGCGCTCGATCACCACGGTCTGGCCCGGCGCGTTCAGCCCGGCCAGCAGCACCGCCGATTTGATCTGTGCGCTGGCGACCGGCGTGGCATAGCGCAGCGGCACCGGGTCCGCCGCGCCGGCAATGGTGACAGGCAGCAGCCCGCCCTCGCGCGTGGTGATCCGGGCGCCGAACAGCGCCAGCGGATCGGTGATGCGCCGCATCGGGCGACGCGACAGGCTGGCATCGCCGGTAAAGGTGGCCGTAACCGGCGTGGTCGCCATCGCCCCCATGATCAGGCGCACCCCGGTCCCCGAATTGCCACAGTCGATCACGCCCTCCGGCTCGGCAAATCCGCCGACACCGACCCCGTGGACCCGCCATTCGCCGGGCGCCAGCCGCTCGAGCTGCGCGCCGAATGCCTGCATCGCCGCTGCGGTGTCCAGCACGTCCTGCCCCTCCAGCAGGCCGGTGATATGGGTCTCGCCCACCGCCATCGCGCCAAGGATCAGCGCGCGGTGGCTGATCGACTTGTCGCCGGGAACAAGCGCGGTTCCGGTAAGCGCGCCGCCGGGACGCGACGACATCGGGACAGCAGGGCCATGGGACATCGGGCTTCCTTTTCAGAACAGGGATTTGCGCAGCATGTTCAGCGCCACAAGCGCGAGAAACAGCGCAAAGATCCGTTTGAGCCGTTTGGGATCGGTGCGATGCGCCAGCGCCGCACCCAGCGGTGCAGTCAGCAGCGTCATGGCGATCACGATCAGGAATGCGGGCAGGTTGATCGCGCCCACCGTGCCGGGCGGCGCGTCGGCGACCGGCGTGAACAGGAACAAAAGCGCCGAGGGCGCGGCGATCAGCGCCCCGAACCCCGCCGCCGTCGCCACCGCGCGATGGATCGGCCGGCCATGCAGCGTCATCAGCGGCACCCCGATCGAGCCGCCGCCGATCCCCAGCAGCACCGACACGAATCCCGTGATCGCCGCCAGAACATATTTCACCGGGCCTTGCGGCATCCTCTCGGCCAGCCGCCATTCCGAGCGGCCAAGCAGCATATAGGCCGCAATGACGATCACCAGCACACCAAAGATCAGCTGCAAGGTCTGGCTGCGCAGCTGTGTGACCATGAAAACCCCGGCAGCCGCGCCGATGGTGATCCCTGCCGCCCAGTCGCGCAGAATATCCCAGTCAACCGCGCCCCGGCGGTTATGCGCCATGACCGAGCGCAGCGAGGTCACGACAATCGTCGCAAGCGAGGTCGCAAGGCAGATCTGCATCAGCCCGTCCGAGGCGTAACCCATCGCCGCGAACAGATAGAAAAAGGCCGGCACCAGCACGATCCCGCCGCCAACACCCAGCAGCCCTGCCAGAACCCCGGCGAATGCGCCGACGGCGGCCAGCATCAGGGCGGGAAGGATCATCTCGGTCATGCGGCAGCCTCCGTTGCGTTCAGCACCTGATCCAATGCCGCATCGTAAAGCGCAAGCCCTTCGGCGGGATTGCGTGCCGCATGCGCCCCCTCGCTGAGGGTTCGCCGCCACAGTCGCGCGCCGGGCCTGCCGTGGAACAGCCCCAGCATGTGACGGCTGATCTGGTGAAGCCGTGCCCCCTGATCCAGCCATGCGGCAAGCCGCGGGCGCATGGCCCGCGCGGCCTGGATCGCCGAGGTCTGCGGCGCGGCCTCGCGCCACAGACCGTCGGCCGCACCAAGGATATCCCAGGGCTGATGATAGGCGGCGCGCCCGATCATCACCCCGTCCATAACGGCCAGCTGATCCGCGACCGCCGCAGCATCCAGCCCGCCGTTGACCGACAGGTGCAGATCGGGAAAACGCGCCTTCATCTCATGGACCAGCGGATAATCCAGCGGCGGGATCTCGCGGTTGTCCTTGGGGCTGAGACCCTGCAACCACGCCTTGCGGGCATGGATGATGATCCGGCGCACGCCTGCATCGCGCATCCGCGCCAGAAAGTCGGGCAACACCTCGGCGGGGTTCTGATCATCAACGCCAATGCGGCATTTTACCGTCACGGGCACGGGACTTTCGGCAATCATCGCCGCGACCCCGCGCGCGACAAGGGCCGGATCCTTCATCAGCACGGCGCCGAAACATCCCGACTGCACCCGGTCCGAGGGGCAGCCGACGTTCAGATTGATCTCGTCATAGCCGAATGGCGCGGCCAGTGCCGTGGCCCGGGCCAGTTCCGCAGGGTCCGAGCCGCCGATCTGCAAGGCGGTGCGCGTTTCGCCGGGCTCGCGCGCCAGCAGGCGTTCGCGCGGGCCGTGAATGATCGCCGGTGCGGTGATCATTTCGGTATACAGCCAGGCACGGCGCGACAGCACCCGGTGAAACCCCCGGCAATAACGGTCGGTCCAGTCCAGCATCGGCGCCACCGAAAGCATCTGATCGTTGATCTTCACCCTGTCAGCCCCTGCATCTGCGCGCCCGTCACGGCGCAGCCCCTCCCATACGCCGCTTTGCGCCGGGTTGCGAGGGCGTGGCATTCAGGGCAAGGCCGCATTTGTCAACCGCCCTCTTCCGCCGGGGCCGGGCTTCTGCCAGATTGGCGCGACATCTGACAAGGCCGCGCCGATGACACCGCCCGCCGATAGCCCTGCCGCCCATGACCCTGCCGATCCGGCATGCGTGATCCTGTTGACCGGGCGCGCGGCGCCGCTGGGTGACAGCGGCCGTCCGAGTGCGATTGCAAAAACCCCGGTTGCGGGGCCGCTTATCCTCGGCCCGGAGGGTCTGGCGGGCGACGAACAGGCGGACCGCCGGGTCCATGGCGGCACGGAAAAGGCCCTGCATCACTATCCGGCCGATCATTATCCGTCATGGCTGGCCGAGCTTGGCCCCCTGCCGGCGCTGACCCGGCCCGGCGGCTTTGGTGAAAACCTGTCGGCCCATGGCCTGACCGAAACGACCGTTGCCGTCGGCGATATCTTCCGGCTCGGGCGGGCGCTGATACAGGTCTCGCAGGGGCGGCAACCCTGCTGGAAGCTGAACCACCGCTTTGGCATCCCCGACATGGCGCGCCGGGTCCAGCAGACCGGCCGCACCGGCTGGTATTACCGCACCCTTGAACCCGGCACCGTCACATCCGGCGACCGGCTGGAACTGGTTGATCGCCTTGCCCCGGACTGGCCGCTCGCCCGCCTGTGGCGCGCGCTTTATGTCGATGTCATGAACCTGTCCGAGTTACGTGCCATCGCGGCGCTGGAGGTGCTGGCCGATGGCTGGCGCAAACACGCCGCCCGCCGCGTCGCCAGCGGCGAGGTCGAGGACTGGCGCCCCCGGCTGGAGGGGCGGGCATGATCCGGCCGCCCTTCGTCATCTCGGTCCAGAGCCAGGTCGTGCTGGGTCATGTCGGCAATTCTGCGGCCGTCTTTCCGATGCAGGCCGCCGGGCTGGAGGTCGCGGCGATCCCGACGGTGATCTTTTCCAACACCCCTGATTATCCGACGCTGCGCGGCCGGGCGCTTGCGGATGATTTCTTTGCCGATCTGCTGCTGGGCGCGCATGAACGCGGGCTGGCGCGGCGGGCGGATTTCATCATCAGCGGCTATATCGGCTCGGCCGGGGTGGCGCGGCTGCTGGCCGGTTTCGTGACCGCGGCCAAGGCCGCGAACCCGGCTCTGATCTATCTGTGCGATCCGGTCATGGGCGATGACGGGCCGGGGCTGTATGTTCCCCCCGATGTCGCGGCCGTCATCCGCGACGAGTTGCTGCCACTGGCCGATATCGCCACGCCGAACCCTTTCGAGCTGTCCTGGCTGACCGGGCGCACCCTGCGCAGCACGGCTGATCTGATCGCCGCGCGGGCGGAACTGCGCCTTGCCCCCGATGCGCGGCTGATCGCGACCGGCTGCGTGCTGGATGACACCGCAGCGGGGATGATCGAGACGGTGCTGCTGCACGGTAACGGCGTCTCGCGCCACGCAACGGCGCGCCTGCCGCTGGCCAAACCCGGGACCGGGGATCTGTTCACCGGTCTGATCGTGGCGGCAATGGGCTGCGGGCAAAGCCTGCCGGACGCGATTGACACGGCCCAGCATCTGACCGCCTGCGCCCTGGCCGAGGCCGCAGCCCTGGGCGCGAATGAGGTCGTGCTGACCGCGCCCGGTTTTCGCCGCGCATTAACCCTTTTGGGCGATCAGGGCGGCGATCACAGCCTGACCTGATCCGCGATATGGGGCGGGATCAGCTCGCCGCAGATTTCCATGATCCGGGTGATGTCCGAGGCCGGCTTTTTGTCCTTTTCCTGGGTCGCGTTGACATTGATCCCCAGAACCCGGTCGAAATCGGCCCGCGTGATCCCGGCCAGCTCACACAGATCGTTCTGGGTGGCGGGATCTTTCAGGACATCCTCCATCCAGAAGATCCGGCCGCGTTCACCATAGCCTGCGGTATTGCGTGCCCATGCCGCCATAAAGCGTTCCAGATCCTGCCCCCAGCTGTCGGGCACGCTGCGCCAGATGCTGACCGGATGGCGGGCGACGAAAACCGTCTGCGCCTGTGGGAAAGCCTGCTTGAAAAGGTCGATCAGCATCGGCGGATGCGTGACCTCCTTAAAGCCGATGCGCCCGCCCTCACGCGGGGGATAAAGCGTCTCAAGAAAGGCCCGCATCCCCGCGACGACCGCCTTGCGCACCCCTGCCTCGGCCGGGGACATGCACGAAATATCGAGGGTCTCGTCACGCTCGTTCAGATAGTCGTCACGAAAGCTGTGCGATGATTGCGCAAACAGCAATGCCTGCCGCTGCATCCCGATGAACCGGACCAGAGCCTGCCCGTTCTCGCCCCAGATCAGCGTGTCGGGATTGGCATTGAACAGGCGCTGCACCAGCGTCGAGCCGGTGCGCTGTGTGACGGCGAAAATTGCGATATCCACTTGCCGGAAATCCTTGGTTGAAACCGGGTCTGGCAGACCTCCTAGCGGATGCGGGGACAAGTCTCAACGGCGCATGGCAACGGGCATCAACCTCCCCTTAGGGATTTTGCCCTAGGCTGCCGGATATGCGATTCCTTCTGGCGCTTTTTGTGATGCTGATCCCGCCCGCAGCCCATGCGGCTGCGGATGAGCCGGCGATGCTGTGCGAATGGGCGGCATCGCAGGCAGCGGCCGAGACCGGGGTGCCGGCGGATATCATGGGTGCGCTGACCCTGACCGAAACCGGGCGCCGCCATGCCGGTCAGGTCCGCCCCTGGGCATGGAGCGTGAATGCCGAGGGCGCCGGCAGCTGGTTTGACGACCCCGCGACAGCACTGGCCTTTGCCGAGGAGCGGGTGGCGGGGGGGCGCCTCAATCTCGATATCGGCTGTTTTCAGCTGAACTATCGCTGGCACGGGCAGCATTTCGCCTCGGTTGCCGATATGTTCGATCCGCTGACCAATGCCCGCTATGCCGCGCGCTTTGTGGCCGACCTTTATCACGAAAGCGGCGACTGGCGGCGCGCGGCGGGCATGTTTCATTCGCGCACACCGGCCCATGCCACCCGCTATCTGGCGCGGTTCGACGAGTTGCGCGCCGGGCTGAGATCGGGCGGCGGCGCCCCGCATGGCATGCCTGAAACCTATAACCGCTTTGCTGCGGCCGATCCGGCGGTGATCGCCACCCTGCCGCGCCCCAGTCGTCCGGTGCGTATTATCGAACGGCGGATGCTGCTGGGTGCCCCCATCGGCACGCCGCGCAGCGACAGCCCCGGTTCGCTGACGGCGATCGGCGGGCCGCGGGTGGCGCTGCTGTCAGGTGGCACGGCGCTGATCGGATCAGCAAGGGCACCGCTGATCAGCCCCGGCGACGGCCCGCTGATCGGTCCCGGCATCACGCGGTCCCGCCCGCGCGACGGCACGAGGGGCCAGCGACGCGCCCGGGCACCGGCGCGTGACGGCCCTGCGGAACGCGGTGGCGTGATGGCCGCGCGTGACGGGCCTGATGACCCCGGCCCGGACGAGACCCCCGAATGGGCCGACACCCCTCTTCCGGCTGCTCTGCCCGCACATCCGGCCCGTATCCCCGGTGCCACCGGGCCGCCCGCCCTGCTGACCATCAGCGGCGCCGAGGAATTGTTGTAAGGGCTGCTCAGGCGCCAATGATGGGCCGGGTTTCCCAAATCCCGAGGAGGCAGCAGGTCCGTTCTGTGCGAATCCACCCCATCGCCAGCCCGGCGGATGCTGACCAGCAGAGATGACGACAGACCGCGCCCAGCTATGGGCAAAGCCGCTGGCCGCCCCCCGCCTCCGCAGATGCGCCGCACCCCCGGAAACAGCGCGGCTGCGACAACCCGCCGCTCGCTGATCGTCCCGGCGGCCAAGACCGGCCCCGCCCGCGCTGGCGTGACTGAATAGCCGCCCGCGCAATGCTCCCCCCGGCATGCTCACCTCTGGCCTGCACGTGCAGGCTGGCAAGATGGCTGCGCCACAGGTGCGATGACAGCGCGGCTGCGATGGCGGTCGCTGATGATGCCCCGCTCACCCCGACAGGTCCGGGGATAGAATACCTTGCGACAACGGGATCAGGGGCGGCATGCTCGTGCCGGCAGGCGGGATGAACGCCGGATCATGGCGACAGGGGCGATGACAGCGCGGCTGCGATGGCGGTCGCTGATGACGGCCCGCTCACCCCCGGCAGGTCCGGGGATGGAATACCTGGCGGCAACGGGATCAGGGGCGGCTTGCTCGTCCGGCAGGCGGGATGAACGCCGGATCATGGCGACAGGTGCGATGACATTGCGGCTGCCACGGCGGTCGCTGATGATGCCCCGCTCATCCCCGTCAGGTCCGGGGATAGAATACCTTGCGGCAATAGGATCAGGGGCGGCTTGCTCGTCCGGCAGGCGGGATGACCGCAGGACCATGGCGACAGGCGCGATGACATTGCGGCTGCCACGGCGGTCGCTGATGACGGCCCGCTCACCCCCGGCAGGTCCGGGGATGGAATACCT
>JAUNTL010000040.1:0-6261 GCA_030538705.1 Paracoccus sp. (in: a-proteobacteria) | reverse complement strand
CTTGCGGCAACGGGATCAGGGGCGGCTTGCTCGTGCCGGCAGGCGGGATGAACGCCGGATCATGGCGACAGGGGCGATGACAGCGCGGCTGCGATGGCGGTCGCTGATGACGGCCCGCTCACCCCCGGCAGGTCCGGGGATGGAATACCTGGCGGCAACGGGATCAGGGGCGGCTTGCTCGTCCGGCAGGCGGGATGAACGCCGGATCATGGCGACAGGGGCGATGACAGCGCGGCTGCGATGGCGGTCGTCCGATGACGGAGCGCCCATAACAGCAGGCTCTATGCCAGCGGGCGCCTCGCTTTGGGCCTGACGGCCGTGGCGGCCTGTCAGATCAGGATCGCGGGTGACGACGACCCGCGCGCCGGCAGACCCTGTAACAGCACAAGCATCAGCCGGGGCAATGCCCGGAAAATCAGCGGTCACGGTCCGGGCCTGCCGGTAATGGCATCGCGCCAAAATCGCAGCGGCGGGGATATACCCCGCCGCATGATCTCGCCAGCCGGGCCGGGCGTTGCCCCCGGTCAGGCCTTCCAGTCAGGGGCGACCGAGGCGGCGATGCTGGCATCCAGCGCCTCGAAATCGCCCAGACCGATTGTCGCATAAAGCTCGGTGCGGGTCTGCATCTGATCCAGCATCGCCGTCGTCGCCCCGTCGCGGGCCAGGGCCGCATAAAGCTGCTCTTGCGCCCTGTTCGCGACGCGCAGCGACGAAACCGGCCAGATCACCATGTCATAGCCCAGATCCTGAAACTCCTGCGCGGTCAGCGCCGGCGTCCGCCCGAACTCGGTCATATTGGCCAGCAGCTTGACCCCCGGCAGCGCGGCGCGGACCTCGCGGAACATCTCGACCGAGGTCAGGGCCTCGGGAAAGATCGCATCCGCGCCGGCCTCGACATAAAGCTTTGCCCGCGCCACCGCGCCCTCGATCCCCTCGGCGGCGGCGGCATCGGTGCGCGCGATGATGCGCAGATGGCGCCGCGCGCGGGCGGCGGCGGCCACCTTGGCGGCCATATCGGCGGCGGAGGCCAGCTTTTTATCGTTCAGATGCCCGCATTTCTTGGGCAAAAGCTGGTCTTCCAGATGAACGGCACCGGCCCCCGCATCCTCGAACGTGCGCACCATATGCATGACGTTCAGTGCCTCGCCATAGCCGGTATCACCATCGACCAGCAGCGGCAGCCCGCTGGCGCGGACGATCTGGCGGATGAAAAACGCGACCTCATCCACCGTAATGATCCCCAGATCCGGCAGACCCATGGATGCCGTCATCGCGGCCCCCGACAGATACAGCGCATCAAATCCCGCCGCGCGGGCCTGAAGCGCCGCCTGCCCGTTATGGGCGCCGGGCAGGCGCAGGATACCGGGCGCGTCGAGCAATTCCTGAAAGCGCAGCCCGGCGGGCTGGTCAGGCAGATCGGTTCCGATCAGATAGGGCATGATAGCCTCCTTCAGCCGCGTTCCGAGAGCGGCACGAATTTAAGGTTTTCCGGACCGGTATAATTGGCCGAAGGACGGATGATCTTGCCATCCTCGCGCTGTTCGATCACATGCGCGCCCCAGCCCGAGGTCCGGGCAATGACAAACAGCGGCGTGAACATCGCTGTCGGCACGCCCATCAGGTTGTAGCTGACGGCGCTGAACCAGTCGAGGTTCGGGAACATGCGGCGCTCCTGATCCATCACGGTCTCGATCCGTTCGGCGATGTCATAAAGCCGGGTATCGCCCGCCTCGTCGGCCAGCTGCTTTGCGACCCGCTTGATGACGACATTGCGCGGATCGGAAACGGTATAGACCGGATGGCCGAAACCGATGATGATCTGCTTTTCCGCGACACGGCGGCGGATATCCTCGGCCGCCTCATCCGCGCCGGCGTAACGCGACTGGATATCAAAGGCGGCCTCATTCGCGCCGCCATGCTTTGGCCCGCGCAGCGCGCCAATGGCGCCGGCGATGCAGCTGTACATGTCCGAACCCGTCCCGGCGATGATCCGCGCCGCAAAGGTCGAGGCATTGAACTCATGCTCGGCATAAAGGATGAGCGAGGTCTGCATCGCCCTCACATGTTCCTGCGAGGGCGTGCGGCCATGCAGCAGGCGCAGGAAATGCGCGGCAATGGATTCGTCCTCGCCCTCGACATCAATACGACGGCCATTATGGCTGAAGTGATACCAATAGAGCAGCATCGACCCCAGCGAGGCCATCAGCCGGTCGATAATCTCGCGCGCACCGGCGGGATTGTGGTCATGCGTCTCGGGCAGGTTACAGCCAAGGGCCGAGACGCCGGTGCGCATCACATCCATGGGATGGGTCGCGGCCGGCAGGGTTTCCAGCACATCCAGCACATTGGCCGGCAGCCCGCGCATCCGCGCAAGCCGCGCCTCATAGGCCGCCAGTTGCGCCCGCGTGGGCAGGCTGCCATGAACCAGCAGATGGGCGATTTCCTCGAATGTCGCCGCCTCGGCGATATCCAGGATGTCATAGCCGCGATAATGCAGGTCATTGCCGGTCTGGCCAACAGAACACAGCGCGGTATTGCCGGCGGCAACCCCTGACAGGGCCACGGATTTCTTTGGCTTGAGCGTCATCGCCGCCTCCTTACACCTTGAAATCAAAGATGCCGGCGGGCCGTGTCGGACCCAGCTTGCCCGGCTCGACCGTAAAGTTCAGCGCCGCCAGATCACCCGCACCCAGATCGGCGAGCGCCTCGGCCGCCGAAAGGAAGCGGGTCTGTTCGGCCGCCGACAGGATACCGTCGGAGAGCGTCAGGAATTTCTGCTTGTAATTCTCGCGCACAAAGGGGCGGGCGCCATCGGGATGGGCATCGGCAAGGGCAAGCTCGTCCTCGATCACCCGGCCGTCTTTCATCGTCACGACGACGCGGCCGCCAAAGGCCTTTTCCTTCGGATCCTGCAAGTGATAGCGGCGCGTCCATTCCGGGTCTTCGGTCGTCGAGATCTTGTGCCACAGCGCGATGGTTTCAGGGCGGTTCGCGCGCGCGGGCGCATAGGATTTCTCATGATGCCAGCCGCCATCTTCCAGAGCGACGGCGAAAATATACATGATCGAGTGGTCCAGCGTCTCGCGCGAGGCACCCGGGTCCATCTTTTGGGGATCATTCGCACCGGTGCCGATGACGTAATGCGTGTGGTGGCTGGTATGGATCACGATGCTGTCGATCTGGCCCAGATCACCGATCTGCGGCCCCATGCGGCGGGCAAGGTCAATCAGCGCCTGAGACTGGTATTCGGCGGAATGTTCCTTGGTATAGGTATCCAGAATGGCGCGCTTGGCCTCGCCGCGACCGGGCAGCGGCACGTGATAACGCGCCCCCGGACCCGACAGCAGATAGGCGATAAAGCCGTCCTCGCCTTCCCATGCCGGGCTGGGCGCACCCTCGCCGCGCATCACGCGGTCGACGGCCTCGATCGCCATCTTGCCGGCGAATGAGGGGGCGAATGCCTTCCAGGACGAGATCTCGCCCTTGCGCGATTGGCGCGTGGTGGTGGTCACATGCAGCGCCTGCTGGACGGCCTGATAGATGGTTTCGGTATCCAGCCCCAGAAGCGTGCCGATCCCGGCCGCGGCCGAGGGGCCAAGATGGGCGATATGGTCGATCTTGTGTTCATGCAGGCAGATCCCGCGCACCAGATTGACCTGAATCTCATATCCCGTGGCAAGGCCGCGGATCAGCTCGGCGCCCGATTTGCCGGTGTGCTGGGCGACCGCGAGGATCGGCGGGATATTGTCGCCGGGATGGCTGTAATCAGCGGCCAGAAAGGTGTCGTGAAAGTCGAGTTCACGCACAGCGGTGCCATTGGCCCAGGCCGCCCATTCCGGGCTGACGCGGGTCGCGCTATCGACACCGAAAACCGTCGCGCCCGGGGCATAGGGATGCGCCAGCGCCTGCGCGCGGGCCGAGGCCACCGGGCGGCGCGCGACCGAGGCGGCGGCGACAGCGGCGTTGTCGATGACGCGGTTAATGATCATTTCCGTGACATCGGCATCGACGGCAACGGGATCGGCCGCAACCTCGGCGATTTTCCATGCAAGCTGGTCTTCACGGGCCAGATTTTCGGCCGATTTATAAGTGCGGATTTCATGCGTGTTCATGGCGTCTCTCCTCGGGCGGACAGGGGGTGAGGGCTGTCGCGGGCGATTGCCGCGAGCCTTCGCAAATTTTGCATGCACAGCTTTTCACATCGCAGCATTCCCCGTAAAGTCCCAAGTTGCAGAGGTTTGCAAACCCCGTCAGCCCCACTTGCAAAGGTTGCGAATATCATGACGAGAAGCCCCTATCTTGGCGGCCAGCTGCGCCGGATGCGCGAGGCTCATGGGCTGAATCAGGCGGCGCTGGCGCGCCTGCTGGGCCTTTCGGCAAGCTATCTCAACCAGATCGAGCGAAATCAGCGCCCGCTGACACCCCGTGTTCTGGCGCGGCTCGACCGGCAGTTCGGGGCACAGGCGGCCGCGCTGCACAGTGCCGGCGACGGCCGGCTGGCCGCGGCGCTGCGCGCGGCGGTGGTCGAGATGGGCGTGCCGGCCAGCCCGGCCGAACTGACCGAACTGGCCGATAACTCGCCCGCGTTGGCGCGGATGATCGTCGATCTGCGCCGCCGGCTGCGCGATGCGACGGAACGTGCCGACATGCTGGCTGAACAGATCTCTGGCCAGCATGATGACAGCCTCGCCCTGCCCACCGCCTATGAGGCGGTCCGGGATTATTTCTATGCTCGCCGCAACCATATCGACGAGCTGGACCGCGCCGCCGAGGTGACGGGCGAGGGCCTGCCCCATGATCCGGCCAGCCGCGCCGATCTGCTGGCCGCACGGCTGGCAGGCCACGGGATTGCCCTGCGGATGGATGCGCCCGGTGACGACCTGCGCCGGTTCGACGCGGCCGCGCAGGTGCTGCATCTGTCGGCGCGGCTGGATGCCGGACAGCGCGCCTTTCAGATCGCGACCCAGATTGCGCTGATCGAGGCCGCCGGGATCATCGACAGGCTGTGCGCCGCCTCGAACCTGTCAGCGGCCGATCAGCCGCTGCTGCGCATCGGGCTGGCCAATTATCATGCCGGCGCCGTGATCCTGCCCTATCGCCGCTTTCTGGCCGCCGCCGAGGCCGGACGTTACGATATCGAACACCTTGCCCGGCAGTTTGGCGTCGGGTTCGAGACGACCTGTCACCGCCTGTCCACGCTGCAACGCGAGGGCGCGCGGGGGGTGCCGTTCTTTTTCATCCGCGTCGACCGCGCCGGCAATATCTCGAAACGCCAGTCAGCGACGGATTTTCACTTCTCGCGCTTTGGCGGGTCTTGTCCGCTCTGGTCGATCTATGAGGCGTTTTCCCGCCCCGGCGATTTGCTGCGCCAGATCGCGGTGATGCCCGACGGGCGCCGCTATCTGTGGGTCGCCCGCACGGTGCGCCATGGTGGCGGCCGCTATGGCGCGCCGGTCAAGGATTTTGCCGTGGCGCTTGGCTGCGATATCACCCATGCCGGGCAGCTGGTCTATGCGCGCGGGCTGGATCTGGGCGCGCCGGATGCGGCGACGCCGATCGGGCCGGGCTGCCGGCTGTGCGAACGCCCGGCCTGTCCCCAGCGTGCCTTTCCCATGGTCGGCCAGCCTCTTGCCGACGAACCGGGGCGCAGCACATTCGCCCCCTACGGGCGCGGTGATCAGTCCTCCTTGCGGTAGAACATCGTTCCGATCTCGATCGGGCCGCGCCCGACCTCGCGGCGGTGCCGGTTGGTATCGCGCAGGGAATAGACACAGCCGCAATATTCCTGCTGATAAAACGCCTCACGCTTTGAAATCTCGATCATGCGGTTCGAGCCGCCGCCCTTGCGCCAGTTGTAATCCCAGTATTCCAGCCCGTCATAAGGCGCGACCGCACGTTCGCCGCAGCCGTTGATCTGTTTCATGTCCTTCCAGCGCGAAATGCCCAGGCTGGAGGTCATCACCGGAAAGCCGTTCTCATGGGCATAAAGTGCCGTGCGCTCGAATCGCATGTCGAAACACATGGTGCAGCGGATGCCGCGTTCGGGTTCCCATTCCATCCCCTTGGCGCGGGCATACCAGTTTTCGGTGTCATAATCGCAATCGACAAAGGGCACGCCATGGGTTTCGGCAAAGCGGATATTTTCGTCCTTGCGCAGCAGGTATTCCTTTTCCGGGTGGATGTTCGGATTATAGAAAAAGATCGTATAATCAATGCCCGAGGCCGTCATCGCCTCCATCACCTCGCCCGAGCAGGGGGCGC
>JAUNTL010000039.1:9168-27753 GCA_030538705.1 Paracoccus sp. (in: a-proteobacteria) | reverse complement strand
GGCGTTTGTGCTGAACGGCACCGGGACTGACCTGTCCTTTGGTCAGGCCGGTGCCGATCAGGCACTGGCGGGCGAAACCCGGATTGCGGCGCGCGGGACCGAGAATGGCGGCCTGCTGACCATCGAAGCGGCGCAGATCGAGAACCCGCGGCTGAATGCGGATGCCTCTGGCATCTGGGGGCAGGGCCGGACCGATCTGAATGCCGGATTGCGCGCGGATAACCTGTCTTTTGTGGGCGCTGGTTTTGGCGGCGCGCTGGATGCCAGCGCGCGTATTCGCGATACCGCGCGCGGCCGCAGCTTTGATCTGACCGGCACCGGCCGCGATCTGCGGCTGGGCAACGCGCAGGCCGATGGCGCACTGGCCGGCGAGACCCGCGTCAATGCCCAGGTCATCCAGAGCGGCAACCGCTTTGTGATCGAAGAGCTTCAGGCCGAAAACCCGCAGATCACCCTGTCGGGCGAGGGTGTGCTGGGCGGCGGACAGACGCGTTTTGACGCGCAGCTTGCCAGCCGCCGTGATCTGGCCTTTCTCGGGCCGGGGTTTGGCGGCTCGGCTCAGGCGACGGCGGTGCTGCGCGATCAGGACGGGGCGCTGCAATTCCAGATCGACGGAACGGGCCACGACATCGCGGTGGGTGTGGCACAGCTGGATGCGGCACTGAGCGGGCAGACCACCCTTGCCGTGAACGGTCACAGGCAGGCCGACGGGCTGATCCGGCTGGACAGCGCGCGGGCCGCGAACGGCCCGCTCAGCGCGACGGCATCGGGGGTTTATGGCGCAGGCCGGACCGATATCGTGGCCGAACTGTCGGCGGGCAATCTGGGCTTTGTCTCGGACCAGCTTGGCGGGTCGGTGAATGCGACGGCGCGCCTGACCGATCAGGCGGGCGGGATGCGGGTCACGGCGCAGGGCACCGCGAACGGGCTGCGCATCGGCAATGACCGCGCCGACCGGCTGCTGGCCGGGCAGACGCGGGCCGAGATGGCGGCGCTGATCGGGCCGAATGGTTTCGTGCTGGAGCGGCTGGACGCGCGCAATCCTCAGCTTCAGATCATCGCGGACGGCGATCCGGCGCGTGGTCTGAACGTCGATGGCCGGCTGGCCGATCTGTCGCCGCTGCTGGACGGTGTCACCGGGCCGGCACAGGCCGTCGGCACGATCCGGCAAGAGGACGCCGGCACGCGGATGGATATCGCGGTGACCGCGCCCGGCGGCACGCGCGCCCAGATCTCGGGCCTGCTGGCCGGGGCCGCGACCGATCTGCGCATGTCCGGTGTCAGCGATGCCGCTGTCGTCAATCCGATGCTGCGCACCCGCAGCGTCGAAGGACCGGCGAGTTTCGATCTGCGCATGCAGGGCGAGCCGGGGCTGGACAGCCTGACGGGCGAGGTCCGGCTGATCAATGGCAGGTTGTCCGAACCGCGTATGGGTATGACGGTGAATGATCTTGATCTGGCGGCGCAGCTGGCGCGCGGTCTGATCGACATCAATGCCGGCGGCAATCTCAGCGCGGGCGGGGCGTTCGGTGTCACCGGCTCGATCGACCTGCGGCCGGCCTCGCCGGTTCTGGACCTGCGCGCCCGGCTGAACCGGGCGGTGCTGCGTGACCCGAATCTTTATGAACTGACGGCCGATGGCGTGGTTTCAGTCACCGGCGTTGCGGCGGACGGCCCGCTGGTCAGCGGCACGATCAACATCCTTGAGGCAGAGTTCCGTATCCCCTCGACCGGGCTGGGCGGTGTGCAGGCGATCCCCGACATCGTCCATGTCAATGATAACTGGCAGATCGCCGCGACCCGTGCCAAGGCGGGGCTGGAACCTTATGGCAGCCTTGCCGCGCAGGCGGCATCCCTTGCCGGGCCGGCAGCGGTCCCGCCGCCCAACCCGGCGCGCTTTGACCTGACGATCAATGCACCCAACCAGATCTTTATCCGCGGCCGCGGGGTCGATGCCGAACTGGGGGGCAGCACGCGCCTGACCGGCGACGCCCGCAACCCGATCCCGATCGGGCATCTGTCGCTGATCCGGGGCCGTGTCGATCTGCTGGGCAAGCGTTTTGATCTGACCGAAGGTCTGGTCGAGTTGCAAGGCAACCTGGTCCCGGTAATCCGGCTGGTCGCCGTTCATACCGAGAGCGATATTTCAACCAGCATCATCATCGACGGCGAAGTCAGTGACCCGGATATCACCTTTGAATCCGATCCCGAACTGCCGCAGGAAGAGGTTCTGTCCTATCTGCTGTTCGGGCGCGGGCTGGATCAGATTACCGCGCTTCAGGCGCTGCAACTGGCCAACGGGCTGGCGGTGCTGGCCGGACAGGGCGGGATCGGTGTGATCGGCAATATCCGCGAAGCCGCCGGTCTGGACGATCTTGACCTGACCATGGATGACGAGGGCAATGTCTCGATACGTGCCGGGCGTTATCTGACGCGCGATGTCTATACGGATGTCGAGCTGGAGGACAGCGGGCGCACAAGGGTCAATATCAACCTTGATCTGACCAACTCGCTGACGGCGCGCGCCTCGGCCGATAACGAGGGCGACAGCTCGCTGGGGTTGCATTACGAACGCGATTACTGACCGCCGCGATCGCGCGCTTTACCGGCGCGCCATCCCGTTCTAGGCTGAGGCGGCAATTGATAATTGGCAAGTGCCCAAACGGAGGACACGGGAATGAGCAAGCGCGATGATCTGATCGCCAAATACGCCGCCGACATCAAGGAAAAGCTGGGTCAGACCCCGGATATGGATCTGTTGACCAAGGTCACGATCGGCTGCGGCCCCTCGATCTATAATGCGGATTCCGAGACCGTCGCCGGCAGCGATAAAGCCGAAGTCGACCGGGTGCGGACGAACTTTCTCATCAAGAAGCTGGGTCTGCCCGACACGCCCGCGCTGGATGAGGGCATCGACAAGGTGCTGGGCGCCTATGGCAGTTCGAACCGGAACAAATACCGCGCGGTCGTCTATTACATGCTGACCCGCCATTTCGGCAAGGAATCGGTCTACGCCTGATCGCCATCCGCGCGGTGCATCGGGCATTGACCGGTGCGCGGCGTGAAATCCTGCCGTTCTGCCTGTGGCGGGACGGTATTTTGCCGGGGGGATGGCTCGGATCCGCCCGCGTCACAATATTTTTTATCTGCATTATGGACGATTCGCGGGCACCTGATTAGGTTACGCGCGTTAACATTACCGACACCCGGATCTCCTGTTCATTCATAAGGTGACCTCAATGAACCAATTTTCTGCTGCCACTGCCATCGGCCTTATTCTTGCCGCCTCCCCCGCATTGGCGGAGCTGACCCCGAAATCCGTGTGGGATCAGATGAGCGAGTATTATGCCCGCGGCGATCTTACTGTTGAAACCGCCTCGATTGAGGAAGCCGGCGACACGCTGAGCGTGCGCGGCCTTGTGCTGACCCAGACCTCGCCCACCGGCGGCCTGCGCCTTGACATGGGCGATGTGGTGCTGAACGCGACCGGCGACGGCAATGTCCGCGTCGATATGCCCGACACCATGACCGGCAAGATCACCCTCAAGGATGTCGACCAGTCAGACCCCAGCGACGCGACCATCGACATGACCATTTCGGCGCCGGGCGAAACGCTGATCGTGCGCGAGGATGGTGCGGGACGGGTATATGAATATGTCTTCCCCATGATCGAGGTCGTGCTTGACCGTCTGGAAACCTCGGACGGCGACGTTCTGGAACGTCCGGCGGTCATCACCCTCACCGATATGCGCGGATCGGACCGCACGGAAGGGACCGCGCCGATGCAACTGGCGCAGGCAGGCACCATTGCCGGGGCCGAGCTTGCAGTGAATATCGACCAGCCCGAACTCAAGGTCGGCGGCACCATGACCGCCGGTGCCATGGCGTTCTCGTTTGACAGCCTGATCCCCGAGCAGGGCAACCTTGGCGAGCAGATCGCCGAGGCGATCAAGGCCGGTCTGACCATGCAGGGCGGCGGCACCATCGCCTCGTTCGACATGAACATCAGCTTCTCGGGCGTTGATGACTATGGCACCGAGAGCGGCGGCACGATCACCTCGAACAGCCGCGACATGAAGGTCGGTCTGGCGATGTCGGCTGATGGGATCACTTATGGCGGCAGCTCGGGCGCGGGCACGGTCGAGGCGATGATCCCCGATCTGCCGGTGGCGGTCAGCTACGGTGTTGAATCGACAGAGTTCAGCCTGACCTTCCCGCTGGTGGCCAGCCCCGATGATCAGGACGCCAAGCTCCTCTATGCGCTGAACGGGCTGACCCTTTCGGACAGCGTCTGGAGCCTGTTCGATCCCAGTGGCGCGCTGCCGCGTGACCCTGCTTCGGTGATGATCGACGTTGCGGCCAAAGCCCGTCTGGATGTCGACATTCTGGATCCGACCGCGCTTGAAAATGCAACCGAGGCGCCCGGCGATATCTCGTCGGTGAGCATCCGCAAGGTCGCGCTGTCGCTGATGGGCGCAAGCGCGGATGTCAACGGCGAGATCAGCGTTCCTGCCGGCGGCTCGATCGAAGAGCCGGTCGGCACGATCAACGGCCGCTTTGAGGGCGTGAACACCCTGCTCGACAAGCTGGTCGCCGCGGGTCTGGTGCCGCAGGATCAGGTGATGGGTATCCGCATGATGCTGATGATGTTCGCCAAGGCTGATCCGGCCAACCCGGATCTGCTGACGACCGAGCTGGAATTCCGCGAAGGCGGTCAGATCTTTGCCAACGGCCAGCAGGTCAAGTAAAGCTGACCATCAGACACAGACGGAGGGGCCGCCCGCATTGTCGTGGCGGCCCTTTCGGTTTCGCGGAAAAGGAATTGCCATGCTTCAGCCCCTGACCCATGCCTTGCTGGCCGCCGCGCGCGAGGCCGGCGCCGATGAGGCAGAGGCGCTTGCCATTTCGGCAACCGCGACCGGTATTGATGTCCGTGCCGGGCGGCTGGAGCATGCCGAGCGTGCCGAAGGGGTCGAGATCGGTCTGCGGGTGATGGTCGGCGGCCGGCAGGCGGCGGTATCGGGCGCCGATCACAGCGCAGACAGTATTGCGACCATGGCACGCCGCGCGGTCGCCATGGCGCGCGCCGCCCCGGTCGATGACAGCATCGGTCTGGCCGATCCGGGCCAGCTGGCAACGCGGCTGGATTCCACCTGGCTGGAACTGGACGATCCCGCGCTGCCACCCGATCCCGCCGCGCTTGAGGCTCTTGCGCTGCGGGCCGAGGCGGCGGCGCTGGAGGTTGACGGCGTTTCGACGGTCGAGGCCGCAGGGGCCAGCCATTCGCAACGCGAAAGCTGGATGGCGCTGAGCAATGGTTTCGAGGGCGGGCACAGCCGCAGCCAGCATGCGATCAGCTGCACCGCGATTACCGGCACCGGCGCGGGGATGGAACGCGATCACGCCGGCGAAGGCCGCATCTGGGCCAGCGATATGCCGACGCCCGAAGAAATCGGCCGGCTGGCCGGCGCGCGCGCGGTGGCGCGCCTGGACGCGCGCCGGCCGCCGACGGGTGCCTTTCCGATCCTGTATGATGAACGGGTAGCGGCCGGGCTGATCGGGCATCTGCTGGCGGCAATCAACGGCTCGGCCATTGTGCGCGGGTCAAGCTGGCTGCGCGATGCGATGGGCACGCCTGTTCTGCCGGACGCGATTTCACTGCATGAGAACCCTCATCTGCCGCGCATGGCCTCGTCCCGGCTGTTCGATGCCGAAGGGCTGGCGACGGTGCCGCGCGATGTGGTGACGGATGGGGTGCTGCGTTCGTGGTTCCTTGATCTGGCGACGGCGCGCAAACTGGGGCTGTCCAGCACCGCAAGCGCGGTGCGCGCGCTTGCCGGTCCGCCGACACCGGGGACGTCGAATATCATCATGACCGCCGGCACAGCCTCGCGCGATGATCTGATCTCGGGGATGGGGCGCGGGCTGGTCGTGACCTCGCTTCTGGGGTCGTCGATCAATCCCACCACGGGGGATTATTCGCGCGGCGCCGCAGGGTTCTGGGTCGAGGGCGGGCGGATCAGCCATGCCGTCAACGAATGCACCATCGCCGGCAATCTGCGCGAGATGCTGATGCGGCTGACCCCGGCCAATGACGCGCGTGACTGGCGTTCGGTGCGCGTGCCCAGCCTGCTGATCGAGGGGATGACCGTTGCCGGTGTCTGATCTGGATCTGCTGCTGGATGCGGCTGCCGGGGCCGGGCGGATCGCCATGCGCTACTGGCGGCAATCCCCGCAGGTCTGGGAAAAGGACGCCGGCGCCGGCCCCGTGACCGAGGCCGATCTGGCGGTCAATGACTGGCTGAGCGGGCATCTGCGCGCTGCGCGTCCCGGCTATGGCTGGTTGTCCGAAGAGACGCCGGACAATCCCGACCGGCTGACGGCGCAGCATTGCTTTATCATCGACCCGATCGACGGCACGCGGGCCTTTATCGACGGAGATCCGGGCTTTTCCCATTCCCTTGCGATTGCGCGCGACGGGCATGTGACGGCCGCGGTGGTCCATCTGCCGGCACGTGGGCTGACCTATGCGGCGGCGGCGGATGGACCCGCGACGCTGAACGGCCGGCCCTTGCGGGTCAGCGGCACGGGCCTGCCCGATGCCGTCGTGCTGACCGGAAAGCCGACGCTCAGCCCGGTGCTGTGGCAAGGCGGCGCTGCGCCCGGGTTTCGGCGCAGCTTTCGCCCGTCGCTTGCATGGCGGATCTGTCTGGTGGCCGAGGGGCGGTTCGATGTCGCCATGTCGCTGCGTCCGGCGTGGGAATGGGACATCGCCGCCGGCAGCCTGATCGCTCAGCGCGCCGGGGCCGTGGTCAGTGACCGCCATGGCGCGGCGCTGCGCTTTAATTCAGAGACCGGGCTGGCCGACGGGCTGATCGTGGCCAATCCCGCCTTGCATGAACAGATCTCCGGCCGTCTGCTGCGCGATCCGGCGGTGTGATGGCCCTGCGCCCCGCCGGCGCGTGCCTCCGATCCCCTTGCAGGTCGCTTTATGCCCCCGTGATATGGATCAACGAGGGGGCGCGGCCCAGACAGCAGGCGCGCCGCCGGTTGATGTGGGCGTCCGCTGTTGCGATGCCGGTGGGGCTGTCGCGACCGGGGGCCGCTATGACCGGTCCGGGCCTAGAACAAGGGCGGCAGGTTGGCAAAGGGATCACCGCCGCCGCGCATGGTGGCGACAATGGTATTGCCCGGCCCGCCAAGCGTCGCGATCTGCTCGGCCAGTGTGGTGATACCCAGCGATGCCGCCTGAGCGATTGCGGCCGGGCTGTCCCCGCCGAGCGGCACGGCAATATCAAAACTGCGCACATGATGCGAGCCGGCCCCGCTGCCCTCGGCCGAGACGAAATACCGCCCTTTCAGGCGGAAATAGCCATCACTTCCGGCCAGTGCCTGCTCGACCCGGACATCCAGCCGGGTCTGCGGCGGCGAGGACAGCGGCCACGGCTCGGCGATCACGGCGGCGCCGGTGATCTCGGAAATCGCGCGGGCCAGCGTCAGTGTGAATGCGCGCTCGGGCTGATCGGCCCACAGGATGCGGTTGCTCGCGCGGACCGCGCCATCTGCGTCCTGCCATGCGATCGTGTCAGCCGCCGCGTAATCGGGCAGCGAGACCTCTTTCAGCTCGGTCGGGCCAAGGCGGTCACCCGCGAACTGGGCCGAGGCCGGAGGGTCGATGATGTAACGAGCGGTTGCGGTGCCGTCACCACAGGCAGTCAGCCCCAGGGCGGAAAGGATCAGGCCAAGGCCAAAGGTCACTCGCTGCATGTCTATCGTCCCAGAATAAAGGCTCGTGGATTTCGTTCTATCGTGCGTGACAGCGATGCGAAAGCATTTGCCGCCCGGTTCAGTTCGCGCAGCATGGCGCGCGCCTCGGTCAGCAATGCCCCGTTCTCGCCATAAGCGGCGACCGCCACCTCGGCCTGCGCCGCGAGACGCTGGAACCGTTGGGAAAGCTCGGGCAGGGTCTGGGCGGCGCGGGCAACCTCATCGGCGGCCACGCGGGCCGAACCAAGCGCCTGATTGAGGCTGCCGGCGGCATCGCCGTCGCGCAGATCGTTCAGCAACCCGGTCGCCGCCTGAAGCGTGTCCGAGAGGTTGCGCGGCAACTGCTCGGCATCCTCGGACCCCAGCATGGCACGCAGATCGGTCAGGATCCCCTCGGCCTGCTCTGAAATCTCGGCAAAGCGGAACTCGTCGATGGCGGCGGCGGCGGTATCCATCTTTTCGACCATTTCCGGGACATCAAGGGCGGCGATGCGCACAGCCTCGGCGGCCAGTGCGGCCTCGTCCAGCATCCGGGCAAGGCTTGCCGCCGCGTCGGCCTCGCGCAGTTCGGTCGTCATCTGGCGCAGGTCTTGCGCGGCGGTGCGGGTTTCCTCCAGCGTTTCACGCAGGGTCTGCGGGATCGCGCGCGTTTCGGGCGAAGCGGCGATCATGGTGATCGAATCCATCATGTTTGTCGCGGATTGCAGCACTTCTTCGATGTTCAGCCCGCTGAGCCGGTTCATCAGCCCCTCGGCCGAGGCGCCCAGATCCGAGACCTGAGCCGGCAGCGAGGGCAGCAGAGGATAGGGGCCGGCATCCAGATCCAGCGTCGCCGGGGCCGCCTGCGGCTGCTCGGTCAGCTCGATCGCCAGCGAGGTGCCGAGAAAGCCCGAGGATACGACACGCCCGCGCAGCCCGCGCGCGACACGCTCCTGAACAAAGCGCAGCGCTTCGTCATGCGTGGCACCGGCATCCAGCCCCATCCGCCCCGGCGAGACGACGAATGTGACGCGTTGCATGACCTGCCCCTCGGCCGGACGCGACTGATCGACATCAACGCCCAGTTCGGTGACGCGGCCGACGCTGATGCCCTCATATGTGACGATGGCATCGGCCGACAGCCCGGCGATATCGGCATCAACCAGCAGCGACAGCCGCAGATCCTGCTCGGCCGAGCCGAAAAGGCTGGTCCGCGCGGCCTCTTCGTCGGGCTGAAGGCGGTAGACATGGCCGCCCGCTACCGGCTGACCGCCGGTTGAAAGCGTTGCAAAGGTGACGCCGCCCTGCACCAGCTTGGACAGCGAATCGACGTTCAGGCTGATCCCTTTGGCACCCAGAGAGACCGAAAAGCCCGAAGTGTCCCAGAATGCTGTCGCGGTGGTCAGCCGCTGGTCATGGGGCGCCTCGATAAAGACATCGGCCAGAACAGATTCGTCCGTTTCCGACAGCCGCAGATTCTGCATCCGCCCGACATGAAGGCCGCGAAATGTCACGGGCGCGCCCTCGGACAGGCCCCGCGCGCCGGGCGAGGACAGCACAACCCATGTCCCTTCACCGGCAAGGCGGGCCAGTGTCGGCTTGTCCAGCCCCTGGAACCGTGTTGCCGGCTCGCCCGGTTCGGCGTCCCAGAAACCTTCGATAAATACCCCGGACAGAACCGTATCGAGCCGCGAGATCCCCTGAGCCGAAACCATCGGCCGGACGATCCAGAACTCGGCATCCGCGTCGATATAGCTGGCGATATCGGGGTCGACACGGATATCGACGACGACATTGCGCAGATCCTGCGTAAAGCGCACCGTTTCGACCCGGCCAACGGTGATCTCGCGGAACTTAAGCGTGGTTTCGCCCGGCGTGATGCCGGTTGCATCGCGAAACACGACCGAAATCAGCTCCCCCCGCCCCTGATAGGCGTTCCAGGCCAGCCCCAGCGTGATCGCAAGCGCGAGGATCGGCACAAGCCAGACAAGCGAAAACCCGGCCTGAGCGGCCCTTGCGGCCGTGCGGCGGACGGGGCTGGGCGGGCGCGGCGTGTCGGCGTCACTCATTCAGGGTCGTTCCGGCGATAGATGGGCAGGCCGCGCCAGATCAGTCGCGGATCGAAACTTTGCGCCGACAGCATGGTGAATGCAACCGACAGCGCAAATGACGCGGCCGCCGGCCCCGGCTTGATCGAGACGATAAAGCCCAGTTGCACCAGTGCCGACAGGATGGCGACGACAAAGACGTCGATCATCGACCAGCGGCCGATGAACTCGACCACTTCATAGATGTGCAGGCGGTTGCGGGCATCTGTTTCGGTCGCGGGGCGCCCGGCGACAAGGGCCAGCCAGATGATGGCGATGAACTTGCCGATCGGCACCATGACCGAGGCCACAAAGATCACCCCGGCGATAAACCAGTCGCCATGGCGCAGCAGTTGCAGCACGCCGCCGATGATCGTGGCATCCCCGCTGCCGCCCAGCCCGCCAAGCGAGCGCGTGGACATCATCGGCAGCAGGTTGGCGGGAATATAAAAGATGATCCCCGCGATCAGCCACGCCCAGACCGCTTGCAGGCCGCGCCTGTCCGGCGGCACCAGGGCCGCGCCGCAGCGTCCGCAGGTTCTGTCACCAGCCGGCCAGACCCGCCCGCAGCGCCGGCAGCCGATCAGCCCTGCCCGGTGCGATGTCAGCAAAAGCCGGCGCGCCGGCTCCCCTGCCCCGGCGGTTCGCGTATCGGCCCCGGCGGGCGGGGTCATGCCGTTCTCCCGCGCTGCTGGGTCTGGAGGCCGCTGTCCTCGATCGCATCCCAGATCGTCGTGGCACACATAAAGCTGTGATTGGCGATGCTGACAAAGATCAGCGCGCAGAACGCCCAGAAGGCCGGGCCAAAGCTGATGGTGGCCAGCCCGCCGACCTTGACCATCGCCACGGCCGTTCCGATGATAAAGATCTCGGCCATCGACCAGGGTTTAAGCTGTTCGGACAGCCGGAAGGCATGGGCGGCATGCGCATAGGGCGGCCGCCCCCGTGCCAGCGGCAGCAGCGTATAGACAAGCAGCGCCGCGCGCAGTGCCGGGGTTGCGACGATCATTGCCAGAACGGCGATGGCCAGCGGCGCCGCGACCCCTTCGGAAAAGGCCATCGCGACCCCGAAAAGCGAGGTTCCATGCCCCAGCCCGAGCCGTGAGATTTCAAGGAATGGAAAGAAAACCGCCCCGATTATCAGCACCATGGTCGTGATGGCCAGCGCGATGATCTGGGTGAATGCGCCCGCGCGCGGCCGCGCCAGCACGCCGGCGCAGCGCACACAGCGCGCGGTTTCGCCGTCCTGCAACTCTTCCTCGATATGCAGCGCGTCGCAGCGCGGACAGGCGATCAGCCCCGCGCCGGTTGTCATGTCATATGCGCCCGGGCCCTGCATCGGACCAAGATAGATCGGCCCCGCCCGGCATCAAGGCCGGATCGTGCGGCAGGCCGAAAATACGCGGCATTTGATCTGTTAACTTGGTTTTAGGCGGGGATGGGTCATTCCTGATCAGGTGGGACATGAAAGGGGATGATGGATGGCCGCCAGGAATGGGAATGGGCCGGTCTTGATCAGGCGGATCACGGCCGCGCCGGAAACTGGCCATCACGGTGGCGCATGGAAGGTCGCCTATGCGGATTTCGTGACGGCGATGATGGCATTTTTCATGCTGATGTGGCTGCTGAATGCAACCACCGAAAAGCAACGCGAGGGTCTGGCCGATTACTTTAACCCGACCGTTGTGCGCAGCATGTCCGGCACCGGGGGCGAGGGCGAGGCGCAGGGTCAGTCCACGGGTGCCCCGGCTGCCGCGCAGGCATCGGATGCCGTCGCGGAACCGGACCCGCTCAGCGAACTTGGCCGTCAGGTGCAGGATCAGCTGGCCGGGATCGGTGCGGAATCGATGCAGATGCAGAACCTGCTGCGCCATGTCGTCACCCGCGTCACCGATGAGGGTGTGGTGATCGAACTGGCCGATCTGCCGGATGTGCCGCTTTTCGATCCCGAAACCGCCCACCCGACGCCCGAGATGCACCAGCTCGCCGGGGTTGTCGCAAGGGTGGTCTCGCGCAGCCGCAATCAGATCGCGGTCGCCGGGCATGTGCGCGCCTATCCGGCGGTGCTGGCGCGCTCTCCGGTCTGGCCGCTGTCGAATCAGCGGGCCGATACGGTGCGCGAATTGCTGGAGGGTGGCGGCCTTGCGCCGCGCCGGATCGCGCGCGTGACCGGCCATGGCGACCGTTTCAGCCTGCCTGCGGACCCCGCCAGCGTCGCAAACAACCGGATCGAGGTGGTTTTATTGAAATAATGGCCGTTCGGCGATTGCCGTTAGGCCGATCTTAAACTTTCCGGCGCAGCTTGCCGGATGACGGGTGCAAAGAACGACTCACGCAAAGGATGACTGCATGTCGATTTCGTCTTCGCTGAATGCCGGGGTGGCCGGCCTTGCCGCCAATGCGACGCGGTTGGCCGCGATCTCGGACAATATCTCCAATTCGGGAACATATGGCTATAAACGGGTGATCGCCGATTTCGAGGGTATGGTCATCAATCAGGCACGCGGCGCGGGCGTCTATTCGGCGGGTGGTGTGCGGGCTTCGACCATGCGTCTGATTGATCAGCGCGGAACGCTGGTGGCGACCTCGAACCCGACGGATCTGGCGATTTCAGGGCGCGGCATGCTGCCGGTGATTCCGGCCGTCGCGCTGGGTTCGACCTTTGGCGACAAGCCGATGATGATGACCACGACCGGGTCGTTCCGCACCGACGCCCAGGGCGTTTTGCGGACCAGCTCGGGCATGGTGCTGCTGGGCTGGCCTGCGAATGCCGATGGCACGATCCCGCTGATGCCGCGTGACACGATGGGCGGGCTTGAACCCGTCGTCATCAACTCCAATCAGACCGCCGGTGATCCGACGACGCGGATGACGCTGGGTATCAACCTGCCCGCCAACCGGACCGAGGCTGATGGCCCCACCGACCCGCTGACCTCCAAGATCGAATATTTCGGCAATCTCGGCACGTCCGAATCGCTCAGCGTCAGCTTTGTGCCAGATACCTCGCACAGTTCGGGGATGTCGAACACCTGGACGATCAGCATCCGGGATTCAGCGACCGAGGATGATCCCTCGACCGCTGAGGATGAGGCGATCATCGCGACGCTGACCATCACCTTTGGCAATGACCGGATCAACGGCGGAACACCGGTTGCGATCCTCGACGAGGACGGGGCGGCGCACCCGGCCTATGATCCGGTGACCGGCACACTGTCGCTGACCGTGGGCGAGACCTCTGACTATCCGGGCGATCCGATGACTGTGACCATCGGACGGCCGGGCGACCCGAATGCCCTGACCCAGCTTGGCGATAATTTCGCACCGACAAGCATCTCCAAGGACGGCTCGCCCGTGGGCAATCTCACCGCGATCGAGGTCGATGAGAACGGCTATGTCCGTGCGACCTATGACACCGGCTTTATCCGCACCATCTATCAGATCCCGCTGGTCGATGTGCCAAACCCCAATGGTCTGATCTCACTCAATAATCAGACCTATCAGGTTTCACCTGATTCAGGCTCCTTCTTCCTGTGGGATGCCGGTGACGGCCCGACCGGCGCTGTCGTCGGCTATGCCCGCGAAGGCTCGACGACCGATGTCGCGGCCGAACTGACTGACCTGATTCAAACCCAGCGCGCGTATTCGTCCAATGCCAAGGTGATCCAGACCGTGGACGAAATGCTGCAAGAAACGACCAACATCAAACGCTGAGGTTGACCGGCCATGAGCATCGCAAACGCCCTGAACAACGCGATCAGCGGGCTGACGGCCGTCTCGCGCGGGACCGAGGTCGTGTCCTCGAACCTCGCCAATGCGCTGACCCCCGGGTATTCCCGCCGCGAACTGGAGCTGTCGCCGCGCATGCTCGCCGGAAACGGCGGCGGCGTTCAGGTCAGCGCTGTGAACCGCATCGTTTCCAATACTTTGCTGGCGGATCTGCGTCTCGCAAATGCCGATATGGGTCGCAGTTCGGTCGCCCATGGCTTTCATCTGATGCTGGAAAAGGCGATCGGTCTGCCGCAGGATGCCGGCTCTCTGCCGGCTCTTGTCAGCGGGTTGGAAACCGCTCTGGTCTCGTCGGCGGTGCGACCCGACAGTGACAATCGCCTGCGTGCTGTCGCCGATGCGGCCAATCAGCTGGCCGGTCGTATCACCAGCATCAGCGAGGCAATTCAGGACAGCCGCACGAACGCTGATCGTGAGATCGGCCTGCGGGTTGCCGCGCTTAACGACGATCTGCACGAGGTCGCACGCCTCAACCGGCAGATCATCATCGAGCAGGCCAACGGCCGCGAAGCCGCGTCTATGCTCGATGCGCGGCAGGCAGTAATCGAGCGGATTTCGGTCATCGTCCCGCTGCGCGAGATGCCGCGCGATAACGGTTGGATCGCACTTTTCACCGTCAGCGGCGCCACCTTGCTGGACGGCAAGGCGCCCCTCGATATCGGGTTCAGCCCGGCCGGCCGGCTGACTGCGGAAATGGATCCAGATTCTGGTCCGCCTGGCCGTTTGTTCATAGACGGCGAGGCGGCAAACGACCACCAGATGGCCATGTTTGCGGGTGGATCCTTATCCGAGCTGTTCAGGCTGCGTGATGATTACGCTGTCGCGGCGCAGGCCGGGCTGGATGCCTTTGCGCGCGAGCTATATGATCGATTTTCTGCTGCTGATCCGACAGTTGATCCTGGTCGGCCGGGGCTGTTCACCGATGGCGGCGGCGATTTTGATCCGGCAAACGAGCGTGGTCTGGCAGCCCGGTTGCGCCTGAATGCGAATATTGATCCCGATCAGGGCGGCGCGGTCTGGCGTATCCGGGATGGGCTGAATGCTGCCCTGCCGGGTGATGTCGGCGACAGCCATATTCTGAACGCGCTGGCGGCGACAATGAATGCGATCCATGGTTTCAGCTCGCCTGCCGCGCCGGGCAGCAGCGGAACACCCGCCACGTTTGCGGCGGGGCTGCTGTCGGATGCAGCATCAGCGCGACTGACCGCCGAATTACGGATGACCCATGATACGGCCAGACACGATTCTCTTCGTGGCGCTCTTCTTGCTCAGGGCGTCGACAGCGACCGCGAGATGGAAATGCTGCTTCAACTGGAGAAGGCCTATGCTGCAAATGCGCGGGTCATTCAGGCCGTCAATGAAATGCTCGATTCAATCCTGAGGATCTGACGATGAAAATGCCATCCATAGGGGATCTCTCGCGAGCGTTGGTGCTGCGCCAGTCGAACTTTGCATTGCGCGGTGAAATTCAACGCCTGTCGCAAGAAACGACCACCGGCATCCGCGCCGATATTTCCCGTCACCTGAGCGGCGATCTGGCCGGCCTTTCCCAGATCGAGGCAAGGTTGTCCTCCGCCCATGCCTATCGCCGGGTTGCGGTAGAAGCAGGGGCAACCGCGTCGGGCATGCATGCTGCACTTGCCGGCATACAGGTGATCAGTGACGAAAACGCGGCAAACCTGCTCTCGGATACCGCCCTCGCGACCAGTCACGGCCTCAAGTCTGTGGCTGATGCTGCGGCGGGTCAGCTGAACAGCGTGATTGCTGCGCTGAACACGAACATCGGCGGGCGCTTCGTATTTTCGGGTGCAAAAAGCGATACCCCGCCGCTGGTCCATGCCCATGAACTGATAGCCCTGGCGGGCGAGGTCATCGAAGGAGTGGACAACGCGGATGAAGCGGTGGCGCTTTTGCAGAACTGGTTCTCGGCCGCGTCCGGTGAGGATGGCTTTGCTGACCACGCATATCGCGGCGGGCTCGCGGATGGCACGGATTTCGGTATTGACGGGACAAACAGGATTCGTTTCGGCCAGACTGCGAATGATCCCGGCGCGCGATCCGTTTTGCTTGGGCTGACGTTGGGCGCGCTGGTGTCACGGGGCGCTTTTGCCGGCGATCATGCGGCGCAGGCCGTGATGCTGCGTGCAGGCGGCGGCGCGCTGATCGCCGCAAATGCCGATATTTCCCTGTCGCGGGCCGATCTGGGCATGACCGAACAGGTCATCGAGCGCAGCGCGACACGGCTGACCAGTCTGACCACCAACCTTCAGATCGAAAGGAACAATATTATGGGCGTCGACAGTTACGATGCCGGGAGCAGTCTGATTCAGGCCGAGGCCCAGCTCGAGATGCTGTTTGCCCTGACCGCCCGCTTGTCGAAACTGAGTCTGGCGAGATACTTGTGAAACATATTCTCGCGATTGCCCTAGGCTTCTGCCTTGCCGTTGCCCCAGCCTTCGCGGCCAGTGTCAGGCTGAAGGATATGGTTTCCTTTGACGGGGTGCGCGGAAATGATCTGGTCGGCTATGGGCTGGTTGTCGGCCTGAACGGCACCGGCGACAGCCTGCGCAACGCGCCATATACGGAAGACATGATGGTCACCCTGCTGGAGAGGCTGGGGGTGAATGTCAGCTCTGATCAATTCCGTCCAAAGAACGTCGCTGCCGTGATGGTGACGGCAGTGCTGCCACCGTTTGCGCGCGCGGGGTCGCAGATTGACGTAACCGTTTCTGCCATTGGTGACGCCAAAAGCCTGATGGGCGGCACCCTGATCATGACCCCGCTCAGCGCTGCCGATGGCGATGTCTATGCGGTTGCTCAGGGGGCAGTCATCGCAGGTGGCGTCGCAGCAGTTGCCGAAAGCGCTTCGGTCGTGCAGGGGGTGCCGACCTCGGGCGCGATCCCGACCGGGGCGCGTGTCGAACGCGAGGTCAACTTCGATTTCTCGGCGATGCGGCATGTTCGTCTTGCGCTCCGACAGCCGGATTTCACCACGGCTTCGCGGATCGAGGCCGCGGTGAATGGCGCCGGCGTTGGCCGTATCGCCGAGATGACTGACGCCGGGACGGTTGCGCTTGATCTTGCCGCGGCACGGGATTCAAACCCGGCTCGCCTGCTCAGCCGGATCGAAAACCTGATCATACAAACAGATGGCAAGGCGCGGGTTGTGGTCGACCATCGTTCGGGCACGATCGTTATGGGGGAGGAGGTCCGTGTTTCACGCGTCGCCGTTTCCCAGGGAAATCTGACCCTTAGGGTTCAGGAAATGCCGGTAATCTCTCAGCCAAATCCGTTTTCACAAGGTGAAACGGTGGTTATTTCGCAAAGTGCCGCCCAGATCACCGAAGAGGCCGGGATCGGTTTTGCCGAGGTTGACGGGGGGTCTTCGCTGTCAGACGTCGTGGCGGGGCTGAATGCGCTCGGTGTGTCGCCGCGCGATCTCATTGATATTCTCAAGGCCATCCATGCGGCAGGGGCGCTTCATGCCGAACTTGTGGTCAATTGAATACCCGCCCCATCAAGGCATCGGCTGGCCGGCATGCTGCAAGGGCCTGTTGCTGCTGGTATGGCTGACCCTCTGGCACCGGCGGAATGTCTCTCGCCGCAGAAATGACAGGGCCGGCTGCGCAAGCGGCCCCAGCCGTGCCATACGGTTTGGACAGGCTGACCCGGTTGGTGCCTGGCTCAGGCCGGATATCTTGACGCGGATCCGGGCCTTTGGCCGTCGTTTGCGCCGATGCGGCCTTCTGGCGTGCCGGCCGGCCTTGATCATCCGTTCGGTGACCCGGCTTTTCGGCTGCCAGAAGCGCGGGGTGGTCGGGGCGGTTTCAGATCGTGACGTTCAGCGCCCCGCCATCAAGCAACAAGTTCTGGCCGATGATGAACCGCGCGTGTCGACTGCACAGAAAGGCGCAGGCAGCACCGAAATCTTCGGCGGCGCCATAGGTGCCGGCTGGAATGCCGGATTGCCGCCTCGCGCGCGCTTCTTCGATGGTGATCCCGTCAAGCTCTGCCGCGCGATCATCCAAAGCGTCGGCGCGATCGGTTGCATGCAGGCCAGGAAGCAGATTGTTGACGATTACGCCGTGCCGCGCAACCTCGCGCGACATGCCGGCGACAAAGCCTGTCAGGCCGGTGCGTGCGGTATTCGACAGACCCAGAACGGCAATCGGCGATCGCACGGCGGCCGAGGTAATATTGACGACACGACCCCACTGACGTTCGATCATGCCGGGAACCAGTGCCTGCATCAGCGCAACCGCTGTCAGCAGATTGGCATCAATGGCCCGGATGAAATCGTCGCGGCTCCAGTCCTGCCAGTTGCCAGGCGGCGGGCCGCCAGCGTTGTTGACGAGGATATCGACCGGCCCGGCGGCGGCCAGAACCTGAGCGCGCCCCGCTTCGGTTGTGATATCGGCGGCAACCGGCGTGACGCTGACGCGGTAGCGGTCGGCGATCTCATGCGCCGTCTGATTCAGCCTTTCGGCACCGCGCGCATTTATGACCAGATCGACGCCCTCTGCGGCCAGTGCCTCGGCGCATCCGCGTCCCAGCCCTTTCGACGCAGCGCATACCAAAGCACGCCTTCCGTTGATGCCCAGATCCATCTCGCTCTCCATTCCGATCAGACGACAAGGAAGCGCGCTTGTGGAGATTTGTCCAGCGGAACCGTTTGCCGTGACCGCAGTTGCTCGGCCACGGCGCATCCGGGGCCGGACGGGCCGGCCCGCTGGTGCAATTACTTCATGAAAGGTAATATCAGGTCAGATCTTCTGGTTATTGCCTTTGATGACGAGGCCTCGGCGTTCAAGCCGGGGGCGGAACTGGTGAGGCCGCAAAACGAATATCTGATCAGGCTGAAGGGGGCGGTGGTCGTGACCCGCGGTCCCGAAGCCGCGGATGTTCAGCCGTATCCGGCGGTGATGCGCTACACTTTCCCGACGGCGCAACCAGCCCGCCGTCGTGA
>JAUNTL010000039.1:8729-9158 GCA_030538705.1 Paracoccus sp. (in: a-proteobacteria) | reverse complement strand
CATCTTCGGGCGGTCCAAAGCTGTTACGCAGCGCAAAAGCCCCAAAATTCCATCTTCGGGCGGTCCAAACTTGGTAGGCAGTGCAGTGAACCCGACCTCCGCCGGTGGGCCTGGCGGGACTTTCCGGGGCACAGCCGTCGGGCTGTTGTGTCTAAACCCGCTGCTGGGGGCAGCAGGTGTCGGATCGGGCGGGTTTGCGGGGTGTCTGAGCGATTGCGAAATCAACGACAATTCCATGCGCGAAATCGGTCAAAATGTGACGTCCGGCGGCTCGGCGCTGTTGCTGCTCTACGCTATTGCTGCTCGTGCGTGAGGTGACGGCGGATAAGGCCGCACGGCCCGCAATGCGTGATCCGAGTGAGCAATTGGTGCGTGGGGCGGGTGCGGGGGGCGGAGCGGAACAGGCTGACGGATGGCCCGGGATATGGT
>JAUNTL010000039.1:0-8719 GCA_030538705.1 Paracoccus sp. (in: a-proteobacteria) | reverse complement strand
GCGATGCGGCCTGGGGCGCCCGATGCAGCTTGGGGCTGTAACAGGGTGATGTTGTCAGGCCTCGCCGGACAGAGGCTCTGACAGGAGATCAGGATGCAGCTTGGCGCTGCAACAAGGTGACCTTGTCAGTGCTGCGTCGTCAGTGCTGTGTCTCGTCGACCTCGGCGACGGTGAAGAAGAACTCGTCATCCGGTTCGCGCGCGATGATTTCGTCGGGGATCACCGCCGGTCCGGCCAGATAGACATTCGACCCGAAATGCCCGTGCAGGCGTGACAGCTTGCACATTTTTGCGCCGGTCAACTCGGCATGAAAGGCCTGATATTTCGGCTGAGCTTTCAGCTCGGCGATCTTGGCGGCATGGGCGCTGACACAGGCCCCGTGGGCTGCGCGGATTTCGGGGTCGGCGATCAGGCGGTCATACTCGGCCTGCAAAATCGGCAGCACCGCAGACATACGTCTGTCCTCAACGACATTATGGTTCATGCGAAACCAATAGGCCATGCCCTGATCGCGGTCGACATGGTTCACCCGGCCGCGGTCGCGCTTGACCAGAAAGCTCTCGGCCGAGCGCACGGCGTAATGGTTCAGCGAGACGAGATCATAACCATAGGTGCCCGAATGTGACCGCCAGGCATTGCGCCACTGATCGCGCGGCATCGGTTTGCCCGATCCGTTGACCCAGTTGATCCGGTCGACGCCGCCGGGCATCAGGCCCTTGGGCCGGTGGACGCCCAGTTTGCGAAACAGGCCGGCATTGCGGTAAAGCGTCTTGAACCCCCAGGCCTGATGCGGCTTGTTGGCGAATGCGCGGGCGCAGCGGGTGAACTGCTGCGTGATGAAGCCGTCGCGGAACCCGTCGATATCGCTATTGCCAAACAGCCGCCATGTCAGCGAGATCATATTGGCATCCGGCACCGCATTGAACAGCGCCCGCAGCGTTCCGTCGCCGGTATGAACGGCGATATATTCATCGACATCCATGCAGATCGCCCAGTCGGCGCCGGTGACGAGCGGTTCGGAGTTGGCGGCGTCCAGCGCGGCGTGCTGGGGCTTCATATCGACGCTGCGATAGGGGTTGTCACGCCATTGGCACAGCCCCTTGCGTTCCAGAAGGCGCAGGAAATCGTCGGTCCCGTCGGTGCAGTCATTGGTATAGATCAGAAAATCGGCGACCCCGATCGCGCGATGATAGGCGATCCATTCCAGAATGAACGGGCCTTCGTTCTTCATCGTTGTGACGATCACGGTGCGATCGCCGCGCGGGCCGGGCGCGGCTGCCGGGGCCGGCGTGGCCAGATCGCGGGGCTGGCGCAGGGGGTTGGCGCCCAGCCCGGCCGAGATCGCCAGCAGGGCGTCGCTTTCGACAAGTGCGGTCTTTGGCACGATCTGACCGATTTTTGGCCCGCCCGCGCGGCCATGACGCAACGCCATGAACCGCCAGAAGCCCGGCCCCGAAACCGGCGGCTTGACGCCAAGGATGCGCGTCATCATCCAGATCGCCCCCTCCGGCAACCGTCCCGGTGCCAGGCACCAGCGATACTCCCGTGCCTCGCGGTCGAACCTTTCGCAGATATGGTCCCCGAATCCCGGTTCGGCATCCTTGCGCAATGCCCAGGGGTAAACCTGCTTTCCGCGCAGCGTGACCGCGCCCATGCTGGCCGTGCAGGCCAGATCAAAGACCGACGGATCGCCCGCCGCCGGCGCGGCCACAAGATCCATCAGTTCGATATTCAGCACCGCACGGGCCTGCATCAGGAAACGCCGTCCCAGCAGATCAAAGGCAAGGCGATAGGCCAGCGGCGCATGCCAGGGATCGGGCGCGGGCGGGGTCATCCGGTCCTTGCCGGGCGCGTCGGGCGCGTTGATGGGATGGGCCTCATGGGCCTGTTCGCTATGGCCGAGCGGGTGATCGAAATCGACGATCAGAATGATCATCCCCGCCAGATCATGCACGGCGGACGCGCTTTGCGCCAGCAGGTCTTTCAGCTCTGCCGCGCGCCTCGCGGCGGCCTGTGCCGGCCCGCGTTCGAGGATCAGCGCCCCATCCGCGCCGTGATGGCGTCGGTGCCACAGCAGCCAGTCGCGCAGAACCTCGGTCGTCTCGCCGTTGCAGTGACCCAGCAGAGTGTTGCGCCCGGCAAGGATCGCCCGCTCGTCCGGGTCGGGGGTGATGCGGGTCGCGCAGTCGCGCAGGGGCAGCGGCGCCCGCCCGTCCGGGCCGGACACGCATTCCGCCACTGCCGCACCCGAGACGATGCGCGTCCACAGGGTTCCGCCCTCGCCTTCGGGGGCGATCTGGTCATCGGGAACATTGTCGCGCAGATAAAAGCGCGACAGACTGCCCCCCGCCCCGGGTGGGATGGCCGCCAGCAGATCGCCTGTGACTGCCGCATCCCCACAGATCTCAGAGAGCGGGCGGGCAGAGACAGTGCAGCACAGGATCTGGGCAGGTTCGGTCATGGCGGGATTATATCAGCGATTTGCAGATCGTCACGACAGCGCCTGTGCGCCGCCTTGATCGCGCCGTGAATAGCCGCTTGCTCCCGCGCCTGCAAGGATCGCCACATGCGGGGACGATCCGCCCCTGTTGTTGCCTGAGCCGGACCATGCAGATGATGCCCCGCCCCCCTTTCGTCCGGGTGTCGGGATGCCCGACCAGATCCGCTATCGCCCCGCTGAATGCGCCGGCAAGCGTCTGCGGCCCGTGGATCACATCATTATCGTCGGTTTTTCTGGCCTTTCTGTCGGGAATGCCCTGCCAGTCAGGGTGACAGTCCTGTGCCGGCGGGCTATCCATAGAAAACCGCCGCGAGGATCCCGCAATGAACACAAAAGATCTGATTTCAGCTTATTATCGTGCCTTTAACGAAGGCGATACGGCGCGGATGCTCGATTTCCTTGATGATGAGGTCGAACATTACGTTAATCAGGGTCAGGTCCGGCGCGGCAAGGATCTGTTTGCACAGTTCAACACGCAGATGAGCGATTTTTATCGCGAGACGCTGACCGATATCGTCGTATTCACAAATGAGTCGGACGACCGGGCTGCGGCAGAATTCACCGTTAACGGAACTTATCTGGAAACCGATCCCGGCATGCCCGAGGCACGCGGCCAAAGCTATTGCCTGCCTGCCGGGGCGTTCTTTACCATCCGCGATGGCCGTATTTCGCGGGTTGTGACCTATTACAACCTTGCTGACTGGGCGGCACAGGTTTCGTGATCGCGCTGCGTTGCCTGACCGGGACGGATGCCGCAGAGGCGGTTGACGATCTGGCGCGGTTGCGCATCACGGTGTTTCGGGACTGGCCCTATCTTTATGACGGTTCGCTGGAATATGAGCGGGACTATCTGCGCGCCTATGCCCGTGACGGGGCGGTGGTGGTCGCGGCCTATGACGGGCCGCGCATGATCGGCGCGGCGACGGGTGCCCTTCTGGAGGATCATGCCGGTGATTTTGCGGCGGGTTTTTCAGGCTGTTGCGTGCCGATGAACCGCGTCTTTTACTGTGCCGAGTCGGTTTTGCTGCCCGAATATCGCGGGCGCGGGCTGGGGCATGCCTTTTTTGACGGGCGCGAGGATCATGCCCGTGCGCTTGGCCGCGACTATTGTGCCTTTTGTGCCGTGATCCGGCCTGACGATCACCCGCGACGGCCTGCGGATTACCGCCCGCTGGATGCGTTCTGGCGCCGGCGTGGTTATGAACAGCTGCCCGGCATTTTTGCAAACTTTCGCTGGAAGGATATCGGCGAGGCGGCCGAGACACCCAAAAAGCTGCAATTCTGGATGAGATCGCTGTGAGGATTGCCGCAGCCGCCTATCCGTTTGACTGGTTTGACGATTTTGCCGCCTATGAGGCAAAGATCTCGGCATGGGTTGCGGCGGCGGCGGATTGCGACCTTCTGGTTTTTCCCGAATATGGCGCGATGGAACTGGCCTCGCTTGGCGGTCGCGCGGTTGCCGGCGATCTGGAGGCGGCGCTGCACGAGGTCGCCCGCCATGAGGCGGCGCGTGATGCGCTGCATATGCGGCTGGCGGCGGCGCATGGGCTGTATATATTGGCGGCATCCGGTCCCGCCTTTGCACAGCCCCATGTGCGGCCTGTCAATCGTGCCGTGCTGTTCGGGCCGCAGGGCCGCGTCGGTCATCAGGACAAGCAGATCATGACCCGGTTCGAGCGCGAGGAATGGAACATCCACGCCGGGCCGGGCCTGCGTCTGTTCGATACGCCCTTCGGACGTATCGGCATCCTGATCTGCTATGACAGCGAATTTCCGCTGCTCGGCCGCGCCCTTGCGGCCGCAGGGGCCGAGCTGATCCTCGTGCCGTCATGCACCGATACAATTGCGGGCTTTACGCGGGTGCGGGTCGGCTGCATGGCGCGCGCGCTGGAATCGCAATGCGTGGTCGTGCAGGCACCCACCGTCGGGTCGGTGGACTGGAGCCCGGCCATTGACGAAAACCGTGGCCGTGCCGCGATTTATGCGCCGGCGGACGGTCACTGGCCCGAGACCGGCATTATCGCCGAGGGCGCGATGGACAGCCCCGGCTGGGTCAAGGCCCGGGTCGATCTGTCCCGGGTCCGCCAAAGCAGGCGCGACGGTGCGGTTCTGCCCTTTGCGCATTGGCCTGAAAGCGAGGGCATCGCCGTTTCGGGCTGAGGCGCGCTTAGCGCAGCGCCGCCTCGATATTGCCGCCATCGACGGTCATGACATGGGCGGTCGTGCGTTCGGCCCGCGCCAGCGCGACAAAGGCGTCGGCGACGTGGCGGGCCTCGACCTCGGCGCGCAGCAGGTTGCCGGCCATATAGCTGGCCTCATCAAGACCGCGCGCGGCCGAACGTGCCGCAATCATCTCATCCGACAGCAGGCCCGAACGGATGCGGTCGGCATTGATCCCGTTGACGCGGATACCCTCGGGGCCAAGCTCCAGCGCCAGCTGACGCAGCAGAAAGAATGTCGTGGCCTTGGGCAGGCCATAGGCGGCAAAGCCTTTGCCCGGATTGACCGCCTGTTTCGAGACGTTGAACAGGATCTGTCCCGGCTCTGCCCCGCGCGCATCGCGCCCGGCGGCCTGCGCGCGGAACACCGCGGTCGCGGCCTGTGCGAAATGCAGATGGGCAAAGAAATTCAGCTCAAAGCTGCGGCGCAGCAGGTCATCGGGCAGGCCGGCTATATCGCCCGTCATCGCCGCGCCGGCGTTCGAGATCAGGATATCCAGCCCACCGAAGCGTGCAACGCAGGCCGCAACGGCGGCTTGAGCCGCGCCCGGCGCGGTGATGTCGCAGCCATATCCGCCATGATCGCGGCCCAGACCGGCGATGGCCTGATCCAGCGCGGGGCCGGGCAGGTCGACCAGAAACAGGCTTGCGCCCTGTGCGGCAAAGGCCCGCGCCGTCGCCAGCCCGATGGCGCCGGCCCCGCCTGTGACCAGCACGATCCGGCCTTGCAGCGGCGGGGCCTTGCCCTGACCCAGCTTGGCCTGTTCCAGCGACCAGTATTCCATATCGAATTCATCCGCCGGACCGATCGGGCGGAATTCGCCGATTGCGCTCGCATCGGCGCGAACGCGGGCGGACTGACAGCCCAGATCCGCCGCGATCCGCGCCGTGGCCGCTGTCGCGCCAACCCCGACGATCCCGACGCCCTCCAGCCAGATCAGGCCGGGCATGGGCGCGAGCATCGTCTTTGGCTGCAACGCGTTCGGGGCATGGGCGGCGAAATAGGCGCGATAGCGGCCGGCAAACTCTGAAACGGCATCGCGCATTGCACCGGCCGCGCGGGCGTCGCGGGGAATCACCAGCACTTCGGATTTGGTGCGGATGATGTGATCAGGCGTCGCAACGCCGCGCCGGGCCAGATCGGCGAGGTCGGGGCGTTCACAAAACGCGCGGGCCGTATCGTCGTCGCGCAGATCCAGCACCGGCAGGGCCGCCGCCTCGGGCAGGGCCGAGGCCAGTGCGCCGCGCAGCCCGGCCAGCAACGGGGCCGCCTGATCCGCCGGCAGCGCGGCGGCGGGGCGCATGGGTTCGGGGCGGCGATCGGCCAGCCAGGCCTCGACCAGATTGGTATGGGCAAGGATCTGTTCATAGCTTGTGCGCGCATCCGCGCCCCAGGCGAAATGGCCATGGTTGACCAGCAGCAGCCCCTCGGCCGCGGGGTTGCGCTCATAGGCATCGGCGGCGGCTTTTGCCAGGGCAAAACCCGGCATCACATAGGGCACCAGCGTCAGCCGGTCGCCGAACAGCTCGCGCGTGACCGCGGCGACCTCGGGCAGGTTGGCCAGCACCAGAAATGCGGTCGCATGGGTGTGATCGACAAATTTCTGCGGAATCCACGCATGAAGCAGGGTCTCGACCGAAGGATTAGGTGCTGCCGGGTCGAGCAGGTTCAGCCGTTGCACCGCGACCATATCCTCATCCGACAGCGCCGGCAGCGCGCGCAGCCGCATCAGCGGCGCCAGACGCACGGCGGGCAGGCCGGCCGGCTCGATCACCTCCAGATCCCAGCCGGATCCCTTGATATGCAGCACCTCGATCTCGTCGCCGAACAGGTCGGTCGCGGTCGATTTCATCGACGTGTTGCCGCCGCCATGCATGACCAGATCAGCATCGCGCCCGATCAGCCGCGAGGTCAGGACACGCAGCGCCAGATCGCGGGCGCGCGGGTCGGGGCCGGCGGCCTGCTGCATTGCGGTGGCTTCTGCCTCGGTCCACAGATTGGCGCGCATCGACTTCTCCTGTATCGCTGAGGGTGGCAAGGCCGTCTGCTTGGCATTTCTACTTTTGTCAGGTATATGTGTCAAACGACAAAACGGCGGCAAAGGGGGGACGATGGCAGGCGCATCATCCGCACGCCGGCGCAAGCTGGCCCGGGGCAGTGGCGAGAACGCCGTGATCGAAGTGGCGTGGATGTATTACCACGATGGCCGCAACCAGCAGGATATCGCAAGCGCGCTCGGCGTATCGCGGGCGACTGTGGTCAACTATCTGCAAGAGGCGCGCGAAAAGGGGCTGATCCGTGTGACGCTGGCCGCGCCGGCATTCACCACCCACCGCCTCGCCGTGGAACTGCGCGAACGTTTTGGTCTGGCGGGCGCCTATGTCGTCCCCGACGAGGGCACGGATGCCGCCGAGGGGTTTTCCCGCGTCGTGCGGGCGGCCGCGCTGTGGCTGCCTGATCTGCTGTCCCCCGGCGACCGGCTGGGGGTCGCCTGGGGCCGCACCGTCTATGAGATGGCCGAGGCGACCGAGGCCGCCCCGATCGACGATCTGACGGTTTTGCAGCTGATCGGTTCGATGGCGACGCCCTATGGCTTTACCGCCGAAGCCTGTTCGACGCGGCTGGCGCAGCGGCTGGGGGCGCGTTGTCTGAACCTGCACGCGCCCGCGATTCTCAGCAATGCGGCGCTTGCGGCCGAGCTGCGGCGCGAGCCGATCCTCAGGCTTCAGCTTGACCAGCTGGAACGCGTGAACAAGCTGCTGTTTTCTGTCGGCACGGTCGCGCCTGACAGCCATATCGTCGGCAGCGGTCTGGCAACCCCGGCGGACCTGGCCGAGCATGTCGCGCGCGGGGCGGTGGGCGTGATCTGCGGGCGCTTTATCAACGCCGGAGGGGAGCAGGTTCTGGGCCGGATGGAAGAGCGCGTGATCGGCATCCCCCTGACACGCCTGACCGGGCTGGAGATGGGGATTCTGGTCACGCCCGGACTGGATAAGGTCGAGGCGACGCGCGCCGCGATCAGGGGTGGCTATGTCACCCATCTGATGACCGCGACCAGTGTGGCCGAGGCGCTGCTGGCGCGGGATTAGCCGCCGCGCGGCGGCGATCTGGGGCGGTGTTGCGGGGGTAGGAGCCCCTGCGCGCATCGCCATGCGACGGGCACCGGCCGCGCGCAACGGTACAGGTCGCGCCGCCGAGCGCTGCCTTTCGGCCCGCAGGTGCCGCCCGCACCGCCGCCGGCGGCGGTGTGGTGATGCGGCCTAGGCGGGCCTCAGATCGGCGAACATCGCGGCCAATCCCTGTTCGGTGGCCGGGCACAGCCCGCGTTCGGTCAGCAGACCGGTGACCAGCCCGGCGGGGGTGACATCAAATGCCGGGTTGCGCGCCCCTGTCCCGTCAGGCGAGATCTGGACCGAGGTGATGCGCCCCTCGGGGTCACGGCCCTGCACATGGGTGACCTCGGCCGGGTCGCGTTCCTCGATCGGGATTTCGGTCACGCCATCGCTGACGCGCCAGTCGATCGTCGGCGAGGGCAGCGCGACATAAAAGGGCACGTCATGCGCCCGCGCCGCCAGTGCCTTGAGATAGGTGCCGATCTTGTTGCAGACATCGCCGCGGGCCGTGGTGCGGTCGGTGCCGACGATGACCATATCGACCTCGCCATGCTGCATCAGGTGGCCGCCGGCATTATCGACGATCAGATCATGCGAAATGCCGTGGCTGTTCAGCTCCCAGCTGGTCAGCTGGGCGCCCTGATTGCGCGGCCGGGTCTCGTCCACAAAGACGTGAACGGCGATACCCTCGGCATCGGCGTGATAGATCGGGCTGGTCGCGGTGCCCCAGTCGACCGTGGCCAGCCAGCCGGCGTTGCAATGGGTCAGGATATTGACCGGCGCGCCACCCTTTTTCGCCGCGATATCGCGAATGATCTTCAGCCCGTTCAGGCCGATCCGGCGATTGATCTCGACATCTTCGTCGCAGATTTCGGCGGCGCGGGCG
>JAUNTL010000038.1 GCA_030538705.1 Paracoccus sp. (in: a-proteobacteria) | reverse complement strand
ACCAGAAGATCAGCACGATAAAGACCAGGATCGAGCCTTGCTGCGCGAACCAGAATCCCAGATCGGTGCCGCCATAGCTGATCCCGCTCAGCAGCGGGCGAAAGATGATCCCGAACCCGTAGGATACGAGCGCCCATATTGCGATGCAGACCCATATGATCCGCAGGTTCGCCTGCCAATAGGCATTGGTGGAATGCTTGTCACTCATGTCCCTTGGTTCCTCCCCTGTGACATGTGCCGCCATTGTTGTGTTCCCCCGCGCGGCCGGCGGCGCGCCGCGCGGGGGATGACCGGGCCGTTCAGCCGCGGTTCATCCGGTTCTCGATCAGCTCGTCAACGACGCCGGGATCGTTCAGCGTCGAGGTATCCCCAAGCGCGCCATAATCGTTCTCGGCAATCTTGCGCAGAATGCGGCGCATGATCTTGCCTGAACGGGTCTTGGGCAGGTTCGGCGCCCATTGGATCAGGTCCGGCTTGGCGATGGGACCGATTTCGGTGCGGACCCAGGCTTCCAGTTCCTTGCGCAGATCCTCGGTCGCGGGGATATTGTTCATCAGCGTGACATAGGCATAGATGCCCTGCCCCTTCAGCGGATGGGCATAGCCGACAACGGCGGCCTCGGCGACCTTGGGATGGGCGACAAGCGCGGATTCGATCTCGGCCGTGCCCATGCGGTGACCCGAGACGTTGATGACATCATCGACGCGGCCGGTGATCCAGTAATAGCCGTCCTCATCACGCCGGCAGCCGTCGCCGGTAAAGTAATAGCCGGGATATTGCTGGAAATACGTCTCCATAAAGCGCTGATGATCACCCCAGATGGTGCGCATCTGCCCCGGCCAGCTGTCGGCGATACACAGAACGCCCTCGACCCCGTTACCCTCGACCAGCTGGGCGGATTCGGGTTCCAGAACCGCCGGACGGACGCCGAAGAAGGGCAGCGTTGCCGAGCCGGGCTTGGCCTCGATCGCGCCGGGCAGCGAGGTCAGCATCTGCGCCCCGGTCTCGGTCTGCCACCAGGTGTCAACGATGGGGCAGCGGCGCTTGCCGACGACCTCGTTATACCAGTGCCAGGCTTCGGGGTTGATCGGCTCGCCCACCGTGCCCAGCAGGCGCAGGCTGGAGAGGTCGTGTTTTTCGACCCATTCATTGCCCTGCCCCATCAGCGCGCGCAGCGCCGTCGGCGCGGTATAGAACTGGGAGACCTGATGCTTGTCGCAGGCATCCCAGAAGCGTCCGGCATCGGGATAGGTCGGCACGCCCTCGAACATCAGCGTCGTGGCACCGTTCGACAGCGGGCCATAGACGATATAGGTGTGCCCGGTCACCCAGCCGACATCCGCCGAACACCAGAACACATCCCCGTCGCGATAGTCGAAGGTATAGAGAAACGAGATATTGGCATGGACGAGATAGCCGCCGGTCGTGTGAACGACGCCCTTCGGCTTGCCCGTCGAACCCGAGGTATAGAGGATAAACAGCGGGTCTTCGGCACCCATCGGGCGGGGCGGACAGTCGGGGCTGACATGCTTCATCTGCTCAAGCACATCGACATCGCGGCCGTCAATCCAGGTCGTCTGATCGCCGGTATGCTTGACGACAAGGCAGCGCACGCGGTCCGAGCAATGCAAAAGCGCCGCATCGGTGTTCGATTTCAGCGCCGTCCGACGGCCGCCGCGCGGTGCGGTATCGGCGGTAATGACCAGCTTGGCACCGCAATCGTTGATCCGGTTCGCCAGCGCATCGGGCGAAAAGCCCGCAAACACGATCGAGTGAACCGCACCGATCCGCGCACAGGCCAGCATGGCATATGCGGCCTCGGGGATCATCGGCAGATAGATCACGACACGATCGCCACGCATCACACCCTGCGACAGCAGGACATTCGCCATCCGGTTCACGTTTTCGGACAGCTGCTTATAGGTGATGTACTGGGCCGGCGTTTCGGGGTCGTCCGGCTCGAATATGATCGCGGTCTTGTTGGCACGCTTGGCAAGATGGCGGTCGATACAGTTGACCGAGGCGTTCAGAACCCCGTCCTCGAACCACTTGATCGACACGTCGCCAAAGGTGAAATTGGTGTTCTTGACCTTGGTATAGGGGGTGATCCAGTCCAGCCGCTGACCCTCGCGGCCCCAAAAACCATCCGGGTCGCTGACCGATTCGTCATACAGACGACGATAGTCCTCCGGCCCGGCATGGACGGCCTCGAACTCGGCCGGAATCGGTTGTTTCGCTATATTTTCAACGGTCATGGCAATCTCCCCCTCCTTGGATGCCGGATGAGCGGATGGCGGCGCCGCCACTCTTCACCCTCAACTGCTGGGGCAAGTAAATCATGGTTGCATTTTTATATAAAGCTTTTTTTATAAAGGAAAATTTTGTAAATTAATTCACCAGAACTCGTGTTGATCTGTAAATTTTTCACAAAGACGTGAGGCGGGCGCTTGTTCTGCGCCGGGTTTCGGGGCAGCCTCGGCGGATGAATATTGATCCCATACGTCAGACCAGCCCACAGGCGCGCGATCAGGCGCGCCAGCTGATCAACGACATGCGCCATGCCGTCATGGCCGTCAGCGATGCCGCGACCGGCCACCCCCATCTGTCGCGTATCGCCTGCCAGCCCGACAGTGACGGCATGCCTTTGGCCTTTCTGTCGGCGATCGCGGTCCACAGCCGGCTGCTTGAGGCCGACCCGCTGGCCGGGCTGCTGATCGAGGACACCGGCGCGCGCGGTGACGCGATGGCCCGGCCCCGGCTAAGCCTGCGCGTCACGGCGATCAGGCTGGATCGCGACGACCCCGGACATGGCGCGCGCGTCGCGCGTTGGGTGCAGCACAATCCAAAGGCCAGGGTTTATGCCACGCTGCCCGATTTCCACTTCTGGCGCCTGCAAATCACGGGCGGGCTGCTGAATGCGGGATTCGGACAGGCGTTCCGGCTGACGCCGGCCGATCTCGATGAAAGCGGACGGCCGCAGGTATAAAAAAACCCCGGCCACAGGGGGCCGGGGACTGCCAGATGGGGCAATGATAGTATCGTCAGGACGGTTCGTCCATACGGGCGCGTATCACGACCTGCCCGCGCGCCGCGCGCGACCACTCGACCTGAAGATTTCCGTTATTCGCCCCCTGCCGCGTGCGCACCCAGGGCATTTCCGTGATCCGCGCGCCGTCAGCGCCCTGAATGACCGAAACCGCCGTCAGCGCATCGACATGGCGCGCCCATGACCTGAATGGCAGATTGCGCGACAAGGGCACGACCCAGCTTGCCTGAGCGGTGGCCTGATCATGGACGATCTGGACAGGGTTGGCGACATAATCGGTGACCCCGTTGAAAGTGTTGCCCTTGAACATGATGTTGCGCATCCGCCCAAAAGCCATAGTGGCATGGGTGGTATCAATCTTTTCCACCCGGTCGATGTTACTGCCGCCGACCAGAAAGACGTTGTTGGTCACCGTCAGCCCGTGAATGAAATGGCCCGCGCCATAAGGCTTGACCGAGATCCAGGCAAAATCCTGCAAGACCTCATGAACGGTGAAGTGATTGCCGGTAATCGACAGCCCGCCGAAGGAATAGGAATTCTGCGCGAATGCCGGCTCGGACGAATGCTCGTTGGTCCATTCGATGATGCAGTTATCAATGTAATTGCCGGTGATGACCGTCTTGCAGTTTGTCCGCGTCAGCACCAGCCCCGGCACGCGCTTGCCGCTTTGCGCGTCGTCGCCCTGAAACCAGTGATTGCCGACGATCAGATGGCCGGTGCCGCCCGCAACAAGAAAGGTGCCGAAACGCACCACCCGGTTCTCGCGGATCTTGGCGTCATTGGCGTTGATATTGATCGCCACGCTTTTGCGGTCCTGTGCGTTCAGCCCCATCTCGGATGACATGAACTGGCAGCGGTCGACCTGCATGCCCTGACAGCCGCGCCCGACCGAGGTAATCCCGCGGTTGCGCGGCGCGTTGATATAGCAGTCGCGGATATTGAACAGCAGCCCCTCTGCCGGCAGCATCAGAAAGCTGGCCGCGCCCCCGAGCGTAAAGTCGATCTCGGCAAAATTCACATGCGCACAGCGTTCCATGCCCAGAAAGTCAAAGACATAGCGGAAGCGCTCGAAACGATAGCTGCGCGTGCCGGCGCCGCCGTAAAGCGGCTGGGACAGGGTCAGCGTGCCCGCCCCGATATTGCGCGCCCGGACATAGACCTCGCGTCCGACGCCGGGACCGGTGACAAGGCTGCCGACCTCGATATTCGCGACATTGACGACATTGCTCAGCAGGTTCGGCTGCGCCGGGCTATAGCTCGCCTGCGAATTGGCGACGCGGTTCGCCCAGGCCGGGCCGTCAACGACATTGATCTGACCGTTACAGATCAGCCGGCGGTTGTTGAAACTGGTCAGCCCCGGCGCCAGTTCGGTCATGATCATCGGCTCGGTCAGATCGACCTTGCGCCCGCGCAGGTTCAGCTCGGCATGATCGCTATAGCCAAACAGCGCCTGAAGCGCGCGCTTCATCGCCTCGGTCTCGTCGCCGAACGCCGCGGCATAGCTTGGATAATCGAACGACCCCATCAGCGTCAGCCGGGCCGCGCGCGGCATGGTCAATGTGCCGGTAAAGCGCACAGGCGAGCGGATCGTCAGATCGGAACCGATACGATATTGCCCCGCCGGCACGACCAGAACCCGGCCCTGCGCGGCATTGTCGGCGGCGGCAAAGGCGGCGCGGTCATCGGTGGCGCCATCGCCCCGCGCCCCAAAGTCGCGCACATCGACCCAATCCATCATCTCGCGCAGAAAGGCCGAGGTGATATCCTCGATGCGGATCGACTCGATACGGACCACGCCGCCATTCGCGCCGGTCAGATCCAGCCCGAAATGGCCGTAGACCGGGCGCGCGCCCCACACCATGTTAACGCCGCCGCGCCGCCCGCTGCCGACGATGGCGCTGATCTCGATCACCTCGCCATAAGCTGTCGGCGTGACGCTCTGGCCGGTCTCGGTCAGGCCGGCGACATGATTGCGCGATCCGTCGCCCGCCCAGCCCGCAATGCGCAGCGCGGGCCTTGCACCGGCCATTGCCTTGACCCGGGCCGATATGCGCAGATAGGTGCCGGGCAATATCGGTGTTTCGCCCATAAAGCGGATGCGGGTGACGTCCTCGACCTTGTTGATCTCCAGACAGGCACCAAAGTCCTGATCAGCGGCGACGATGGCGCCATGTGCCTGATTGACCCAGGTCGCGCTGCCCGGTGTGCCGTTCTCGCGCGACCAGGCGGCAAGGCCGGCGGCAAAGGACGGCGGCGACAGTTGCAGACCGTCTGTAATGGCGATGTTCATGCGCAATCTCCCCTGAGCAGAGCCGCCCCATGCGGCCCCGTTGCGGCAGGGAATCTTGCCATTCGCGGTTAACCGCCGGTTAAGCGGCCGCGCGTTGCCTCAGCCGGCCAACTCGCCGGCAAGCGCGCGGGCGATCAGCGCGCGGGTCTCATTGACGCCGTAAAGCGCGATGAACCCACCAAAGCGCGGCCCCTGATCGGCGCCCAGAAGCACCTGATAAAGCGCCGAAAACCAGTCGCGCAAAGGCTCGAACCCATGGTCTTTTCCAACGGCAAAGACCATTGATTGCAGGGCCTCGGCATCCGCCGCGCCCTCCCACACCGCCAGCCGCGCGTCCAGATCCCGCAACGCCGCGCTTTCACGATCATCGGGGGCACGAAAGACCCGCGCCGGGGCCACGAAATCATTGAAATAGCGCACCGCAAAGCCGGCCGCCTGATCAAGCTGGGGATGCGTGCCGGGGCTGGCATCGGGCGCATAGCGGTTGATAAACCCCCACAGCCCGCTCTTGTCCTGCGCCCCCGCCACCGAGGCAAGGTTCAGCAGCATGGAGAACGGCACGACCATATCCGAGGCCGGCACATCGCCGCCATGGATATGCCAGACCGGGTTGGCCAGTTGCTGTTCCGCCGCCTGATCGGGAAAGGCGCGCAGCTGCTGGTGGTATTCATCGACCGCCTTGGGGATCACATCGAAATGCATCCGCTTGGCGGTTTTCGGCTTCTGGAACATGAAATAGGACAGGCTTTCGGTCGCCGCATAGGTCAGCCATTCGTCAATCGACAGCCCGTTGCCTTTGGATTTGCTGATCTTCTGACCCTTGTCGTCGAGGAACAGCTCATAGGTGAAATGCTCGGGCTTGCGCCCGCCCAGCACCTCGCAAATGCCGTCATAGATCGGCGTATTGGTGCTGTGATCCTTGCCATACATCTCGAAATCGACATCCAGTGCCGCCCAACGCGCACCGAAATCGGGCTTCCATTGCAGCTTGACCTGCCCGCCGGTGACCGGAAGGGTCCATTCACGCCCGTCCTCATCATCAAAGGTCACCGTGGCATTGCCCGCATCGACATGCTTGATCGGCACATAAAGCACGCGGCCGGTTTCGGGATGGATCGGCAGGAAACAGCTATAGCTCTGCTGACGTTCCTCGCGCAAGCTGGCCAGCATGATCTTCATGATCGCGTCATAACGTTCCGCCGCCAGCCGCAGCGTATCGTCGAACGCACCCGATTTATAGAAATCCGTCGCGCTCATGAACTCATATTCAAAGCCGAACGTGTCCAGAAAGCGCCGCAGCATGGCGTTGTTATGATCACCGAAGCTGGGATATTCGCCGAAGGGATCGGGCACGGCGGTCAGCGGTTTTTGCAGATTGGCGCGCAGCAAATCCTGCTGCGGCACGTTCTCGGGCACCTTGCGCATCCCGTCCATATCATCCGAAAAGCAGATCAGCCGCGTCGGAATGTCGCTGATCATCTCGAATGCGCGGCGGATCATCGTCGTGCGCGCGACCTCGCCGAATGTGCCGATATGGGGCAGGCCCGAGGGGCCGTAACCGGTCTCAAACAGCACATACCCTTTCTCCGGGGCCTTCTTTTCATAGCGTTTCAGCACCCGGCGCGCCTCTTCGAACGGCCAGGCCTTCGACGTCATTGCGGCATCGCGCAGGGTGGTCATCGCATTTTCTCCTGATGGGGTTGCGTGCGGGGCTTATTGAAAGCCCGCCTCATCGTCAATATTCTGTAACCATCAGAGAAGGAGCCAGCCCCGTGACCATCGACCTTTCGTCATTCTCCGCCTGTGATGCGCTGATCGCCGTCATGGTGGCGGTGTCGGTCTCGGATGAGACGATGCGCACATCCGAATTGCTGGCGATTCAGCGCATGGTCGATCACATGCCGGTCTTTGCCGAATATGACGCCGACCGTATCCGCGCCATATCGCAAACGGTGATGACCCTGTTCGAAGAAGAAGAGGGGCTGGACGCGCTGTTCGGCCTGATCCGCGATGCCCTGCCCGAACGGCTGTATGAGACCGCCTATGCACTGGCCTGTGATGTCGCTGCCGCCGATGGCCGGCTGACGGATGACGAGGCCGAACTGCTGCGCGAAATCCGTCACGAACTGAATGTCAGCCGTCTGCACGCCGCCGCGATCGAGCTGTCGTCCCAGTTGCGCCATCGCAGGTTGTGAACGCCGCGCCGGCGTTTTTCCGGGCGCCGCCACGGCGCGGATATCGGGCTGTCCGGCATGCCGGGACATACAGGAGGGGCGGCGCCCCTGTGGCCGGGCGGTGAGCCGGATTATGAAACCCGTATGAGAACGGAAATTTTGGTCAAAAACCGCATCAAATCCCCTCCGGGTTTTTTGCGGCATCCTGCTGTCTCTCCTAGTCTCGCCAGCAAGCTGCGGGTTTCGTTACCTTGTGGCGGATCAATTCGTTCCCGGACGCTGTCACGTGCCGCATGGCCCTTGCCCCGGATCGCGGGCGCCGGCCGCGCATTTCGGCGGACCATGGCAGATCATGGAAACCCCCGATCTGCGCCTCGTCTATCGGCGACATAGCTTGCGCATCACCTCAGCCGTAACGTGAAATCCACCCCTCAACCAGCTGTTGTTGCAGGAGTTTTGCGCGCTGCGTCCAGGTGCTGACACCGGCCGGCAATTCCTGCCCCTCGGTCCCGGCGCGGCGCGCCATATCGCTGATGAAAATCGCGAATGTGATATCCTCATGCCCCGGCATCGCGCCATGACCGGCAAGGTTCGACACGAAATTCAGCGTTCCGGTCTTGGCCTCGATGCGCAGATCGCCCCCGGCGCTGCGGCCCTCGGCATCCGTCAGCCGGATCTGCCGCATCAACCCGCGCAGCCCGGCCGCCTGACCCGGGCCGGCAATGATCCGCGCCATCGCCCGCGCCGTGACGCGGCTGGCATCCGACATGCCCGAGTGGTCGTAAAGCTCCAGCCCCGTGATGCCGCGATCCTCGGCCCAAAGCTGCATTGCCCGCGCCGAATTCGCCAGATCGTTCACCCCGTCTGCCACCCCGCTGGCCGTCAGGCCGACCACCTCGGCGGTCAGATTGGTCGAATATTCCAGCATCCCTCGCAGGATCTCGGCCAGCGGGGGGCTTTCCACGCGGGCGATTTCTTCGGCCTGCACCGGCAGGTTCTTGATGACCTCGGGCGTGGGCAAGGGCAGTCCGCGCGCACGGCAAAGGGTCTGAAAGACATCGCCGGCATAGGCCTCGGGCCGGCGCACCGGCAGCCAGCGGCTGCCCGCCCGGCCCAGCCCGGCGCGGTTGACGCGCCAGATCTCGCGCCCGCCCTCCTCGCGCCAGCTGAACAGCGGTCCCTGTGTGACCGCCTCGGCCCGGACGGTATAGGCCACCGGGCTGTGCCGCGCGGCACGGGCCTGCAACGCCATCGCCGCGCCGCCGGCCTGCCAGCCCAGATGGACACGGTTAAAATTCAGCATCATCCCCGAGATACCAGGATTATAGGCCAGATGGGCGGCCTGACCCGGTGCGATCTCGTGGATGGCAGGCAGCGCACCACCCCAGACGGCAAATCGCGCGGGCGTGCCCTGACCGGATTGGGCCACCATACGCGCCAGTTCGTCCAGCCCGTCGCTGTCCAGCAGCGGATCGCCCCCGCCGGCCAGCACAAGCATGTCGCCGGCACGCAGCACGCGGGTCGCAAAGCGATGCCCCGCCCCCAGCCGGTCAAGCGCATAAAGCGCCGTCAGAACCTTCAGCGTGCTGGCCGGCGCCACCGGCTGATCGGCGCCGCGCCCCTCGGCCAGCTGACCGTCCGGGCCAAGCACGGCATAGACGATATGCGCCCCAAGCCCCGACTGCGCGATCAGCCGGCTGGCGCGTGGCGCGGGCCGGCGCGGCGGCGGCACCGACAATGCAGGCACCTGCGCCTGCGCAACCCCGGCAAAGCCCGCCGCCAGCAGCGCCGCAAGAACCTGTCGCCGGTCCGGTCGCATCACGGCCTAGGCACCGATCTGGACAAAGCGCGAGCGCGGCGCGCGATTGTCGAAAAAGGGCACGCTGGCGGGTGCGCGCAGCGGCCCCTCGCCCGAATCGGCGACAATCGCCGCACATTCGGCCAGCACGACCTCGGTGATAAAGGGCAGATGCAGGGCGCGGGCCTCGGCCATCGGCACCCAGTGAAGGTGAGACAGCTCGTCACAGGCCCGCGAAAAATCATCCGGATCACCCGAGACCCCGGCCGCGTCCGCCAGAAAGAAGCGCGCATCAAAGCGGCGCGGCCGTCCCGGCGGCGTGATCGCGCGAAAGACATAATGCAGCCCTCCGGGATCAGGGATCAGCCCGGCCTCGGCATATCCCGGCAGATCGCAGCGCCCGGTGCGGCCGATCAGCAGCCCGGTTTCCTCGGCAAGTTCGCGCAGTGCGGCAACCATGATCTGATGAGGGGTGACGCCGCTCTCACTCTCGGCGCGCAATCGCGCCTCGGACAGCGGATCAGTATGGCGGGCCAGGGCAATGCCGGCATCGGCATCATCCACAGCCCCGCCCGGAAAGACGTATTTCGATGGCATGAAGGCCGCATTCGCGCCGCGCATCCCCATCAGAACCGCCGGCTGCGCGCCGTCGCGGCGCACCAGCACCACCGTCGCCGCATCGCGCAGCGCGCTCCGGTCAGGGCCTGCCTGCGGTGCGGCGGCCTGCATGCTCATGTCGTGCCCGCCTCCGCCTCCTTGCCGCCAAAGCCGTGCATCCGGCGTGCCCATTGCGCACCCACCAATGCCCCCTTGATCAGCGGAAGCAGCACCAGCGACAGCACGATCGCACCCAGCGAAAAGGAAATCAGCATCGAGACCGGCGAGGGCTGATAGCGCAGATAGATCCACAAAAGCAGCGGCGCGCCGATATGCGAAACCAGCAGCACCGTCAGATAGGCCGGCCCGTCATCGGCACGCTGATGATGCAACGCCTCGCCGCAATTCGGGCAATGGTCGCGAACCTTGAGGTATCCGTCAAACATCGGTCCCTCGCCACAGGCCGGGCAAAGCCGGCGGGCGCCACGGCGCATTGCCAGCCCCGTGGGTCGGTCATCAGTCATCAAATCTGTCATTGCGCATTCCATTCGTGAGTGCCGTGAATGTAGTCATTTGGCCCGCGCTCGGCCAGCCCCAAGTTACCCGCACCCCGCCCCCGCGCGAACAGGCGTGGCCGGGGCGGAACGCTCACACAGCTCACGCGCCCCGCGCACATGCCCCGGCCCCGCGCGCCCCGGTTGCGCCCAAATGCCCGTTATGTCGACCGGCAGCATAGGCGGTTTTCCGGCCTTGCCTCGCCCCGGCGTGGCCGGGCCGGCCCACCCACACGGATCACGCACATGCCCCGGCCCCGCGCCCCCGGGTGCGCCCATATTCCCCGTATACCGGCAGGCAGGGCGGGCGGTTTGCCGGCCTTGCCCCGCCGGCGCGGGCGGGCCGGAATGCTCATGCGGATCACGCACATGCCCCGGCCCCACCCCCCCGGATTGCGCCCATATTCCCCGTATACCGGCAGGCAGGGCGGGCGGTTTGCCGGCCTTGCCTCGCCCCGGCGCGGGCGGGGCCGGAATGCTCATACGGGTCACGCACATGCCCCGGCCCCACGCCCCCGGTTGCGCCCATATTCCCCGTATCCCGGCAGGCAGCGCAGGCGGTTTGCCGGCCTTGCCCCGCCGGCGCGGGCGGACCGGAATGCTCATGCGGATCACGCCCCCGGCACACAGGCCCGTCCCCGCGCCATGGCTGCGCCCACATGCCCGTTATGTCGACCGGCAGAACAGGCGGTTTGCCCGTCCTGCCCGCCTTTGGGGAATGGTCTGGCTGGTGAACCGGCCTGGCAAGGGGCGGCCGGACGTGGCACCAACACGAGATCCAGTGCATCACTCGCCGACCACTTGCCGGACGAACGTGCCGCGAACGCGGGGCTTACATGTCCCCATCCTAGGCCGCATGGGGTCTGCGCGACAGCATCACCAGATTGCGCCCGGCACCTTTCGCCGCCAGCAGCGCGGCATCCGCGCGGCGCAGCACCTCTTCCGGACCGGTCCTCGGCAACCCCTCGCTGCCGGCGACCCCGACCGAGACCGAAACCGTCAGCCTGACAGGCCCTGACAACCCCTCGGCATTCAGCGGCATTGCCGCGATGCGGTGGCGGATCCGTTCGGCCATGGATACCGCCTGCGTCTCGTCCGCATCGGGCAAGAGGACCAGAAACTCCTCGCCGCCATAGCGGGCAACGGGTGCGGCGCCGGCCAGATCGGCCAGCAGCCCCGCAAAGGCGCGCAGCACAGTGTCACCGGCGGCATGGCCATGGGCATCGTTGATCGCCTTGAAGCGGTCGATATCTATCATCAGCAGGCTGTATGCCCGCCCCGCGCGCACGACAGCGGCGATCTCGGCGTCGATATGGCGCCGGTTCGCCAGCCCCGTCAGCGGGTCGGCCAGTGCCAGCCGCTGTGCCAGCCGCATGTCGAGGCGGCGCCGCTCGCCATCGCTGCCGCGACGCAGCAACAGGCCCAGCCGCACCGCCAGCTCTGGCCGCGCCGCCGGCCGGGCAAGCGCCGCTGCCAGAACCTCATCCGCGCCACAGTCAAGCGCACGCGCCTCCTCATCGGCAAGCGGGCGCCGCTGCAACAGCGCCAGAGCAATTCCGCGCCCCTCGCTGGCCAGACGCGCGCGCAGATCGGCGAGATGCTGCATGCCGGCGCCCGCACGTCCGCCATCAACCAGCACCGCCGCAAGACGCGCCGGCAGCGCGGTATGGATCAGCCGCGGCGGCAGAACCAGCGGCCGGCAACCCGTCGCAGCCGTGACCGCCTGCCGCCACTCCAGCGACAACGCGGCATCATCGGTGACGAGCGCAATCTGGTCGGGCGCGTCGAAAATGGCCGTTGCCTCGGCCATGCCCGGACAGCTGTCCGCCGGGCGCGACAACCAGCAGCGCAAGCGCGCGCGCAGCACCGCATCATTGCATCCGCGTTCCAGCACATGCTCGGCCCCGGCATGAAAGGCTGCCATACGCTGCGCCGCGTCGCAGACGGCAATCACCGGCACCCGCAGCCGCCGGCGCAGCGCGGTCAGATCGCGCGCCAGCCCGGCATTATCAGGATTGGCGACCAGCACCGCCGCCGCGCCCGGTCCCAGCCGGATCGCCTCGGTCAGGCCGGCCGCCGTCTGGACCTGATGATTCGCCGCCTCCAGCCGTGCCCGCATCGCAAAACGTGCAGCCATATCAACATCCAGAACCAGCAGCCGTCCCAGCATCTTTGCCTTGCTCCGATCAACGTTCCGGGGCAGTTTCGCAGCGATTCATTAACAAGACCTTTCCGGGCAGGAAAAATCATGATGAACCCGTCACGGGCACGCGAAATCGCCGATGAGCTGCTGCTTCATATCCTGTCAGACGCGGAGTTGCTCGAAAGCCTGCTTGGCCGCGCCGGCATCGCGCCCGAACAGCTGGCCGGCATCGTCAACGGCGGTCAGGCACATGAGTTCATTCTCGATTTCGTGACCGAAAGCGATGATCGCGTCATCGCCTGCGCCGGGGCCACGGGCATAGCGGCCAGCGATATCGGTATCGCGGCCCGGAGGCTTGCGCAGCGCGATTGACGAAGCCTTAACCTTTGCATGCTAGGCCATCCGCAAAGGAGGCCCGATGTCCGGTTTCGTCATCCGTGCGATCGAATTTTTCCTGCGCGCCCGCCACGGTGACGCGGTCTGGATGACCGCCAGCGCGGCAGCGGCGCTCAGACCCGGCGCGGTGGGGATCATGCATCACTATCCCGCCGGGCTGGCAGGTGAGCTGATCCGGGCGGCAAGCCGCAGCCTGCATATCGGCCGCGAGGAATTGCTCGATGATCTCGGCGGCTGGCTGGCCCGCGCGCCCGCGCTGCGCGATGTGATGCGGTTCAGCGGAACCAGCTTTGGTGATTTCGTCCTCTCGCTGGACGATCTGCAAAACCGCGCCCATGTCGTGCTGCCGGGATTGGATCTGCCACGTCTGGATGCCCAGCCGGCGGGGCCGGATCGCTATCTGCTGTCGGTTACGGCGGCCGATGATGACTGGTTCGCGCTGCTTGCCGGTTTTCTGCGCGGCATGGCCGATGATTACGGCGTGCTGGCGGTGGTCGAGCGCCGCGAGACAGTGCTTGAAGTTCATATCGCGGATGCCCGATTCGCCGCCGGGCGCCGGTTCGCACTGCATCAACAGGCAGGGGCGCCGGCATGAATGGTGCGATGGCCGTTCCGTTCGGCCTGCTGGCGGCACTGATGCCGATGCATTTGCTGATTGACCCTGCGGGCGTCATTTTGTCGGCCGGACCGACGCTGCGCAAACTGATCGGCCCCGCAGATCGCGCGCCGGACGTGTTCGAGCCGCGCCGCGCCGCGTCTCAGGCCGATCTGCTGACCTGCCTTGCCGCCGCCGCGGCCCGGGGCGAGCGCGTCTTTTTGGGATTACGCGACAGCCCCCTGCCGCCCTTGCGTGGCGAATCCGTGGCTCTGGCACGTGGCGCGATACTGGTGAACCTCGGGTTCGGTATCGGTGTGATCGAGGCCATCGCGCGCCACGGGCTGACGGATTCCGATTTCGCGGCGGACGATCTCGCCATCGAGATGATGTATCTGCACCAGTCGAACCGGCTGATCCGCGCCGAGCTGGCGCGACATGGCAACGATCTGGAACAGGCCTATGAGGCCGCCGAGATACGGGCCGATACCGACCCGCTGACCGGCCTGCTCAACCGGCGCGGTTTCGAGACGGGGTTTTCGCGTGCAATTGCGGCGCGGGATGAGGGAGGTCAGCAGTTTTCCCTGCTGCAACTGGATCTCGACCATTTCAAACAGGTCAACGACCGGCACGGCCATGCGGCCGGCGATCATATGCTGGTTGCGGTGGCCGACGCGTTACGCAGCGAAACCCGCGCCGGCGATCTGCTGGCCCGCGTCGGCGGGGACGAGTTCCTGATCCTGCTGCCCGGGCTGACCTGCCGCAGCCGGCTGCGCGCCCTTGGCCAGCGTCTGATCGCTGCCACCGGCCGGATCGCCGGCACGGTGCCGCAACGGGGACCGGGCATCGCATTGCCCCTGAGCAAGGACGCGGGCGAACGCCGGGCGACAGCGACCGGTCCGCGTCAGCACGCAGATCCCCGGGCCGAGATCGCGGCCAGTGGCGGGGTCTTTCCCGTGCCAGAACCCGGTCAGCATGTGATTTCAGCCAGTATCGGGGCAACGGTCTCGGATGGTTATGACCGCATCTGCGCCGATCAGCTGCTGGCCGACGCCGACGCCGCGCTCTATGTCGCAAAGCGATCCGGCCGCGCATGCCTGCACCTGCATGAGGAAGGCACCGACCGCGCCGCAAACCGGCAGCTCCGGCCTTAACGGGGCCTGATCCGGCACCCTGCGCGCATGCGCCCACGCAGCCGCTGAACCCGCCCTCGCCGGCTGTTTCATTGGCCCACCGGCCGCGCATGCCCGCGCCTGCATGAGGAAGGCACCGGCCGATCAGCCGGCACCGCAGGCTGGCAGCTCCGGTCTGCACGGGGCCTGATCCGGCACCCTGCGCGCATGCGCCCACGCAGCCGCTGAACCCGCCCTCGCCGGCTGTTTCATTGGCCCACCGGCCGCGCATGCCTGCACCTGCATGAGGAAGGCACCGACCGCGCCGCAGGCCGGCAACTCCGGCCTTAACGGGGCCTGAGCCGGCAACCCGCTGCGCGCGCTGTGAATGCAGCGGTTAAACGCGCCTTCGCCGGCTGTTTCATTGGCCCACCGGCCGCGCATGCCTGCGCCTGCATGAGGAAGGCACCGGCCGATCAGCCGGCACCGCAGGCCGGCAGGTCCGGTCTGCACGGGGCCTGATCCGGCAGCCCGCAGCGCGCTGTGTATGCAGCCTTTGAACACGCCTTCGCCGGATATTTCATTGGCCCGAAATGATGCTTGCGGGTTCGCCGCCTCTGCGGTCAAGCAGTCGCGGAGGATTTCGGCGACAGCTGTTGCGTCCGCCGGGACCGTGGCTATCCTTGGGTCCATGATCCGGAGCAGACCATGACACAGCCCTTTCCCGTCGCGCGGCCCGGCCAGCGGATCGGCCTGTTCGGCGGATCCTTTGATCCCGCGCATGAAGGTCATGTCCGCCTGACCGAGGAAGCCTTGCGCAGCTTTGGCCTCGACCGCGTATGGTGGCTGGTCACACCCGGCAACCCGTTGAAATCCCGACAGCCCGCAGCGATGTCGCACCGCATCAAACAGGCGCGCGCACTGCTGTCCGATCCGCGCGTTGTCGTCACCGGCATCGAGGAGCGTCTGGGCACGCGCCTGACCGCCGACACCATCGCCGCATTGCAGCGGCACTATCCGGGCGTGCGGTTCACCTGGCTGATGGGTTCGGACAATCTTGTCCAGTTCAGCGAATGGGAGCGCTGGCAGGACATCGCGCAGCGCGTGCCGATCGGTGTCATCGCCCGCCCGGGCAGCCGGCTGAGGGCTCGCCGCTCCCGGGCTGCGCAGATTCTGGCGCGCTATCGTCTGCGCGAAGAGCAATCACAGCTTCTCGGGGCGGCACGACCGCCTGCCTGGGTGATGGTGAACATGCCATTGAGCAACGCCTCATCAACCGCAATCCGTGCCGCAAAAGCCGCCCATGCCGACAGCGCCCGGCGCGCACCCTGACCGGCGGGGGCGAACAGATGCGCCGGCCGGGCCATATCCGCCGGCCCGCCCGTGATGCCACCCGGCCCTTTGATACGCGCGGGGCGCGGGGCGCGTTACGGCCCCGGCGGCAATCCCATACCCGGCCGGCAATCGCAGATTGCTGAACCCTGATACGGTCCCGGACCCTGAAAACCCTGCGGACGCGCAGTAAAACGCGCATAGATGTCAGGGGCGGCGCGGACCCCTGTCGCGGAGGTGACACCCCTGCCCGGCGCCGATTGTGGACCATGGCTCCGCACCCGCCAAGGCTCCGACCGGCACAGGTGCCGCGCGGGATGCCCGATATGTGGTGGCGCATCATCGGGCCGGCCCGCGCAGGCCGGTTGCCGGCGCGCCTGCCGCAAAAGACGGCCGCCAACCGCCTGCCTTGCACCGCTGACAGGTGGAGTTTACCGGTTCACGGCCCGGATGCCCGCGTTAATGACCCGAGAATTTTGGCGCGCGCTTTTCCAGAAAGGCCGCGACCCCCTCGCGGAAATCCGCGCTTCGCCCTGCCTCGGCCTGAATCTGCGCCTCAAGCGACAGCTGCGCGTCAAGACCATTCGCCCCCGCCTCACGCACCGCGTGCCGGATGGCGCGATAGGCACCGGTCGCGCCGGCCGCCAGTTGCCGGGCCCGGGCACCGACGGTCTCGACGAATTCATCCTCGGGCAGGGATTGCCAGATCATCCCCCAGTCAGCGGCCTGTGCCGCAGGGATCTTTTCGGCAAACAGCATCATGCCCATGGCCCGCGCATTGCCGATCAGGCGCGGCATGACCCAGGTGCTGCCGGCATCAGGTATCAGCCCGATCGCCGAAAAGGCCATTGAAAAATATGACGTCTCGACCGCCATGACGACATCCGCCGCCAGCGCCAGACTGGCCCCGGCGCCTGCGGCGGGGCCGTTGACCGCGGCGATAACAGGGGCGCGGCAGTTGATGACGGCATGCAGCATCGGCTCATATTCGCGCCGCAGCGTCGCCTCGATATCGACGCCGGCGCCGGCATCCGTCAGATCCTGCCCCGAACAGAACGCCTTGCCCGCACCGGTCAGAACCACGCAGCGGATATTCTCGGGCAGGCTGCTCAGCGCATCGGTGATCTCGGCCCGCATCCGGCTGTTGAGGGCGTTCATCTTGTCGGGGCGGTTCAGCATCAGCGTCGCGATGCCTGCGGCGGCCGAAAGCCGGATGGTTTCATAGGTCATGGCGTCCTCCTGTGCTAGGGGCACGATGGCGTGGCGCGGGCGCCGGGGAAAGCCCCGTCGTGGCGTCAAGGGCGCCGAAATGATGCGCCTCACCGATCAGAGGCAGCGCGCCCCGGCGGGGCATGTCCCGCGCGCCCGACTATGCCAGCATGACCATGCCCGAGAATGTCGCATGTCCAGCGCGCGCCCCGCGCCCCGCCGGAAATGGCAGGTGAATACGGTCAAGCAGGATCAGATCCGGCCGCGGACCTTGTGTCCGACCGCACCCCCGCCGCGCGCCCGCCCCGGACAGCAACGCGGCATCAGGGCCGCATGATCTCGTCCAGACGGGCTTTTTCGGCCTCGGTCAGGTTTTCGGCCGGCGCGGAGTCAGCATCGGGCTGGCTGCGGTTGCGCAAAAAGCGCCAGCCGACCAGCAGCGCGACAAGTGCCATCAGCGGCCCGGCAAGATACAGGATCAGATTGCCACCGGTCGGGCGCGGCTCGAACAGGACAAACTCGCCATAGCGGTCGGTCACGGCGTCGATGACCTGTGCGTCGCTGTCCCCCTCGACCAGACGCTCGCGCACATAAAGACGCAGATCGCGGCTGATCGCGGCGTTGGATTCGTCGATTGTCTCGCCCTGACAGATCGGGCAACGCAGCACCTTCGAAATATCGCGGGCGCGCGATTCAAGGGCGGGATCGGCCAGCACCTCGTCGGGCTGAACCGCCAGCACAGCGGGCGCGGCAATCATCGGGCCAAGGCCAAGCGCCACGATCAGGGCGAGACGTTTCATCATGCGGACCTCAGTTGCGGCGCGGTGCCGGGCTGGCAAAGGGGGCGGGCATTTCTCATTCCGCCGGCATTCCTGCCATGCGCCGCCGCGCCGCACCGGCGGCCACGCGGTAACGCCGGTCGCTCAGGCTGACGATCCCGCCCAGGGCCATCAGCGCGCTGCCCAGCCAGATCCAGTTAGCGAAGGGTTTGATATAGCTGCGCACGGCCCAGCCCCCGCCGGCCTGTTCGTCCCCGATGACCAGATAGACATCGCGGAAAACACCATTGTCGATGGCTGCCTCGGTCGTGGGCATGGCCTGCACGGGATAGACGCGCTTTTCAGGATACAGCACCGCGACGTGACGTCCGTCGCGGGCCACCGCCATACTGGCCATGGTCGAGACATAATTCGGCCCCTGCACCTCATCCACCGCTTGCAGCGTGATCTCATAGCCGCCGACCTCAAAGCTTCCGCCGATGGGAACGGTGCGGATATCCTCGATCTCCCATGCCATCAGCAGGCTGACACCGATAAAGGTCACGCCCAGCCCGGAATGGGCAATCGCCTTGCCCCAGTCAGCCCGCGGCAGGCGCAGCAGCCGCGATGCCCCGGCCGAACCTGTGCGGAACCACAGCTCTGCCGCCGCGCCAAAGACCAGCCATGACCCCAGCCCGGCGCCGATTACCGCCAGTGCCGAATGCCCGGTCGAGATCGCAAAGACCAGCGTCATGACCGCAAGGCTGAGAATCAGCGCACCGCGCAGCGGACGGATGGCGCGCGCGATCTGGCCGCGCTTCCACGGGATGATCGCGCCGATGGGCAGCACGAGGGCCAGCACGATCATGAACGGGGTAAATGCCTTTTCGAAAAAGGGCGGACCGACCGACAGGACACGGCCCCACGCCATTTCAGCGACCAGCGGCCACATCGTGCCGACGAAAACGACAAAGGCCGAAACGGCAAGAAGGATGTTGTTGAGAACCAGTGCCCCCTCGCGCGAGACGGGGGCAAAGACGCCCTTGGCCTGCATGGCGCCGGCGCGGGCGGCATAAAGCGTCAGCGCACCCCCGACGAACGCGGCCAGAATGGCGAGGATAAAGACCCCGCGCGCCGGATCCGCGGCAAAGCTGTGAACCGAGGTGATGACACCCGAACGCACAATGAAGGTGCCGATCAGCGAAAAGCCAAAGCCCATGATCGCCAGCAGGATGGTCCAGCTTTTCAGCACTTCGCGTTTCTCGACGACGATGGCGGAATGCAGCAGCGCGCAGGCCAGCAGCCAGGGCATGAAGCTGGCGTTTTCAACCGGATCCCAGAACCAGAACCCGCCCCAGCCAAGTTCATAATAGGCCCACCATGACCCGAGCGCGATACCGATGGTCAGAAACATCCAGGCCGCCAGCGTCCATGGCCTGACCCAGCGTGCCCATGCGGCATCAACGCGGCCCTCGATCAGCGCGGCAACGGCGAATGAAAAGGCCATGCTCAGCCCGACATAGCCGAGATAGAGAAACGGCGGATGCAGCGCGAGACCGGGATCTTGCAGCAGCGGGTTGAGGTCGCGCCCGTCAAAGGCCGGGGTCGCGATGCGGGTAAATGGGTTCGAGGTAAAGATGATAAAGGCGTAAAAGGCCGCCCCGATCGACGCCTGCACCGCCAGCACCCGCGCCCGCAGCCCGGGCGGCAGCTGCGCGCCGAACACCGCCGCCGCAGCACCGAACAGCGCAAGGATCAGCACCCACAGCAGCATCGAACCTTCGTGGTTCCCCCAGACGCCTGACACCTTGTAAAGCATCGGCTTGGTCGTGTGCGAATTGGCATAGACCAGTTCAACCGAAAAATCCGAGGTGACGAAAGAAAAGGTCAGCGCCGCAAAGGAAATCGCGACCAGCCCGAACTGCGCCAGCGCGGCGGGGCGGGCGGATTCCATCCAGGCCGGCCAGCCCTTGCCGGCGCCGATCAGGGGCACGACAGTCTGAAACAGCGAGACCGCAAAGGCGAGAATAAGGGCAAAATGTCCAAGTTCGGCGATCATCAGCTTCTCCGTTGCGCAGGCGCCACCTTAACCCCGACGGCCGCCCATTGCCAGCCGCCCGCGACACACAGCCGGCGCGGCGCGGTGCCGCAGCGGATCAGTCGGCCGAGGTCTGCGACTTGCGATAGGTCTGGATCTCGTCAACCACAAAGTCGCGAAAGGCGGCCACGCGGCGCGATCCGCGCAATTCCTCGGGAAAGGCGAGGAACACCGGCACCTCGGCAGATTCGACATCGTCAAAGACGCGCACCAGCTCGGGGAAATCGGCGGTCAGGTAATCGGGCAGCACGCCAATGCCGACATTGGCCAGCACCGCCTGAAGCACGCCGAAATAATTGTTGACCATCAGCAGTGAGAGCGGTTGCTGGTCAATAAGCAGCTCAACCAGCAGCTTGCCGACCGCGACCTGCGGCACGGACGTATCCTGTCCGATGACACGGTGCCGCGCCAGATCGGCCAGCCCCAGCGGGCGACCGGCCTCGGCCAGATATGACCGCGTGGCATAAAGCCGCATACGGATATTCAGCAGCCGCCGCCGGATCAGGTCGGACTGGCTGGGTTCTTTCATGCGGATCGCGACATCGGCCTCGCGCATGGCCAGATCCATCACCCGCTCTTCAAGGATCAGGGTGATCTTCAGATCGGGATAGAGCGCATAGAATTTCTTGAGCCGGGGCACCAGCCACAGCGTGCCGAAACCCGTCGCCGCCGTCACCTTCAGCTCGCCGGTGACATATTCCTCGGTGTCGCGGATATGGGCGGCGGCAACCTCGAGCTGGCGGGCCATTTTCGAGGCGGCGTTGAACAGCAATTCGCCCTGTTCGGTCAGGATCAGGCCACGGGCATGACGGTGAAACAGGGTCGCGCCCAGCTGCTCTTCCAGCCCGCGGATCTGGCGGCTGACGGCCGATTGCGACAGGCGCAGCGAATCACCGGCATGGGTCAGGCTGCCGGCATCGGCCACAGCGTGGAAAATTCGCAGCTTGTCCCAGTCCATGCCCACCGCGGTTCCGCAAAACAAAACAATTGGAATGTTTATGACTCTTACGATGCGGGCGCAGAAATCGCAATAACCGGAAAGATCAGGATTTCTCTTTCTGGGTCAGTTTTGCTGACTTATACTCTGGATACCACTGAGGCCGGGGAGGGCAAAATGGGGGCACCGCAGGAACGGTCTTTTTCGCTGGCCGACAGGTTCGATCTGAACAGGCATGAGGTGCTGCTGAACGGCACGCAGGCCCTGGTGCGGCTGATGCTGATGCAGCAGGCCCGCGATCAGGCGGCGGGGCTGAATACGGCCGGGCTGGTCAGCGGCTATCGCGGCAGCCCGCTGGGCGGCGTCGATCTGGCCATGATGAAGGCAGGCAAGCTGCTTGGCACGCGCAACATCCTGTTTCAGCCCGGCCTGAACGAGGATCTGGCCGCGACCGCGATCTGGGGCAGCCAGCAGGCCGAACTGCGCGGCGAGGGGAAACATGACGGGGTTTTCGGCCTGTGGTATGGCAAGGGGCCGGGGATCGACCGGTCGGGCGATGTCATGCGCCATGCCAATATGGCCGGCTCCAGCCGCCATGGCGGTGTCGTCATGGCGATGGGCGACGACCATACGGGCGAATCCTCGACCGTGCTGCATCAGTCCGACTGGGCGATGGTGGATGCCTATATCCCGGTGATCTCGCCCGCCGGGGTTCAGGAAATCCTTGATTACGGGCTTTATTGCTTTGCGCTGTCGCGTTTCGCCGGGGTGTGGACCGGGCTGAAGGTGATGAAGGACACGGTCGAGGCGACCAGCGTCGTCGATGGTGATCCTTTCCGCATGCGCTTTGTCACCCCCGAATTTGCCATGCCCGAGGGCGGGCTGAACATCCGGCTGATGGATACGCCAGTCGCGCAAGAGGCGCGCATGATCGACCACAAGCGCTTTGCCGCCGAGGCATTTTCCCGCGCAAACCGCATTGACCGCATGGTCTGGGGTCAGCCCGGCGCGCGCATCGGCTTTGTCGCCGCCGGCAAGAACTGGCTGGATCTGGTCCATGCGCTGTCGCTTCTGGGCATCGACCGCAGCGAGGCCGACCGGCTGGGCATTTCGACCTATAAGGTCGGACAGACCTTTCCGCTGGATATGCGCAGCTTTCAGGAATGGTCCGAGCCGCTGGGCCTGATCGTCGTGATCGAGGAAAAGCGCAAGCTGATCGAGGTGCAGATCAAAGAGGCGATCTTTGACAACCGCCACGGCCGGCGGGTCATCGGCTGGCACCATGACCGCACCGGCCAGGAGGTATTCGCGACCCGCTATGCGCTCGATCCGGTGGGGATCGCCGAAAAGATCGGCGCAATCCTGATCGAGGAAGGCCGCGGCACCGAGGCCATCCGCGCGGGCCTGGACCGGCTGAGCGCCGCGCGCCGCGCCGATAACGCCCCGGAAATCGCGGTGCGCACGCCGTGGTTCTGTTCGGGCTGCCCGCATAACAGCTCGACCCGCCTGCCCGAGGGCAGCCGCGCCTATGCCGGGATCGGCTGCCATTATATGGTGCAGTGGATGGACCGCGAGACCACCGGCTTTACCCATATGGGCGCCGAGGGGGTCAATTGGGTCGGCGAGGCGCCGTTTTCAAAAAGAGCGCATATATTTCAAAATCTTGGGGACGGAACCTATAACCACTCCGGTTCGCTCGCGATCCGCCATGCGGTCGCGACGGGGACGAATATCACCTATAAGATCCTGTTCAACGACGCCGTGGCCATGACCGGCGGCCAGCCCAATGAGGGCGGGCTGACCCCGGCGCGGATCGCGGCGGAACTGGTCGCGATGGGCGTCGCTCCGGTCGTCATCGTCCACGACGAGAAAGAGCCACCCGCGCGTGGCGCGTTCTCTGGCCTCAGGGTCGAGCCGCGCGGCCGGCTGATGGCGGTGCAAAAGGATCTCGAACGCGCCGGCGGCACCTCGGCAATCATCTATATCCAGACCTGCGCCGCAGAAAAGCGCCGCCGCCGCAAGCGCGGACAGATCCCCGACCCCGACCGCCGGGTGTGGATCAATACCGATATCTGCGAAGGTTGCGGCGATTGCTCGGTGCAGTCGAATTGCGTGTCGGTCGTCCCGGTCGAGACCGAACTGGGCCGCAAGCGCGCCATCGAACAGTCAAGCTGCAACAAGGATTATTCCTGTGTCCGCGGCTTTTGCCCCAGCTTCGTCTCGGTCCGTGGCGGCCGTCCGCGCCGGCCGCAGGCGGCAAAGCTTGATCTGCCCGCCCTGCCCGCGCCCGTCCTGCCCGTGATCACGGGCACCCATAACGTCGTCATCACCGGCGTGGGCGGCACCGGCGTCGTGACCATCGGCGCGGTTCTGGCGCAGGCCGCCCATATCGACGGCAAGGGGGCGGGCATGATGGAGATGGCCGGCCTGGCGCAAAAGGGCGGCGCGGTCCATATCCACCTGCGGCTGGCCGAACGCCCCGGGGATATCAGCGCCATCCGCGTCGCCGTGGGCGAGGCCGATTGCGTCATCGGCGGCGATCTGGTGGTGACGGCGGGGGCCAAAACGCTGGGTCTCATGACATCCGGCCGCACCGGGGCCGTCGTCAATGATCACGAGATCATCACCGGCGAATTCACCCGCAACCGCGATTTCCGCGTGCCCTCGGACCGGCTGAGAATGTCGCTGGAGGCGCGGCTGGGCACGCAGGTCGCATTTTTCGATGCCAGCACGCTGGCGCTGCGCGCGCTTGGCGATTCCATCTATGCGAATATGCTGGTCCTCGGCGCGGCCTGGCAACAGGGGCTGCTGCCGCTGAGCGAGGCCGCGATCATGCAGGCCATCGCGCTGAATGGCGCAAAGGTCGATGAAAATCAGCGTGCCTTTCAGATCGGCCGCTGGGCGATGGCCGATGGTGACGGGCTGGCGCAAGCGACCGCACCCGCCGAGGCGGCGCCAGCGCCCGATCCGGTCGGTTTTCGTGCCGCATGGCTGGAGGATTATCAGGACGCCGCCTATGCCGCCCGCTTTCACCAGACCGTGGCACTTGCCCCGGGTAACCTGCGCGAGGATGTCGCGGCGGGGCTGTTCAAGCTGATGGCCTATAAGGACGAATACGAGGTCGCCCGCCTGCATCTGAAAACCGCCGAAGCGGTCAGCCGCGAGTTCGAGGGCGATCTGCGCCTGTCCTATCATCTCGCCCCGCCGGTCCTGCCGGGCCGGGATGCCGAGGGCCGGCCGCGCAAACGCGAATTCGGCCCCTGGGTGGTCGGGCTGTTTCGCCTGCTTGCGCGGATGAAGCGTCTGCGCGGCACCGCCCTTGATCCCTTTGGCTGGCTGGCCGAGCGCCGCGACGAACGTGCAACCCGCGACCGGTTCGAGGCAGATATGCGCGAATGGCTGCCCCGCGCCAATGCCGCAAACGAGGAACTGATCCGCGAGTTGGCCCGCCTGCCGCTGGACATGCGGGGATATGGCCTGATCCGGGACGAGGCCGTCGCGCGCGCCGACGCGCGGCGGGCCGAAATTCTGGCAGCACTCCATGATGGCGGCACGCCGCTGGCCCATGCGGCGGAATGACCTAGCTCATGGACTTTTGGCCGGTCGGGGCTTATGTCGCTGTCAGATTTGACGGGGACAACAGATGGCAGTTGGCGTATTCGATTCCGGGCTTGGCGGGCTGACAGTCCATCATGCGATCCAGGAACGGCTGCCCGATCTGCCGCTTGTCTATTTCGCCGACAGCGCCCATGCGCCTTATGGCGTGCGCACCGCAGATGACATCTATGAGCTGACCTGCGCCGCCACACAGCGGCTGTGGGACGAGGGCTGCGATCTGGTCATTCTGGCCTGCAACACCGCCTCGGCCGCCGCGCTGCGCCGCATGCAGGAGCATTTCGTCCCTGAAAACAAGCGTGTGCTGGGCGTTTTTGTGCCGCTGATCGAGGCGTTGACCGAACGCCAGTGGGGCGACAATTCGCCGCCGCGCGAGGTTGGCGTCAAACATGTCGCGCTGTTCGCCACGCCGGCCACTGTTGCCAGCCGCGCATTTCAGCGCGAACTGGCCTTCCGCGCCATCGGGGTTGATGTCGAGGCCCAGCCCTGCGGCGGGGTCGTCGATGCGATCGAGGATGGCGACGAAATTCTGGCCGAAGCACTGGTCACCAGCCATGTCGAGGCGCTCAAGCGCCGCATGCCCTACCCCGAGGCCGCGATCCTGGGCTGCACCCATTACCCGCTGATGCAGGATGTATTCCAGCGCGCGCTTGGCCCCGATGTCCGGGTCTTTTCGCAGGCCCGTCTGGTGGCCGAGAGCCTTGCCGATTACCTCGCGCGGCGACCCGGATTTCTGGGTTCCGGGACGCAGCCGCGCTATCTGACCACAGGTGACCCGGCCCGCGTCTCGACCAAGGCGACGCAATTCCTGCGCCGCCGGATCACATTCGAATCTGCCTAAGCAAGGGAGGAATCCATGGCCGGGCTGAAATCACTGAAGAAAACCCGCCGCATTCAGGTTCTCGCGGCGGCTGCGGTGGCGCTTGCCCTGTCGGTCACGCTGATCGGCATCGGCTTCAGCGACGGGATCAACCTTTACCGCGCGCCCACGCAGGTGATGGAGGAACCGCCGGGAGATAACGAGCGCTTCCGTCTTGGCGGGCTGGTCGAGGAAGGCACGCTCATCCGCGGTCAGAGCGAAACCATCACCTTCAGCGTCACCGATGGCGCTTATTCGATCCCGGTGCGCTTTACCGGCGTGCTGCCTGATCTGTTTCAGGAAGGTCAGGGCATGATCGGAACCGGCAAGATGGAAGAGGGCGTCTTTGTCGCCACCGAAATCCTCGCCAAACATGACGAGAATTACATGCCGCGCGAGGTCATCGACTCGCTCAAGGCGACCGGCGTCTATGAAGAGCCGACGACCTGACACGCCCGCAACGCCCGCCCGGTTTACACAGGGTTAACGCCTGAAAGGCAGTTTTCATCCGTTTCACCAGCAAAAGGGGGACGGGATGAAAACCGTTGATGAACTGGCGGCCGAAATCGTTGCGCGCGAAGGGGGATATGTGAACGATCCCGACGATCCCGGCGGGGCGACGAAATACGGCGTCACCATCGCCACGATGCGCCGGCTGGGGCTGGACCTGAACCGCGACGGGCGGGTCGATGCGGCGGATGTGCGCGCCCTCAGCCAGAGGCAGGCGGCCGGGATTTTCCGCAGCCATTACTTTGAACGACCCGGCATTGCCGCGCTGCCGCAGGCGCTGCATGCCAGCATGTTCGACATGTATGTCAATGCCGGCGCGAACGCGGTGAAGATCCTGCAACGCATGGTGTCGGCCATGGGGTTTCCCGCGCGCGATGACGGCATCATCGGCCCGCTGACCCGCGCCGCCGTGGCCGCCGCGGCAGATGCCGCCCCCCGCCATATCGCCGACGGCTATGGGATCGAGCGGCGCAATTATTACTATGCCCTTGCCGACGCCCGCCCGGCCAGCCGCAAATATGCCACCACCCGCGCCGGCACCAAGGGCGGCTGGATCACCCGCGCCGAGGCGTTCATCGCACCCCGCTGGCATCTGAGTGCGGCCGAACATCGTGAAAGGGTTGCGAAATGGGCATGATCGACCGCTTTCTGAACGCCGGCCCGGCTGCCGCCATCGGCAACGCGGCCACCGGCATGGCCGAGATATTCCATGTCAATGCCACCCGCCGGATGGAACTGGACGAGGCCGCCCATGCGGCAGCCCTTGCCCAGATGGCCGCCGAATTTGCCGGGCGCGGCGATGGCTGGTTCGATGAGTTCGTCAACGGGCTGAACAGGTTGCCACGTCCGCTGATGACGCTGGGCACGCTGGGGCTGTTTGGCTATGCCATGGCCGCGCCGGAGGGCTTTGGCCGGCGGATGGAGGGGCTGGCCCATGTTCCTGAACCGCTGTGGTGGCTGCTGGGCGCGGTCGTCTCGTTCTATTTCGGCGCGCGCGAGGCTCATTATTTCCGCACCCGGCAGGCGTTTGGCCCGCTACTGCGTCAGATCGCCGCGCGTGGCGGCGCGACCGCATCCCCGGCGCAGGGCACGGATGATCATGCGGCCGGGACAGCCGCCCTTGACCAGGCGCTGCAACAGGCCCTGTCCGGCCTGCCGGACGGCGTATCCGCACCGCCATGGAATCCGGCGGAACCTGCTGAAATTGCGGGACAGAAGGCACCCGCCATGATGGCCGGACCGCCCGAGGACTTTCCCCGCAATGCGGCCCTGCGCGAATGGGCGGCAAGCCGGCAAAAAACCGCCACAACGCCCCACCCCGGCGGGCATGCCGCAAGCGCATAGCAGGTATGACCGTTTCGCAGCCGTTTTAAGCTTGTAAGCCGGGCTGGCTGCACATAAATCGGGCTTCGAAGGCGATGATTGAGGCAACTCTCATAACCTTCACCTCCCTGTTGGACTCAGGCCGGGCTTTATGCCCGGTCTTTTTTTTGCGCAATGCGTTGCGGGGACGGCCTTTCTTTCGCCCGCGCCAGCCCCTAAAAGGCGGCAAATCAGCCAAGCGAGGGCGCTCATGCACGAACCCCAGATCACCCCCGAACTGATCGCCGCCCATGGGCTGAAGCCCGAAGAATACGAGCGCATCCTCGGGATTATCGGACGCGCGCCGAGCTATACCGAGCTGGGCATCTTCAGCGCGATGTGGAACGAGCATTGCAGCTATAAATCGTCGAAAA
>JAUNTL010000037.1 GCA_030538705.1 Paracoccus sp. (in: a-proteobacteria) | reverse complement strand
TATTCTTTGCCTGCATGCCTGTTCGCGAGCGGCGGCCGCGGCCGCGGCCACGCTCCGGCCCGGCCCGGCCAGCCAGCCACCGGCCGGGGCTGGCCGTGACGGCAGGCGAATGGCGGGCTAGGGTGCCATGTCCGGGGTTCTCTCGGGCGTGGCCTCTGCGCCGGTGGCGGGTTCGGCCGGGATGGTAAAGGCCACGAAGTTCCGGTCGCCTTCGCGGAAATGGGTGAGTGACTGGGTCAGATGACCGATCAGAAACCAGCCGAACCCACCCTCGGGCAGGGATTGCACGGGCACATCGCCGCAGGGCGGACTGGATGTGTTCAGGCAGATGCGCGGCAAAAGCCCGCCATCGTCGCTGGCGGCGCAGGCCAGCCCCTCGGGCCGCAGGACCACGCTCAGATGGACCATCGGATCCGGGCCGCCCGGACCCTTGCGGCCGTGCTGTGCGACATTGTTCAGCAGTTCTGCCAGCACCAGCCCGGCCCGGCCCATGAGGTCGGCGCTGATATGGGGCCGCATCCGCCCGTCGATTGTGATCAGCGTTTCACGCACGCCTGATGCGCAGGCGCGAAAGCTGCGGGTAAAGACGGCTGTGGGCGGCAGGGGGTCTTGCCCCGTTCCGGGCCGTGACCCGCGATCATGATCCGCCATCATGCCGTTGCACCGGGATCAGGGCGGATGATGTCAAAGATCCGGTCCATGCGGGTCAGACGAAACACGCGGTCGACATTCGGTGTCAGCCCGCGCAGGCGCATCCGGCGGTCCGCAGGCAGCGCCTTGCGCAGGGCGATCACCGCGCCAAGGCCAGAGCTGTCAAGAAATTCGACCGCGCCCAGATCCAGCACAAGATCCGGCCCGGCCACGGCGAAATGCGGACGCGCCCTGTCCTTGAACTCGCCGGCGACGGCGGCATCAAGGCGGCTTTCTGTCAGCCGCACGACGATATGATCTGATGCGTCCTCGACACTGATATCCATGGCGTTCCTGATTCGCTGACCCTTTCCGGACCCTGCATCAGAAACATTACCATCCGGTTTATGGGCGATGGCTCTGGCGCAGATAACGGCTTTTCCGCGCGGCGCCGGGCGGTCTGGCCGGGTCCATGGTATGCGCGGGGCGCGCGCGCGCGCGCAGGTTGGTGCTATTGCCGGATTGCCGCAAAGCCGCCCGCGTGGCTTGCGCGCGCAGGTTGGTGCCGGGGCGGGGATTGCCCCCGCTGCCCCTGACGGGCGCCGCATTGGCCGTATCCCCTGTGCGCTTAAGCCGCCGCGCAAATGAGAAAACCCGCGCCGGGGCGCGGGTTTGGGATGCTGGCGGCGGCTGGCCGCCGGGCCGGGCCGGGCCGGATCAGGCGGCGGCGCGGGCCTTTTCGACGATCGCGCCGAAAGCCTCGGGTTCGTGAACGGCCAGATCGGCCAGAACCTTGCGGTCAACCTCGATCCCGGCCTTGCTCAGCGCGTTGATAAAGCGCGAATAGGTCATATCAGCATCGACCGCGCGAACGGCGGCGTTGATCCGCTGGATCCACAGCGCACGGAAGTTGCGCTTGCGGTTCTTGCGGTCGCGGGTGGCATATTGGTTCGCCTTGTCGACGGCCTGGGTCGCGGTGCGGAAATTGCGCGACCGGTTGCCGTAATAACCTTTGGCCTGCTCAAGAACTTTCTTGTGGCGGGCGTGCGTAACCTTGCCGGATTTAACTCGTGCCATGTGTCAGTCCTCCGATCAGCGGTCGTACGGCATGTATTTCTTGACGATCTTCGTATCGGCCTCGGACAGGATCATGGTCCCGCGGGCGTCGCGAATGAATTTCGTCGTGCGTTTAATCATGCCGTGGCGCTTGCCGGCCTGACCCGACTTGACCTTGCCGGTCGCAGTCATCGAAAACCGCTTTTTGGCAGCGGACTTGGTCTTCATCTTTGGCATTTTACACTCCTTATCAGAGGTTTAAGCGCGACTCGGCAATGCCTTTCAGGCCGGCCGCGCAGGTATGAAGCCGTCCCCTTACAGGGTAGCGCCGCAAAAGGCAAGCGTCAGGGCGCGGTTTTGCCCGTCACGCGGTCCCATGCCGCGCAGATGCCGGCCGGGCCGAGGCGGTCGGTCCCGCCAAGCGCGGCCGATCCGGCCATCGCAGCAATGCCAAGCACCAGAAGGATCGCCGCGCCGCGCGGGGCCTCGGTGCGGATCAACTGGACGATAGCGGCGATAACCGACAGCGCACACAGCGCGATGCCGCCCAGCAACAACAGATCAGCCGTCATCTTGTCACCCTCTGTTCCGGTCCTGATGGGGACAGGGTTATTCCGGGTCGGCGCGGTAGATCAAGCGCTCATCACAGGTTGCGACGCGCAGGATGTTGGTTGTGCCGGCGACGTTGAAGGGAACGCCCGCGGTCACGACGATCTGCTGCGTCTCGTCGGCAAAGCCATCCTCGCGCGCCGCGCGCGCCGCGATGATGACCGCCTGGCGGAACCGCTCCAGCGGGTCGGTCCAGACGCAATGGGTGCCCCATGTCAGGCACAGCCTGCGCAGGACGCGCGGCAGCGGAGACAGCGCGATGATCGGCACGCGCGGACGTTCGCGCGCGACAAGGCTGACGGTCATGCCCGATTGCGTATGTGCGCAGATGGCCGAGATATCGGTGGTCTCGGCGATTTCGCGCGCGGCGGCGACGATCCCTTCGGCGACCGACGTGCGGTCGGCCCGGCGCGAGGCCTCGATGACCTCGCGATAGGTCGGATCACTTTCGACGGAACGGGCCACATTATCCATCGTCGCGACGGCATCGACCGGATACTGCCCGGCCGCTGATTCGGCGGACAGCATGACCGCATCGGCGCCCTCGTAGATCGCATTGGCGACGTCCGAGACCTCGGCCCGCGTCGGCATCGGGCTTTCAATCATCGATTCAAGCATCTGTGTCGCGACGATCACCGGCTTTGCGGCGGCCCGGCAGGCCCGCACGAGGCGTTTCTGGATCGGCGGCACGGACTGGACGGGCAGCTCGACCCCCAGATCGCCGCGCGCGACCATGATCCCGTCGGATGCCTGAAGGATCTCGGCGAATGCGCGGACGGCGGCGGGCTTTTCGATCTTGGACAGGATCGCGGCGCGGCCATGGGCAAGGCGGCGTGCCTCCTGCACGTCGTCGGCGCGCTGCACAAAGGACAGCGCCAGCCAGTCGACGCCCAGCCCGCAGGCAAATTCCAGATCCTCGCGGTCCTTTTCCGACAACGCCGCCAGCGGCAGGACGACATCGGGCACGTTCACGCCCTTGCGGTCGGAAATCGTGCCGCCGACCGTGACGACGCAATCGGCGAAATCCGGGCCGCAGCTTTCCACCCGCAGGCGGATCTTGCCATCATTGACCAAAAGCCCGGACCCCGGCTCCAGCGCGGCGAAAATCTCGGGATGGGGCAGCTGCACGCGGTTTGAATCGCCGATGGCATCGTCGAGATCGAAACGGAAGCGGTCACCCTCTTCCAGATCATGCGCCCCCGCGGCAAAGCGCCCGACGCGCAGCTTTGGCCCCTGAAGATCGGCCAGCACCGCGATCGGGCGGCCCGTTTCGGTCTCGACCCGGCGGATGATCTCATATCGCGCGCGGTGATCGTCGTGACTGCCATGGCTCATGTTCAGGCGGAACACATCGGCACCGGCGTCGAACAGCGCGCGGATGGTGTCGTAATCCGACGAGGCCGGTCCCAATGTCGCGACGATCTTGATATTGCGGTGGCGTCTCATAGGTTTGTCCCCCGGATGTTTGCGCCATCATGACGGAAAGCCCGACGGCCGACAACTGGCGTAGCATGAAGATTTGACGTAAGGCGCGTGCATGAAAGACGACAGAAAGCCCATCTGTGCCGACAAGGCCGAGGCCGGTCATCAAGCCTGGTGGTCCGAGGGCGCGGACCGTCCGGGCCGCTGGCTTGTGACCTGTGATCATGCCACCAACCGGGTGCCGGAATGGATCGGTGGCGGCGATCTGGGCATCGCGCCCGAGGATATGGCCCGTCATATCGCCTATGATGTCGGCGCTGCGGGTCTGTCGCGTCATCTGGGCGCGCTGATCGGCGCGCCGGTTGTCGGGTCGGATTTCTCGCGTCTGGTGATCGACCCCAACCGGGGCGAGGACGACCCGACCCTTTTGATGCGGCTCTATGACGGCACGGTCATCCCGGCCAATGCGCGCGCCGATGCCGCCGAGCGCGAGCGGCGGCTGGCCCGGCTGCACCGGCCCTATCACGCGGCGCTCGCACAGGCCGCGGCGGCGCGCCCCGACCGCGCGATCTGTGCCATCCACAGCTTTACCCCGCGGCTGCGCGGCCGCCCGGTGCGGCCATGGGTGGTCGGCGTGCTGTACTCGCACCGCGATCAGCGTCTGGCCCCCTGTCTGATCGGGCGCTGCCGCGCGCAAGGCTGGATCACCGGCGACAATCAGCCCTATGACGGTCATCTTGATGGCGATTCCATCGACCGCCATGCCCTGGCCCATGGCCGCCCGAATGTGCTGATCGAGGTGCGCAATGACCTGATCGCGGATGAGGCGGGCCAGAGGGAATGGGCAGAACGCCTTGCACTGGTCCTTGATGGCCTGCTGGAGGAATGCGGGGTCTGACCGGGTCGGCCGGGCTGTTTTTGCGGGCGGGCCGAACGGCCGGCGGCGGCGGTGATCTGTGGCCGGGGGTATCTTGCTGCTGATGCCTGCCTGTGACCGGGCGGTGGCATGTGCGGGGCCTGCCCATATATCCGCCGGGGCGGGATCAGGGGCGCGTGCGGCCGGCCGGCGCCCCCGCGCATCCCGCACCCTGCGCCCGCACTGGCCTGCGGCTGTGGCGGATCACGCGCCGGCCCGTCAGCCCGGGTCTTGTTCCAAAGGCCCGCGCCGGAACGGTCCCCAGTCGCGCAACGCCTCGATCTCGTTGCCGATGGCCGCGCGCTCGCGCTCAAGATAATCGTCGAGCGCGTGATGAAATCCGGGATCGCTGACCCAGTGCAGGGAATGGGTCTCGGCCGGCAGATAGCCGCGCGACAGCTTGTGTTCGCCCTGTGCCCCGGCCTCGACGCGGGCAAGGCCATGGGTGATCGCGAAATCAATGGCCTGATGATAGCACAGTTCAAAATGCAAAAACGGGTGTTCCTCGGTCGCGCCCCAGTAGCGGCCATAGATGGCATCCGGCCCGATCAGGTTCAGCGCCCCGGCCACGGGGCTGCCGTCGCGTTCGGCCAGCACCAGCAGGCAGTCGTTGCGCATCGTCTCATGCAGCCGGGTGAAAAAGTCGCGCGTCAGATAGGGACGGCCCCATTTGCGCGCGCCGGTGTGCTGATAAAACGTCCAGAAGGCATCCCAATGCGCGGGCAGGATGGCGTCGCCGCGCAGCTGGCGGATCGTGCCGCCGAATGCCTGCGCCTGCCCGCGTTCGCGGCGCAGCGCCTTGCGTTTGCGCGAGGACAGCCGGGCCAGAAAGTCGTCATAGCTGGCATAGCCATCGTTCAGCCAGTGGAATTGCTGGGTGCGGCGCGGCAAAAATCCCGCCTGCACGCCCGTCCCGGCCTCGGGCGCGGTGCAAAAGGTAACATGCGCCCCCGACAGCCCGTTCTGCCGGCAAAGCCGGATCATCGCTTTGAGCAATGCGGTCTGCACCGCGGGATCGGGGGCGATCAGGCGCGGGCCGGTCACGGGGGTAAAGGGCACGGCGCATTGCAGCTTTGGATAGTATTGCCCGCCCGCGCGGGCATAGGCCTCGGCCCAGGCGTGATCGAATATATATTCGCCCTGGCTGTGCAGCTTGACATAGCAGGGTGCGACGCCGGCCAGACGGCCGTCGCGCCGCGCCACCAGATGCGCCGGCAGCCAGCCCGTCCCCGCGCCGACCGAGGCCGAATCCTCAAGCGCTGCCAGAAAACGATGACTGGTAAACGGCTGCGCGCCGGCGCCCGTCGCGTCCCAGTCGGCGGCCGGGATCTGCGCGATGGCGTCATGCAGCGTGACCGTCACGCTCATCCGAAAAACCGCAGGGCCAGCGGCGCGATGATCGCGGTCAGCACGGCGTTCAGCCCCATGCCGATCCCGGCGAAGGCGCCGGCGGTCTCGTTGACCTGAAAGGCGCGGGCGGTGCCGATGCCATGGGCGGCCACCCCCACCGCCAGCCCGCGCGCGCGCCAGTCGCGCAGGTGCAGCGCGTTCAGCAGCGGCGTTGCGATCACGGCACCGAAAATGCCCGTCACCAGCACCAGAACCGCCGCCAGTGTCGGCTGCCCGCCCAGCCTTTCGGCGATACCGATGGCCACCGGCGCGGTCGTCGATTTCGGCACGATCGAGGCAAGCAGCCCCGCGTCAAAGCCAAAGGCCCGCCCGATCATCAGCGCCGAGACCACCGCCGTCACCGATCCGGCCATCAGCGCCGCCATGACCGGCAGCGCCGCGCGGCGGATACGGCCGAGGTTCTCATACAGCGGCAGCGCCAGACAGACGGTCGCCGGGCCAAGCATGAAATGAACGAATTGCGCACCCTCGAAATAGGTCTGATAGCTGGTGCCGCTGATCCCCAGCGTGATACCCAGCAGGATCACCGCGACCAGCACCGGGTTGACGAGGCTGACGCGCCCGGCGGCACGAAACAGGCTGTCTCCGGCCCAATAGGCGGCCAGCGTTGCCGTCAGCCACAAAAGCGGCTGCCGTGACAGATAGGACCAGATCAGTGCCGCGTCATCCATCAGGATCGGCCTTGTCATCGCCCGCCCCGGTCAGCCGCGCCACCGCGACGAAAGCCACCGCCCCGGCCGTGATCGCAAGCACGGTCGAAACCGCCAGTGCCAGTGCCAGCCCGATGCCATGCTCGGCCAGCACCTCAAGATGTGCGACAGCACCGACGCCCGCCGGCACGAAGAACAGCGACATATGCCCCAGCACGCCCTGAGCGACGGGGCGCAGCCGGCCGGCCAGTGCCGGGTGCAGCGCACAGGCCGCCACCAGGGCCAGCAGCCCGGCGACAGGGCCGGGCAGCGGCAGCGGCAATGCGCGCGCCGCGACCTCGCCCAGAAGCTGAAAGAACAAGATGATGGTCAGGCCGGGTATCATGGGGCGAAAATATGCCCCATTTCGGCTGGTGACCAGAGGCCGTGCCATGCGCTGCGCGCCGCGCCGCCATGCAAGCGCCGGCAGGGGGCAGCGGCGCGGTTGCGGCGCGCGCGGAGGGCACAGGTAAATTCTGATACCACCCCCACGGTCGGAGCGCTGCGGGGCGCGCGCGGGGGGGCGCAGACGATCCAGCGGTCCATCCCGGTCTAGCGAACGCTGCGGGGCGCGCGTGGGGGGCAGGGGCAGGGGGTCAGGCAACGCGCATCCAGATCGGCGGTGCGCGCGCGGGGCACAGGCTCTCGCCCATGACACCGAGAAGCTGATGTTCCGGCGGGGCGCGCGCGCGGGCACAGGGTCAATGCCAGCGATCGCCTGCGGCCGCCCGATGCGGGCATTGCCACGGGCGCCATGTCGCCGGCGCCTGCTGCAAGCCGGCGTGATTATGCCGGTTGCGGAGAAAATCTTGTGGATAACAGCGCTGGCGGCGCTATATCTTGCGGTTTGGGTTGACTCGGTCGCGACCCGCCGGGACAATTCCGCAGACTGGCAGCGATTCCCGGACCCACGCGTGAAATTTGATCGACTCAGGCTTAATGGCTTCAAAAGCTTTGTGGACCCGACGGATCTGGTCATCCGCGAGGGGTTGACCGGTGTGGTCGGCCCGAACGGTTGTGGCAAGTCGAACCTGCTTGAGGCCCTGCGCTGGGTGATGGGCGAGAACCGCCCGACCGCCATGCGCGGCGAGGGGATGGAGGACGTGATCTTTGCCGGCACCTCGCGGCGCGGCGCGCGGGCGCATGCCGAGGTAACGCTGACGATTGATAACCGCACCCGTCTGGCGCCGGCGGCGGTGAATGATGCCGACGCGATCGACATTGTGCGCCGCATCACCCGTGATGCCGGTTCCGCCTACAGGATCAACGGCAAGGATGCGCGGGCGCGCGATGTCCAGATGCTGTTTGCCGATGCCTCGACCGGGGCGCATTCGCCGGCGCTGGTGCGGCAGGGGCAGATTTCCGAACTCATCAATGCCAAGCCCAAGGCACGCCGCCGCATCCTCGAAGAGGCGGCAGGCATATCGGGCCTTTATGCCCGGCGCCACGAGGCCGAGCTGAAGCTGAATGCGGCCGAGGGCAATCTGACCCGCGTCGATGACACGCTGGAACAATTGGCGGCACAGGCCGCAAGCCTCGGGCGGCAGGCGCGTGCGGCGGCGCGTTACCGCGAGATCGGCGCGGCGCTGCGTCAGGCCGAGGGCGCACTGCTTTACCGGCGCTGGGCCGAGGCCGAGGCGGGGCGCGCGGGTGCCGCCGAGGCGCTGCGCGCCGCCATTACCGCCGCCGCCGGTGCCGAGGCCGCCGCCCGCCGCGCCATTGCCGCGCGCGAGGCGGCCGAGGCTGCCCTGCCGCCGCTGCATGAAGAAGAGCAGGTCGCGGGCGCGGTTCTGTCGCGGGCCGTTGTCGAACGCGAGGCCCTGGACGAGGCCGAGGCGCGGGCGGCGCAGGCCATCACCGATCTGCGCGCCCGGATCGCCCAGCTTGACCGCGATATCGAACGCGAGGGCCAGCTTAACCGCGACGCGGCCGAGGTCGTCGGGCGGCTGGACTGGGAAAAACGCGAGCTGGAAAAGGCCGGACAGGGCCATGACGAACGCCATGAGAGCGCTGCGCGTGCGGCCGACGAGGCCGCATCCGCGCTGCGCGAGGTCGAGGCGCGTCTGGCCGAGCTGACGGATGAGGCGGCGCGGCTTGCCGCGCAGGCCCAATCGGCCGAGCGGCTGGTGGCTGATCTGGACGCGATGCGCGACCGGGCCGAACGTGCGGCGGCCGAGGCCGGTCAGGCCGCCGCGCGGGCCGACGAGGCCGGGGCCGCCGCCGGGGCTGCGCTGCGCGATGCCGAGGCCGTGCAGGCCGGGGCCGGTCAGGCCGCCGATGCCGCCGATGCCGCGCTGAGCGCCGCCGAGACCGGGCGCGCCGCCGCTGAACAGGCCGAATCCGCAGCCCGCACCGAGCGCGCGGGGATCGAGGGCGAGGCCGGCGCGCTGAATGCCGAGATCACGGCGTTGGAAAAAATGGTCGCGCGCGGGTCGGGTGACGGGGCGGCGCTGCTGGCGCAGCTTGCGGTTGATCGCGGGTTCGAGGCGGCGCTTGGCGCTGCATTCGGCGATGATCTGGAGATCGGTCCGGCGGGCGATGGCTCAGGCTGGATCGAGCTGCCGGATTACGGCGAGGCTGCGGCCCTTCCTGCGGGTGCGGCACCGCTTTCGGGCCATGTCCGCGCGCCTGCGGTCCTTGGGCGGCGCCTGTCGCAGATCGGCGTGGCGGATGATGCCGGGCAGGCGGCGGCGATACAGGCCGGTCTTTGTCCCGGTCAGGCGCTGGTGACGCGGGACGGCGGGCTGTGGCGCTGGGACGGGATGCGGGTTCTGCCCGGCGAGGGCGGATCAGCCGCCGCGCGCCATCTCGAACAGGTCAACCGTCTGGCCGAGACGCGTCTGGCCGCGGCGGCGGTGACGGCGCGCGCTGATCAGGCGGTCACAGTCCATGATGCGGCCCGCGCCCGGCTGACCGCGGCAGGGGCGGCGGAAAAAACTGCCCGTGACGCCCGCCGCGAGGCCGAGCGCGCGCTGTCCGATGCGGCCCGCGCCGCGACCCGCGCCGAAAGCGATCTGTCGCTGGCCGGCGCGCGCGCGGAATCCGCCCGCGCCGAGCTGAAGCGTCACACCGAGGATGCCGGCGACGCCCGTGCCCGTCTGGCCGAGGCGCAGCGTCAGCTGGCCGCGCTGCCTGACCGGGGTGCGGCAGCCGCTGCGGTCGAGAATGCGCGCACCGGGGTCGAGGCCGCGCGCATGGCCACCATGGCGCGCCGCGCCGCCCTTGATGAGCTGAAACGTGATGCCAATGCCCGCACGAAACGCTTGCAGGAAATCGCCAAAGAGGAATCGGGCTGGCGGCTGCGGCTGGAACAGGCGGGCAGCCGCGCCACCGAACTGAGCGGGCGGCGCGACGCGGCGGCGGCCGAATTGTCGGTGGCCGAGACCCAGCCGGCCCTGCTGGCCGCGCGCCGCGACGGTCTGCAAGAGGCCGAGACGGCCGCGCAGGCCCGGCTGGACCGTGCCCGCCAGAGCCGTGCGGATGCGGACGAGGCATTGCGTCGCGCAGCCACCGCCGAGCGCGAGGCCGAACGCAGCGCCTCGGATGTCCGCGAGGCCCGCGCCGTGGCCGAGGCGCGCGCCGATGCCGCCCGCGATGCCGAGGCGGCCGCCCGCACCCGTATCGCCGATGAGACCGAAACGACCCCGGATGATCTGCGCGCGTCACTGGACGGTGCCGATGCCGATACGCCCGCGTCTGCCCTTGACGAGCGGATCGGCCGGCTGCGCGGCCAACGCGAGGCGCTTGGCGCGGTCAACCTGCGCGCCGATGAGGACAAGCGCGAGCTGGAACAGGAACGCGACCGGCTTGGCGCCGAAAAATCCGACCTGACCGAGGCGATCCGCAAGCTGCGCGCCGGGATCGGCAGCCTGAACCGCGAGGGGCGCGAGCGTCTGCTGGCGGCATTCGAGACGGTGAACGGTAACTTTACCACGCTGTTCACGCATCTTTTCGGGGGCGGCGAGGCGCGGCTGGTGCTGGTCGAATCCGACGATCCGCTGGAGGCCGGTCTGGAAATCATGTGCCAGCCGCCGGGCAAAAAACTGTCGACACTCAGCCTGTTGTCAGGGGGCGAGCAGACGTTGACGGCACTGGCATTGATATTTGCCGTGTTTCTGGCCAACCCCGCCCCGATCTGTGTGCTGGACGAGGTCGACGCACCGCTTGACGATGCCAATGTGAGCCGTTTTTGCGACCTTCTGGACGAGATGACGCGGCGCACCGATACCCGCTTTCTCATCATCACCCATCATGCGGTGACGATGGCCCGGATGGACCGGCTGTTCGGTGTCACCATGGTCGAGCAGGGCGTCAGCCAGCTGGTCAGCGTCGATCTGAAACGTGCCGAGGCCCTGGTCGCGTGATCGGCTGCGAAAGATCGTAACCCCCCCCCCGTGGACCGCAAAGCGGGTATGGTCCGCGGGGCAACTGAACGGAGACTGCCTGTGAAACTGAATGTCATCATCACCTCGACCCGGCCCGGGCGTATCGGCAAACCCGTGGGCGACTGGTTTTTCAGCCATGCCAGCGCCAATCCCGCCGGTTTTGACGAGGTCATCATGACGGATCTGGCCGCGCTGAACCTGCCACTTTTTGACGAACCAAAGCACCCGGCGATGCAGGATTATCAGCACGAGCATACAAAGAACTGGTCAAGGATCGTGGCCGGCTCGGACGCTTTTGTCTTTGTGCTGCCGGAATATAATTACAATGCCCCGCCCGGATTTTATAACGCTGTCGACTATCTGGTGAAGGAATGGGCCTATAAGGCCGCCGGGTTCGTGTCCTATGGGGGCATTTCGGGCGGTTTGCGCGCGGTGCAGGCCGCAAAGATCCTGCTGACCACGGTCAAGGTCATGCCGATGCTCGAACAGGTCGTCATGCCGAACGTGTTCGGGAATATTGAGAACGGCAAGCTGACACCCACCAGGCTCATGACCGACAGCGCCGACGCCCTGGTGGCGGAGCTGGCGAAATGGTCGGCGGCGCTGGCGACCCTGCGCTGAGCCGGCTTTGCCGAATCGGCTGTGACAACGCCGCCGATCCCCGCTAGGATCGGCGGCGATTGCGTGAATGAGGATCGCCATGTCCGTCCAAGCCCGTCTGAAAGCCCTCGGTATCACCTTGCCGGATGCGCCTGCGCCTGCGGCGAATTATGTGCCCTTTGTGCAAAGCGGCAATCTGCTGTTCATCTCGGGCCAGATCCCTGCCGGACCGGACGGGCTGATCCGGGGGCGGCTGGGCGAGGATATGGATATCAGTGCGGGGGCGGCGGCGGCGCGGGTCTGCGGGCTGGCGCTGATCGCACAGGCGCGCGCGGCACTGGGTGATCTGGACCGGGTGGGCCGGGTGGTCAAACTGACCGGATTCGTGAACTCGACCCCCGGCTTTACCGACCAGCCCGAGGTCATCAACGGCTGTTCCGATCTGATGGTGGAGGTCTTTGGCGATGCCGGCCGCCATGCCCGCGCGGCCGTGTCGGCACCTGCCCTGCCACGCGGCGTCGCGGTCGAGATCGAGGCCGTGTTCGAGGTTCTGTGACAGTGCTGCATCCCGATTTTCTGCGCCTGCCGATTGCGCATCGCGGGCTGCACGGCCCGGATGCGCCCGAGAACTCGCGCGCGGCCTTTGAGGCGGCGATTGCCGCCGGTTATGGGATCGAACTTGATGTCCAGCCGGCGGGTGACGGGCGCGCCATGGTCTTTCACGACGACGATCTGGCGCGGCTTTGCGATGTGCCGGGGCTGATCCGCGAAACCCGGCCCGGCGATCTGGCGGCGCTGCGCCTGGCGGGTGGAGATCAGGCCATACCCACGCTTGCCAGCGTGCTGGAACTGGTTGCAGGGCGGGTGCCGCTGCTGATCGAGATCAAGGACCAGGATGGCCGGCTGGGCGGGAATATCGGCGATCTGCAAGATCGCGTCGCGGCCGATCTGGCGGGATATGAGGGACCGGTTGCGGTCATGTCCTTCAACCCCGTGACCGTCGCGGCCTTTGGGGCCGTCGCCCCCGGTATCGCGCGCGGTCTGACCAGCTGTGGCTATGGGGCGGATGAATGGCCGATGCTGGACACCGAGATGCGCGCCCGTCTGGCCGATCTGGGTGATTTCGACCGGGCCGGCGCGTGTTTCATCTCGCATGACAAGGCCGATCTGGACAGCGATGCGGTTGCCCGGCTGGCGCAGCGGGGGGTGCCGGTGCTGTGCTGGACCATCCGTTCCCCGGCCGAGGAACAGGCCGCGCGCCGTATTGCCGGCGGCATCACATTCGAGCATTACCTGCCCTGATGACGACGGTTGCTGAACTCTATGAATCCCGCGTGGCCGATGGCCGGCTGAGCGCTGATCCCGCGCAGCGGGCGGTGCTGCCGCTGCTTGATGGCCTGGTAGCGGGGCTGGCCGATCTGGTGCAGGTGCCGGCGCGCGCGGGCTGGCGGTCGTGGTTCGGCGCCACCCGCACAGCCGCGCCCGAGGGCGTGCGCGGGCTTTATCTGTGGGGCGGGGTCGGGCGTGGCAAATCCATGCTGATGGACCTGATCATGGAGGCCGCACCACTGAAGGCCAAGCGCCGGGTTCATTTCCACGAATTCATGCAGGAAATTCAGACCGGGCTGAACGAGGCGCGGCAGCGCGGCGATCGCGATGCGCTGCGCCCGGTTGCGGATGCGGTCGCGGCATCGGCGCGGCTTTTGTGTTTCGACGAGATGCAGATCACCGATATTGCCGATGCGATGATCGTCGGGCGGCTGTTTCAGTTGCTGTTCGAACAGGGCGTCTGCATCGTGACCACCTCGAACCGGGTGCCCGAGGATCTGTATAAACACGGGCTGAACCGTCAGCTTTTCCTGCCGTTCATCGCGCTGATCCGCGAGCGGATGGAGGTGGTCGCGCTCGACAGCCCGCGCGATCACCGGCAGGACCGGCTGACCGGGGCGCAGGTCTGGTTTTCGCCGCTGGGACGTGAAAGCCGGGCTGCGATGAATGCGATCTGGAACGATCTGAGCGTGCATGAACCTGCCGTGCCGCTTGTCCTTGAGGTCCGGGGCCGCAAGCTGGATATCCCTGCCCATTCGGGGCGCAACGGGCGTGCGGGTTTTTGGGATCTGTGCGGCCGGCCGCTGGGTCCGGCGGATTATCTGGCGCTGGCGCAGGCGCTGGATGTGCTGCTGATCGACGAGATCCCGCAGCTTTCCTCGGCCAATTATGATGCGGCCAAGCGTTTCGTGACCCTTGTCGATGCGCTGTATGAGGCAAGGGTCCGTCTTGTCGCCTCTGCCGCGGCCGAGCCGGAGCAACTGTATATCGAAGGCACCGGCAGTTTCGAGTTCGAACGCACGGCAAGCCGCCTGCGCGAAATGCAGGAAATAAACTGGGGCCGGATCTAGGCGTTCCTCTGCCGTGCCGGTTGTCCTTTCAGGGGCACCTCGTGGATGAGAATCGAGGAAGATACCCGGCGCGACCTATCATTCCGCCATCCGCGGCTGGCAGCATGCCCGCCGGCTGTTTTGGCAGCGGATACCGATGCCGATATGATGACAGGATGGGCCAGCAGCGATTATATGCGCGTTCTCCCGCAGGAGGCCGATGGCCTGCCCCGGCAAAATGTCACGGTCACTCCGGGCCAGCACCGGCGGGGTCATGGACCTGAATTATGCGCAGATGCAGCGTCTGGCGGTGCTGCATATCCATGCCTTGCCTGAGGGTTCCGGCCCGGTCTGTGATGAAAATGCGGATGAGATCATGGAAACCGTCATTTCCAACGCCGGGCAGTCTCATCCAGAGAGCGGGACATAGCGCCGCGAAGAGGTGACGCCCCACGGTGTCTTTTTTGCGCTGCGTCGACAGCGAGCCGCAGGCAGGCAAGGGGCCGTGGTCGTTTTGCGCCGCGCCCTTCAAGGGGGGGATCGTCGATGTCGAGGCATTCATCGACATAGCGGACCCGCCACGCGATGCCGCTGTTGAACACAACAACAAGATCACATGGGAAATCTTTGACGCGATCATGGGCGCAAAGTGATGTCGCGGCCCGGGGTTGCGATCCGCTGCCCTCAGCCGTTCTCGCGCAGCACCCGGCCGGCCAGATAAAGTGATCCGCAGATCAGGATGCGGCAACCGGGAAAGGCCGAGGCCAGCCCGGCGACGGCATCGGCCAGATCGGGTGCAACCGTCGCGGGCAATCCGGCGGCAAGGGCTGCGTCGCGTGTGACGCTGGCGGGCAGGGTATTGGCCTCGCCGGGGATATCGACCGCGATCAGGCTGGCGGCGGCACTTGCCAGCGGGCGCAGATAGCCGGTCACGTCCTTGGTGTTCAGCATGCCGCAGATCAGATGTGTCGGGCGCGCGGGCATCGCCGCCAGCGTCGCCGCAACCGCCTGACCGCCTGCCGGATTATGGCCGCCATCCAGCCACAGCTCGCAGCCCGCCGCCGCTTTGACCAGCGGGCCGTGGCGCAGGCGCTGCATCCGCGCCGGCCAATGGGCGCGGGTGACGGCCGCCATCGCCTCGGGCGCGCCACGCCCAAGCGCGCGCAGGGCCGCGATGGCCGTGCCGGCATTGTCGATCTGATGGGGGCCGGGCAGGTTCGGCAGGGGCAGGTCGATCAGCCCGCGCTCGTCGTGATAAATCATGCCGGCGCCCTCGGCCGCGCTGTGCCAGTGCTGGCCCGCCGCGATCAGCGGCACCGACAGCCGCGCCGCCATGCGCTCGATCACCTCCAGCGCGGCATCGTCCTGACGCGCCACCACGCAGGGCACGCGCCGCTTGAGGATACCGGCCTTTTCCGCCGCGATCTCGGGCAGGGTCTCGCCCAGATACTGGGTATGGTCGATGCTGACCGGCGTGATGATCGTCAGGCGCGGCGCATCGACGACATTGGTTGCATCCAGCCGCCCGCCGAGGCCGACCTCAAGCAGCGTGAAATCAGCCGGAATGCGGGCGAATGACAAAAGGGCGGCGGCGGTCGTCAGTTCAAAAAACGTAATCGGGCGGCCGGCGTTGATGTCCTCGATCTCGGTCAGGATCGCGGCCAGATCGGGTTCCGGGATCAGCCCGCCGGGCAGCCGGATACGTTCATGAAACCGCGCCAGATGCGGCGAGGTATAGGCATGAACGCGCAGACCCGCCGATTCGAGACCCGCGCGGATCATCGCCTGAGTGCTGCCCTTGCCATTGGTGCCGGCGATATGGATCACCGGCGGCAGGTGGTTTTGCGGATTACCAAGATCATCCAGAAGCCGCAGCATCCGCTCCAGCGACAGGTCAATGACCTTTGGGTGCAGCCCCATCACACGATGGAGGATCGCGTCAGATGCATCCATATCCCTGCGGTCGTCCGTCAGGCGCCCGCGGGCTGGGGCGCGGATTCGTCATCTGCGGCTGGGGTGGGTGCAGGCAGATCACCCGCGACCGCAGGCGGCATCCTCAGCATCATGCGCAGGATAGAGATCAGCTCTGCGCGCAATTCATTGCGCGGCGTCACCCGGTCCAGCATCCCATGCTCCAGCAGGTATTCGGCGCGCTGGAACCCTTCGGGCAGCTTTTCGCGGATGGTCTGTTCGATCACGCGCGGCCCGGCGAAACAGATCAGCGCATTCGGCTCGGCGATCTGGACATCGCCCAGCATGGCATAGCTGGCGGTGACACCGCCGGTCGTGGGATGGGTCAGCACGACGATATAGGGCAGGCCGGCCTCGCGCAGCATCTCGACCGCGACGGTGGTGCGCGGCATCTGCATCAGCGACAGGATGCCCTCTTGCATACGGGCGCCGCCAGCGGCGGAAAACAGCACCAGCGGGCGTTTGGTTTTGACCGCGCGTTCGGCGGCGGCGATGATGGCGTTGCCGACATACATGCCCATCGACCCGCCCATAAAGCTGAAATCCTGCGCGGCGGCGACGATGGGGGTGCGGCCGATCTCGCCCTCGGCGACCAGCATGGCCTCTTTTTCGCCGGTGGATTTCTGCGCGGCCTTCATCCGTTCGGGGTATTTCTTCTGATCGCGGAATTGCAGCGGGTCGGCGATCGGCTCGGGCACCCTGACCTCGGCGAAAACGCCGGCGTCAAACAGCGCCGCAAAGCGCTCGCGCGGCGAGATCGGCAGATGGTGGCCGCAATTGGTGCAGACCTGTTGATTATCGGACAATTCGCGATGGAACAGCATCGTCCCGCATTCAGGGCATTTGGTCCACAGGTTTTCAGGCACTTCGCGCCGCGAAAACAGAGAGTTGATGCGCGGGCGGACATAGTTCGTGATCCAGTTCATCTGCGACGGTCCTTTGGCCGGGGTCGGGGCAGAGATAGGCCGGGCGACACGGAATTGCAATTGCAGGCAGCCGCGTGGATGTGTTTCATGACGACTGTCATGCAGATAAGTCTGATTGCCATTCTTCACTTTGTCGCGGCACTGATGGTTGTGCTGCGCGTTCTGACCCGGCCCAGGATTGAACCGTCGGTCCGGCTGGCCTGGATCATGATCGTCGAGGCGCTGCCGCTTGTCGGGATCATCGCCTATTTCCTGTTTGGCGAGGTGCGCATCGCGCAGGCCGAACGCCAGCGGGCGGCCGATGTGCGCGCGCGGCTGTCGGGCATGTGGACGCCCAGCCCGCAGGCACTCGGGGATCCGCCAGAGTGGATGCAGCCGGTGACCGCGACGGCGCATGCGGTCGGCGGCATGGTCCCGGTCGAGGGCAATGTCATCCATCTTGGCCCCGAGGGTGACGACGCCTTTGACGACATGATCGCGGCGATCGCGCAAGCGCAGGCGCATATCCATATCCTGTTCTATATCTGGCTTGATGACACGACGGGGCGACGGCTGGCCGGGGCGATCGCAAGCGCGGCGGCGCGCGGGGTGCGCTGCCGCGTGGTCGTTGATGCGGTCGGCTCGCGCCGCTTTACCCGCTCAAAGGCATGGGCCGGGATGCGGGACGCCGGGGCCGAGATGGTCACCGCCATGCCCACCGGATTCCCGCTGCTGGGCGCGCTCAGCCGGCGGCTGGATCTGCGCAACCACCGCAAGGTCGTTGTCATCGACAACCGCATCGGCTTTTCAGGCAGCCGCAATGCCGCCGATATGGCATTCGCCGTCAAGCGCCGCTATGCGCCATGGGTCGATGTCTGGTTTTCCTTCGAAGGGCCGGTCGTGCGCCAGATGCAATCCGTCTTTCTGGCCGACTGGATGAGCTATACCGGCGACGATCTTGGCCGCAAGCTGCTTGATACGATGCCGCCCGCCGCGACGCCGGGTGCGACCGCACAGGTCGTTGCCACCGGCCCGGACATGCGCGCCGGCAGCATTTCGGATTGCATCATCGCCATTCTGGCGGCCGCGCGGCACAAGGCGGTGATCACCACGCCTTATTATGTGCCGAATGCGGCCCTCGACAGCGCCATGCAGGCCTGCGCCCGGCGCGGGGTCGAGGTGACGCTGATCCTGCCCGAGCGCAACGATTCCCTGCTGGTCGGCGCAACCTCGGAGGGATTCTATCAGGGGCTTTTGCGTGCCGGCGTGCGGCTGATGCTGTTCCGGCCCGGCTTGCTTCATGCCAAGCTGGCGACGGTGGACGGTCGTATCGCCATGCTCGGCAGCGGCAATCTGGACCGGCGCAGCTTTGATCTCAATTACGAGATGAACATCCTGCTGTTCGACAAGGCCGCCACCGCCGAGATCGACGCCCGTCAGAAAAGCTATCTCGAACGTTCCCGCGTTCTGACACTTGCCGAGGTCGACGGCTGGCCCCGCTGGCGGCGCATCCGCAACAATACGCTGGCTCTGGCGACGCCGCTTTTATAGGCGGACCGGGGGCGTGCCGCGATCCGCATCCCTGCAAAACAGCGCGGGCGCGTCGCCCCGTTTGGAGCCGCCCCTTTCAGGTGGGAGAGTTGCGCGCCGGCAGATGGCCCCGCACGGCGGGCTGGCACGCGCGCGCGCCGGGGCCGCATCACCGCGCGCCCTGCATCCTGACGGCGCGCCTTGCCGGCCACAATACCCGCCGCTGCGGCACCTATGGCCTTGCACCCGGGCGCGCCGGCTCGGCATAGATCGCGGCCCAGAATACCGATCTGCCATCTGCTGCCACGGCGCGGCCGATGCCAAAATCGCGAAGCCCGGTGATGGTGACATTGCGCCTGTGACCGGGCGAGGCGGCCCATTCACCCATCACCCGGTCAAGGCTGAAATGACCGGCGGCGATGTTTTCGGCCGTGATGCGCGGGCGGTAACCCAAAGCCTTGATGCGTGCGGCCGGGCCGGAATTGCCGCCGGCGCCATGTCCCATGAGGCCCAGCCGCGCCATGTCGCAGGCATGGCCCTGCGCGGCGCGTTGCAGGGTCGCGTCCAGACGCAGCGGGGCAAGCCCATGGCGCGCGCGCAGGGCGTTGGTTGTCGCAAGCGCGCCTGCCGTTTCTGCCGCAGAGGGGGGCTGACAATTTGCCTGACCGGCCTTGGCGACCCGCGTATTGCCGCCCCCGGTGACGCGGACAATGCCCGCAGGCAGGCGCGTGGGCGCCGTCTGTGCGGTGATATCGGGGGCCGGATGGTCTGATCCCGGGGTGCAGGCGCTCAGCAATGTTGCGCAAATGATCACGGTGCTGATGCCGGGGGCTGGGTTCATTCTCTGGCTTTCCTTGTCTGCCCTGCCTTTGCGCGCGGCCATCATCCATCGCCCGGTGGACGGACGCCGGCTCTTGCCCCGCAGGGGCGGCTGGATTACTCGGGAACAAGGTTACGCGGAACAGGTTCAACAATATGGCGTTTCGCCCACGAAACTGGATGCGTCGCATGATGCGGCGACGGGTGCAAGAAGACTGGTCACGGCTGGGCGGAAATGTGCCGCATATGGGTGCCGGACAGCTGCGCGAATTGCGCGCCGAGGCCGGTATGATGCGCCAGGTCATGGACCGTTTTCTGATGCGCTCGGACCCGCGGGTCATCGTGTCAAAGGCCGATCTGGCGGCGCTGCCGCTGCCCGGCGGCACTGACTGGCGCTGGCGGCCAGAGTTTCTGTCCTCTCCGGTCTCGCCTGCCGGCATTGCCGCGCCGGCCAGCGGCGCGCGCCTGGGCGAGGCGGCGGCACTTTGGCATGACTGCCCGGAGCAGTCGCTGATCCTGCGCCAGATCCGCAATGCCGGTGCTACCGATCTGGCCGCATTCGGTCTGCGGGTCGAGGTGATGTCATTCGCCGGCGGGTTTTTGTCACTGTCGGTCGATCTGCCGCCCGAGGTGCTGAGCGGGCTGACGCGCAATTACATCCTGCGGCTGGAAACCGCGATCGAGATCGAGCGGGATCTGGATATCTATGCGCGGCTGAATATCGCCAACGGTCCCAATACCGAGGAAATGCTGCGCCATCTGGGCGGGATGCGGGCCGGGGCGGTCAGCACGAACCTGACCGAGTTCGACCTCGCGCTGACCGAGATGAACGAGCGGCGGCTGGACAAGATCTGGCTTGATCTGATTTTTGAGCGGCCGCAGATGAATGCCGCCGTCATCCGCGAGATGGTGCTGTCGCGTCATCCGCGTGCCAATATCTGACGGGGCAGGAGGGAACATGCCGGATGATTTTGAATCGCTCGGGCTGAAAGGCGGTCTCTGGTCGGGGCGGCTGATGCGTACCCATGCCCCGGCGCGGGTCATGCTGGTCCATGGCGGTGAGGTGCTGGAGCATGCGCGCCTGCGCCCGGACGGCGATGGCTGGCGCGTCGAGGTAACGCTGCCTTCGCAGGCGCTGAGCGAGGGGGTGCAGAGCTTTGCCCTTGTGGCTGACGGGGCCGGCGAGGGGCCGCCTGCGGCAGATGCCGAGCGTCTGGCCGTGCTGCCGGTGCTGGCCGGCGCGGCGCTCAATCAGGACATCATGGCAGAGATCGAGCTGATACGGGCCGAGCTGGACATGCTCAAACGCGAGCTGCGCCGGCTGGCGTCGGGCTGATTACCGCAGAAAATAGCTGTATCGGCCGATCCCGGTGAAGCCAAACCCGCGATAAAGCGCGACCGCCGGCGCGTTTGCGGCGGTGACCGCCAGCAGCATCTCGTGGCAGCCCTGTCTCTGTGCCCAGATCGCCGCCTCGCGCATCATCCAGCCGGCAAGGCCGCGCCGGCGCAGCGCCGGGACGACCTCGAGCGCGTGCAGGACGGCGGTTTCACCTGCGGCGGCGACAAATGCCACGCCGCCCGCGCGGTCGTCACAGCGCCCGAGGATCGCCCGGCGCGGCAGCGCGACACGTGTCATCACCGCCTGCCGCGCCGGGCTGATGCCCGAGGCGGTCCACAGCTCGCGCTGGATGGCAAGCGGCGGCCACAGCGAAAAGGCGGTGACCGGCGGCACGGCCCGGTCGGTCAGCACATCAAGCGGCGCGGTCATCATCAGCGTCGGGCTGTGGATACGCCATCCCTGCGCGGCCAGCACGCCACCCAGCGGGTCGCCATCGGTGACGCGAAAGGCCGCGGTCTGTTCCCAAGCGTCCTGAATCCGCGCCGCCTCGCTGATATCGGCCGCGCTCCAGCCCGCGCTCAGCGGCCGGGCCGAGCTGACGCGCATTCCGCCGCCCTTGCCCCGGCCGATACGAAACGGACCGGCCTGCGCATATTCGGCGGCGGGCCAGCTGTTTTCAAATGCGGTCTCAATGGCAGGGGTGATCACGCCCCGACCCGTTGTCTCAGATCGTCCATCGCGGCGCTGACACGGCCGCCATCCAGCCCGCGGATGACCAGCACCGTCCCATATGTCCCGTCGCGGTGCCACGGATAAGAGCCGAGCGACAGATCAGGAAACACCTCGGCCACGGCTTTCAGATCATCGGCGACTTCGGATTCGCCCCGGTTCACGTCCAGCGATTCACTGACCGGTGGCCGGCCGGTGGGCAGGTCGGGCAGGATTGCGTCGACCATGGCGCGAAAGACATCCGGCACCCCGGCCATGACCCAGGTCTGGCCGATGTGAAACCCCGGCGCCGCGCTGACAGAATTGGGGATCAGGCTGGCCCCCAGCGGGATGCGCGCCATGCGCAGCCGGTTGCCGCTGACGGGGATGCCGCGTGCCTCCCATCTCGCGCGCATGACGGCAAGCGCGTCCTCGTTAATCTCGATCCCTGTGCCAAAGGCATCGGCCACCGCATCGGCGGTCAGGTCGTCATGCGTCGGCCCGATCCCGCCCGAGGTGAACAGCAGATCATAGCGCCCCCCCAGCGAGCCGTCGAGCGCGCGGATGGCCGCGACGATGGTGTCGTGATCATCGGCGATCACGCGGATCTCGCGCAGGTCGATGCCGACGGCGTTCAGCGCGCTGGCAAGATGGCCGGCATTGCCTTCGCGGGTGCGGCCGGACAGGATTTCATCGCCGATCACCAGAATCGCCGCAGTCTTGTTGTCGGAATGCATGAAAACCTCCGTTTCCGCGCAGCTTACGCATGCGCAGGGGGTGGAACAAGCGGGCCTGCGCGATTATGTCGGCCCTCAATGAAAGGTCTGCCCCCATGAAAGACGGTTCCGTGACCCGCGAAGGTATCCGTATCCACCAGCCCGGCGATTTCGCCGGCATGCACAAGGCCGGCGCGCTGGCGGCGCGCATCCTTGACGATGTCGGCGCGCTTGTGCAGCCCGGCGCCACCACCGGCGCGCTGGATGATTTCATCCGCGACGCGGTCGAGGCGGCCGGCGCGACCTCGGCCACGATCGGCTATCGCGGCTATCAGCATGCCAGCTGCATCAGCGTCAATCATGTCGTCTGCCACGGCATCCCGGGCGAGAAGCTGCTGAAGGATGGTGATATCCTGAACATTGACGTCACTGTCATCGTTGACGGCTGGTATGGTGACAGCTCGCGCATGTATGTCGCCGGGCGCGCGCCGATCAGGGCGCAGCGGCTGATCCAGGTCACGCATGATGCGCTGATGCGCGGGATCGAGGCGGTGCGTCCCGGCGCGACATTCGGCGATATCGGCGCTGCGATTCAGGAATATGCCGAGGGCCATCGCATGTCGGTGGTGCGCGATTTCTGCGGCCATGGGCTGGGCCGGGTGTTCCATGCCCCGCCCAATGTGCTGCATTTCGGCCGCCCCGGCAAAGGACCGGTGCTGGAAGAGGGCATGTTCTTTACCATCGAGCCGATGATCAACCTTGGCCGGCCCGAAACCAAGGTGCTGGCCGATGACTGGACGGCGGTCACGCGCGACAAATCCCTTTCGGCGCAGTTCGAGCATTCTATCGGCGTGACAGCCACCGGGGCCGAGATATTCACCCTTTCGCCCTCGGGGCGGTTCTTTCCCGATTTCGGCGGCTGATCCGCCCGGAACCTCGGCCGTGGCCTTGTCGCGGGCCTGACTGCGATGCCCCGGCGCCGCCCTGTTCATGGTGCCGCAACAAGGGCGCGGTGCCGCGGCAGGGCCACGGCTGGCCGATTTACGCGGCTTTGCCGGGGCGCGGGGGCTTGACCTTGCCCGCAGGGCCGGACCAGAAGCCGGCATGCAGCTTTCCGATTTCGATTTTGATCTTCCCGAAGCGTTGATCGCGACGCGTCCGGCCCGTCCGCGCAGTTCGGCGCGGTTGCTGGTTGCCGATGGTGACGCGATCACGGACCGCAGGGTCAGCGACCTGCCCGCGATGCTGGGGCCGGGCGATCTGCTGGTGCTGAACGATACGCGCGTGATCCCGGCGCGCCTGTCAGGCACCCGCAGCCGCCAGACACCCCAGGGCGAGGTGACGGCCAGGGTCGAGATCACCCTGCTTGAACCCCGTCCCGGTGGCTGGCGCGCGCTGGCACGCCCCCTGCGCAAGCTGAGGCCGGGAGAGGTGATCCGCTTTGGTGAGACGCTGTCAGCCACCGTCACCGCGATGGGCGACGCTGAGCTGACACTGTGCTTTGATGCCGGGGGCGAGGCACTTGATGCCGCACTGGACCGGGTCGGCGCGATGCCGCTGCCCCCCTATATTGCCGCGCAGCGCGCCCCCGATGCGGCCGACCGCCAGGACTATCAGACCGTCTGGGCGCGTAATCGCGGTGCCGTCGCGGCCCCTACCGCCAGCCTGCACTTCGATCAGGATCTGCTCGACGCGCTTAAGGCGCGCGGTGTGGGTTTCGCCCATGTCACGCTTCATGTCGGGGCGGGGACATTCCTGCCGGTCAAGGTCGAGGATGTGACGACGCACCGCATGCATGCCGAGCGCGGCGAGATCACCCCGTCCGCCGCAGCTGCCATCAACGCCACCCGTGCGGGGGGCGGGCGCGTGATTGCGGTCGGGACCACGGCGCTGCGGCTGATCGAATCAGCCGCTGACGAGGCGGGGGTGGTCCATCCTTTTGACGGCGAGACCGACATTTTCATCTATCCCGGCTACCGGTTTCGTGTCACCGATGCGCTGATGACGAATTTTCATCTGCCGAAATCAACCCTTCTGATGCTGGTTTCCGCGCTGATGGGGCAGGCACGTATACGCGAAATTTACCGTCATGCCGTAGATGCGGGCTATCGGTTCTTTTCATATGGAGATGCTTCGCTGCTGATTCCCGAGAGGAAGAGATGATCTCTGTTCTGCGCAGCTCCTGGCCGCTGTTGCTGGGTATCATGCTGTTGCTGGTCGGCAACGGGATGCAGGGCACGCTGCTGGGTATTCGCGGCGGGCATGAAAATATCTCGACCGATCATATGGCCGTGGTCATGGCGGGCTATTTTGCGGGCTTTCTGCTGGGCAGCCGGCTGGCACCGGGCATGATCCAGCGGGTGGGCCATGTCCGCGTCTTTGCGGCGCTTGGCTCGCTGATCTCGGCGGTGCTGGTGCTTTACGCCGCTGTGCCGCATTGGGTCGCATGGACCCTGCTGCGCGTGCTGATCGGCTTTTGCTTTTCGGGCGTCTATATCACGGCGGAAAGCTGGCTGAACGCCTCGACCACCAATGAAAACCGCGGCAAGGCCATGTCGGCCTATATGATCGTGCAGATGACGGGGCTGGTCAGCGCGCAGTTCCTGATCAATTTCGGCGATCCGCGTGGCTTTATGCTGTTCGTGGTGCCCTCGGTTCTGGTCTCGCTGGCATTCACGCCGATCCTGCTGTCGGCACAGCCTGCGCCGGCCTTCGGCGCGCTCAAGCGGATGAGCTTCAGGCGGCTTTATCAGGTCTCGCCGCTGGGCTGTATCGGTATCTTTCTGATGGGCGGCGTGTTCTCGGCCATGCTGGGGATGACCTCGGTCTGGGGCACGATCCTCAATATGAGCGTGCGCGACATCTCGGCCATTGTCGCGGCGATCTATCTGGGCGGGCTGGTGGCGCAATTCCCCATCGGCTGGCTGTCGGACCGCATGGACCGGCGCCGGCTGATCCTCTATCTGCTGCTGTTTGGCACGGCCACGATTGCCGCGCAGCTGGTGCTGAATCCCGGCATCTGGGGGACGCTTATGGTCGCGGCCATCGCGGGCGCGGTGGCCAATCCGGTCTATGCGCTGCTTCTGGCGCATACGAATGACTATCTTGATGCCGAAGACATGGCCGCCGCCTCGGCCGGGCTTTTGTTCATGAACGGGCTGGGTGCCATCGGCGGGCCGCTGATCGTCGGGCGGATGATGGGCATTTTCGGCCCCGGCGCCTTCTGGGCCTTTATCGGGCTGCTGATGATGATCCTGGCCGGTTATACGGCATGGCGCATGACCCGGCGCGAGGCCCTTCCGGCCAGCGAGACAGGCGGTTTTGCCGTCATCACCCCCTCGCCGACCCCGGTCGCGGTGGAATATTCGCTGGAGGCCGCGCAGGAGGATGCCGGCAACCCCGCCGGCGATATCCCCGATGAGGTCGCGCCCGAGGATTATTCAACCACGCAGGGCACGGCTGATCCCGCCGCCGATCCCGCCGATCCCGCCGGCCCGGAGGCAGCGCCGCACAGGGTTGCGCCGCCGCCCGACAACGCATCGCTCGCGCAAGATGATGCGGCCAGGCCCCGTGACGATACCGGCGGGCCGCAGGACGGCGGCCCCCGGCGCAGCTGACCGGTGCCGAAACCGCTTGCAGCCCCGTCAGGTGGCTGCAACCATGGGCCTTGGCAAAGGGCTATCGGCAGAGGGGGGACAGCATGACGCCGCATGAGATCAGCCGCTTCTGGCTGGATGAGGTCGGATCAGAGCAGTGGTATCGTTCGACCCCGGAACTGGATGCGGAATGCCGGCGGCGTTTTCTGGATGCATGGAAAGATGCGGGCCGGCTGGCTGCGGACTGGGCCGGTGATGCGGCGGGCGCACTGGCGGCGCTGATCCTGACCGATCAGTTGCCGCGCAACATGTTTCGTGATGATCCGCGCAGCTTTGCCACCGACAAGCTGGCGCGCAGCGTTGCGGATGGCGCGATCGGGCGCGGCTTTGATCGCGACACGCCCGAGCCGGCGCGGCAGTTCTTTTACATGCCCTTTATGCATTCCGAGGATCTGGGCGATCAGAGCCGCGCCATCCAGCTGTTCGAGCAGAACATGCCCGGCGATAATCTGCGCCATGCGCGGCTGCACCGCGACGTGATCCGCGCCTTTGGCCGTTTCCCCTGGCGTAACGAGGTGCTTGGCCGCGAAAGCCTGCCGGCCGAGCGCGATTTTCTGGCCGCGGGCGGCTATGGCGCGCTCGTCAGTGGCCGGCTGTCGCTTGATGAGCCGGGGTAATTGATTTAACGCTGAACTATATCCTGAATGGAGGGTCCGATGGCGCAGAGTTTCGATGTGGTGGTGATCGGTGCGGGGCCAGGCGGCTATGTCGCGGCGATCCGGGCGGCGCAGCTGGGGCTGAGCGTTGCATGCGTCGAGCGCGAGCATCTGGGCGGTATCTGTCTGAACTGGGGCTGTATTCCGACCAAGGCGCTCTTGCGTTCGGCCGAGGTGTTCCACCTGATGGAGCGGGCCAAGGATTTCGGTCTGAGTGCCGAAAAATTCGGATATGACATCAATGCCGTGGTCGAGCGTTCGCGCGGGGTGGCAAAGCAGCTGTCCGGCGGCGTTGGCCATCTGCTGAAAAAGAACAAGGTCACCGTCATCATGGGCGCCGCAAAGATCACCGCGCCCGGCAAGGTCAGCGTCACCACCGACAAGGGCAGTGAAGAGCTGGTGGCGAAAAACATCATTCTGGCCACCGGCGCGCGCCCGCGCGAACTGCCCGGTCTGGAACCCGATGGAAAACGGGTCTGGCATTACAAGCACGCGCTCAAGCCGCCGCATATGCCGAAAAAGCTGCTGGTCATCGGCTCGGGCGCGATCGGGATCGAATTTGCCAGCTTCTTTAACACGCTGGGCGCCGAAACCACCGTGGTCGAGGTGATGGACCGTGTTCTGCCGGTCGAGGATGCCGAAATCAGCGCGCTGGCGAAAAAGCAATTCGTCAAACAGGGCATGAAGATCATGGAAAAGGCGACGGTCAAACAGCTTGACCGTTCGGCCGACAAGGTGATCGCCCATGTCGAGATGGGCGGCAAGACCGAGAAGATCGAGGTCGACACCGTGATTTCCGCGGTCGGCATCGTCGGCAATGTCGAGGATCTCGGGCTGGAGAAGCTGGGCGTCAAGATCGACCGCACCCATGTCGTGACCGACGAATATTGCCGCACCGGGGTCGGGGGCCTGTATGCCATCGGCGATATCGCCGGCGCGCCCTGGCTGGCGCATAAGGCCAGCCACGAGGGCGTGATGGTCGCCGAACTGATCGCCGGCAAGCATGCCCATCCCTGCAAGGTCACCAATATCCCCGGCTGCACCTATTGCAATCCGCAGGTCGCCTCGGTCGGGCTGACCGAGGAAAAGGCAAAGGCCGCCGGCCATGAGGTCAAGGTCGGCCGCTTCCCCTTTATCGGCAATGGCAAGGCAATCGCGCTTGGCGAACCCGAGGGGCTGGTCAAGACCGTGTTCGACGCGAAAACCGGCGAATTGCTGGGCGCGCATATGGTCGGGGCCGAGGTGACCGAGCTGATTCAGGGCTATGTCGTCGGCAAGACGGCGGAACTGGTCGAACAGGACTTTATGCAGACGGTGTTTGCCCATCCGACGCTGTCCGAGATGATGCATGAATCCGTGCTGTCGGCCTATGGCCGCGCCATCCACTTCTGACGCCTGACAGCGTGATCGACGCAAATTCGGGGCCGGACATCACCCGGCCCCGACGCATCCGGTGATGCCGGTTTGCCCGGCCGGCAGCGTTCATGTTTGCCATCGGTATCAGTGCCGCCGGTGATGCCGGTTTGCCCGGCG
>JAUNTL010000036.1 GCA_030538705.1 Paracoccus sp. (in: a-proteobacteria) | reverse complement strand
CCTTGCCCTGACCCCGGCCCGGTCGGCCGTCAGGATCAGCCCGGCGCGGCGGCCAGCGGGCGGATGCGCAGCTTGGTGATGCGGTTTTCCTTGCGGGTCACGACCTCGAAACGATAGCCGTGAAAGGAGAATACCTGCCCCTGCGCGGGGATCGAGCGGGCCATGTGGATGACCAGACCGGCAATGGTATTGGCCTCGTCATCGGGCAGATTCCAGTCAAGCGCGCGGTTGATGTCGCGGATCGTCATCGCCCCGTCGATCAGATAATCGCCACCCGGTCCGGGGCGCAGGTCGGGGCCGGCCTCGGTGTCATGTTCGTCGGCAATCTCGCCGACGATTTCCTCGATGATATCTTCCAGCGTGATCAGCCCGCGCAGCGCGCCATATTCGTCAACGACAAGCGCGAAATGCGCCCGGCGCTTGAGAAATTCGCGCATCTGTTCGTCAAGCGCCGTGGTATCGGGCACGAAATAGGGCTTCATCGCCACCGACATCACGTCGAAATCGCGCACCGCATCGGCCGGGTCACCCTCGCCGTTATAGGCCGATTTATGGATCGCGCGCAGCACATCCTTGGCATGGACGACACCGATCACGTTCTCGCGCTCGCTGCGATAGACGGGCAGGCGGGTGTGCGGGCTGGACAGCACCGTATCGAGGATCTTTGCCGGATCGAGATCGGCATCAATCATCTGGATTTCGGAACGGTGCTTCATGATCTCGTCAACCGTGCGGTTTCCAAGATCAAGCGCGCCCAGCAGGCGGTCGCGGTCCTCTTTCTCGACGGCGCCGGATTCGTGGCCGATGCTCAGCGCGCCGGCGATTTCCTCGTGGACCGAGAACATATTGGCGCCCGGCTGGCTTTGCAGTCCGAACAGCCGCAGGATCAGCCGCACCACGGCCCGCACCACGATCACCACCGGCGACAGCACCCGCATCACCAGACGCATCGGCCGGGCCACCACCGAGGCCAGAGATTCCGGGTTGGCGATGGCATAGGATTTCGGCATCACCTCGGCGAATATCAGCACCAGAACGGTCATGACCATGGTCGCGATGGCCACGCCCTTTGACCCGAACAGAGCAGTGAACAATGCCGTCGCCAGCGAGGCCGACAGGATGTTCATCACGTTATTGCCCAGCAGGATCGCCCCGATCAGCCGGTCGCTGTCGCGCGTGACCTCCAGCGCGGCCTCGGCCCCCGCATCGCCGCGATCGGCGCGCGAGCGCAGCTTGGCGCGGCTGGATGCGGTCAGCGCGGTCTCGGATCCCGAAAAAAACGCCGAGCCGATCAGCAGCACAAGGATCGCGGCGGCAAAGCCCCAGATCATCACATTGTCGCTGGCGGCGGCCGGCGCCTGAGCGGCAAGGCCGGCGGCCGAAAGGGTCGGGGTCAGGGTGGTCTGGATGGTATCTGTCATGCGCTCAAACGCGGGCGAGGGGGTGATGGTTCAGCACCAGATCGCGCATTCGCGCGTCCAGCACATGGGTATAGATCTCGGTCGTCGACAGATCCGCATGGCCCAGCAATGTCTGGATCGCGCGCAGATCGGCGCCGCCTTCCAGAAGATGCGTGGCAAAGGCGTGGCGGATGACATGGGGGGTGGCACGGGCGGGGTCGATCCCGGCCGCAATGGCCAGCTCGCGGATCAGATCATTGACCCCCTTGCGCGGCATATGCCCCGCGCGCGACGTCGCCGGAAACAGATAGCGCGCGCCCGCGCCTGCCAATGCGCGCCCCATCGCGCCCTCGCGCGGGGCGTCGTCACGCGCGCTCAGCCATGCGCTCAGCGCCTCGCTGGCCGGGCCGGACAGCGGCACCATACGCTCGCGCCCGCCCTTGCCGCGCACCAGCAGCATCTGCGGATCGCCCCGGCAATCGGCAACAGGAAGCGAGACCAGTTCACTGACCCGCATGCCGGTGGCGTAAAGCAGCTCGATCAGGCAGCGGTTGCGCGCCCGCTCGGCCGCGCTGCGGCCGGTCACATCCAGAGCATCCAGCAGGCGCGTGACCTCGGCGCGGTCCAGCACACGCGGTAGGCGCCGCGCCTTTCCCGGGCCGGATATGCGGATCGCGGGATCGTCGCCGCGCCAGCCCTCGCTCAGCGCGAAACGGGTCAGCTGGCGGATCGCCGACAGCCGCCGGGCACGGGTGGCGCGCGACAGGCCCTGTGCATCGCAGGCCGAGAGATAGGCGATGATATCATCGCGGCCCATATCCTCCAGCGTCAGGCCGCGCGCCACCAGCCAGCCGGTGAAATCGCGCAGATCGCGGCCATAGGCGAGGATCGTGTTGCGTGCCGCCCCCGTCTCGGCCGCCTGCGCGTCGAGAAAGGCCGCAACCCGGTGCAGCATCGCGCTCATTGCGCCGCCGCCCTGAGCAGGGGATCAAGCGCGATCTGTGTCGCCACACGGCGCGCATCGGCAATCAGGCCGAGCTGGCGCAGCGTCTGCACGCCCCGCGCCGAGCGGGTCAGATCGCCCTGAATGCCGGCATCGGAATCGGCAAGCGCGCCGTAAAGCGCCGGCGCCAGTGCGATCCCGTCCCGGGGGTCCGGGGCCGGGGGCAGATCACTGGCGAAAACCGGCGCCAGCACGGCAAGCGCCGGCGACAGCCCTTCGGGCTGGCCACCCGAGGCAAGCGCCAGAAGGGCCGCGTCCAAGGGATCGGCGGGCGCGCCCGCGACCTCGGTCTCGCCGGCCCACAGCCGCAGCCACAGCGCCAGATGCGCGGCCTGGCCGGTCAGCAGTTCCGGGGCAAGGCGCGGGGCGAACATCGCGGCAAAGGCGTCGCGCAGGCCGGCCGCCTCCATCCGCATAAAGGCGGTTTCAAGCGCGGGGCCGATACGTGCCCCGTCCCCGGTGCGCAGCGCGGCCTCGAGTGACTGGATCGCGGCGGCGCGTTCCCATACGCCCCCCGAGGCGGCCGGCCGCTGCGCGATATAGAGCTGATGCAGGCTGGCGGCGGGCAGGGCGCGGGCGCGGGCCAGCCGCTCGGCGGCCTCGAGCTGGGCTTTCCAGCCGCTGCGCTCGCCCAGATCTGTCCAGGCATATTCCAGCCCGAAATCACCCGTCGGCAGCGGCTGGCCGATGGCCTCGTGCAGACGAAAGGCCAGCGGCGTCATCGGCTCGGCCGGGGGCAGCATGGTTTCGGCATCGGCACTGGAATCGTCGAGATAGCGCGCCAGCAGTTCGGCCATCTGATCGTCGATCATGTTCAGCCGCCGGGCACCGGTCAGCAACAGCGCCGCCGCCGGCCAGTCGCCGCGCTGCGCCATGCAATAGATCCGCGCCGCCGGATCGCTGACGATGCCCGGCAGGGCTTCCATGCGAGCGCAGACCTGGCGATCACCACCAAGCAACAGCGACAGATCAAAGAGTCTGCGGAAACTGTCGGGGCTGTCCTGACCCGCACCCTGCAACAGATCGCGCGCCTGCGGCAGCGCGCCGGCGTCGGTCAGCCGCTGGACGCGGGCGCCAAAGAACTCGCCGGTGCGCCCGCCCTGCGGGTCGGCGGGCGGCGCCAGCTGTGCCTCGAGCACGCGCATCGCCACCTGTGACGAGGCCGGCAGCGACGGCTGGACGCGGATCATGCGCAATGCGGTGTCAAGATCGGTGCCGGTCCAGAATTCATCCGGCAATCCGGCCTGCCGGGCCGATATGATCCCGGTCGCGTCGGGGTCGGCGGCCCCCAGCCGGGTCACGTCAACCGGCACCTCGCCGGCATTTTCGGCGATATCGCCACCCTCCGGCGTGGTGGCAGGCGCCGTGCCGCGCGATGGCGGGCGCAGCCGCGCGGCATCCGGCGGCACCGGATCACCCGGCCGCCAGGCGCTTGAATGGCCCGGCGCGGGGGCCGCACCGCCGCCACGCAGCCAGTCATTTGCCGAAAGCGGCGCCTGTTGTGCCGCCAGCGGCGCGGCTGCCAGCAACAGCGCCAATCCCGCAGCAATATGGCCGCGATCAGTCCAGCCCATCGGGGTCCGCCTGTTCATCGGGGGCGGTATCGGCGGGCGCATCTTCTTGTGCCGCCGCCGCTTGGGGCGCGGCCGCAGGTGCTGTGCGCGCGGGGACGGCAGCCCCGGTATCGAGCATGACCGGGCGGCGCTGTTCGCTGGGCCGCGGCTCCATATCGCCCAGATAGGCATAGCCCGTCAGCGCCGCAAAAGCGACCGCCACCAGCACCACGAGAATTTTCAGCAACCGCATCTTTCGTCCTTTCGCCCGCTGCCTCATCCGGGCACAGCCCGGTTTTTTCAGCTTTATAGCTGGCATTTTCGGAAAGATCACGCCATTCACGGCACGAAGCGCACGGGAAAACGGATGCAGGGTCAAATCGTTCTGGTCGGCATGATGGGGGTCGGAAAGACGGCCGTAGGGCAGGAAATCGCCCGGCTGCTGGGCGTGGCCTTTACCGATACCGATGCCGAGATCGAACGCGCCGCGGCAATGAGCATCGCGGAAATCTTTGCCCGTGACGGTGAAACCTTCTTTCGTGACCGCGAATCGGTGGTGTTGTCGCGCCTGCTCAAGGGGCCGGGCGGTGTCGTCTCGACCGGGGGCGGCGCGTGGATGCAGCCGCATAATCAGCAACTGATCCGCGCCTCCGGCCTGTCCGTCTGGCTGGACGCCGGGCTGGAAACCTTGTGGGGCCGGGTGCGCCAGCGTCCGACACGGCCGCTTTTGATGACCGAGGATCCGCGCGGCACGCTTGCCGCACTGATCGAGGCGCGCCGCCCGGTCTATGCCACCGCCGATGTGCAGGTCATGACCGATGGCCGTGCCGATATCGAAACCACCGCGCGCCGCGTCATCGCCGAGATCCGCCGCGCCCGCCCCGGATTTCTGGAGGAGAAATGACCCGCACAGTTCATGTCCCGCTTGGCGCGCGCGCCTATGATGTGATGATCGGTCCGGGGCTGCTGGCCCGCGCCGGCGATCTGATCGCGCCGCATCTGGCGCGCCCGCGTGCGGCCATCGTCACGGACACCCATGTCGCGCCCCGCCATCTGGCGGCGCTGGAGACCGCGCTGCGTGCGGCGGGGATCACGCCGGTTTCACTGGTCCTGCCGGCGGGCGAGGCGACGAAATCCTGGCCGCATCTGACGGATTGCGTCGAATGGCTGCTGGAAAGCCGCGTCGAGCGGCGCGATATCGTCATCGCGCTTGGCGGGGGGGTGATCGGGGATCTGGTCGGCTTTGCGGCCTCGGTGCTGCGGCGCGGCGTGCGTTTCATACAGATCCCGACGACGCTGCTGGCGCAGGTCGACAGCTCGGTCGGTGGCAAGACCGGGATCAACTCGGGCCATGGCAAGAACCTGATCGGCGCCTTTCATCAGCCCGCGCTTGTGCTGGCCGATACCGCCGTTCTGGCCACGCTGCCTGATCGGGATTTCCGCGCCGGCTATGGCGAGGTGATGAAATACGGGCTGCTGGGTGATGCCGCCTTTTTCGGCTGGCTGGAGGAAAACGCACCGCATCTGCGACAGGATATGGACGCGCTTGTCCATGCGGTTGCCCATTCGGTCGCGATGAAGGCCGGCATCGTGTCGCGTGACGAGACCGAACAGGGCGAGCGCGCCTTGCTGAACCTTGGCCATACCTTTGGCCATGCGCTTGAATCCGCGACCGGTTATTCCGACCGGCTGCTGCATGGCGAGGGCGTCGCGATCGGCTGTGCGCTGGCGTTCGAGCTGTCGGCGCGTATGGGGCTTTGCGCGCAGGAGGACCCCTCGCGTGTCGGTGTCCATCTGGCGCAGATGGGCATGCCGGCGCGGCTGAGTGACATCGCCGGCGGGCTGCCCGATGACGAGGCGCTGATCGCCCTGATGGGACAGGATAAAAAGGTCATGGACGGCCGTCTGCACTTTGTGCTGGCGCGCGGGATCGGGCAGGCATTCGTCAGCGAAGGGGTTGCGGGCGCCGATCTGGCGGCCACGCTCGCCGCCTCGCGCTGAACCGCGGGCAAGCGTGGCCGGGCGGGCAGAGTGACCGGACGCGGCCCGGCCGCCGGGGCCGCGCGGGTCGGTTTGTCAGCCGGGCGGACCCGCCATCCGTCAGGCCCTCAATAGACCACGCCGCCCTGCACGACCTCGCTTTCGGTGGTCAGGATGACGACTTCGCCGGCGGCATTCCGGGCGCCCATGATGAGAACCTCGGATTTGAAGCCGGCGATATTGCGCGGCGCGAAATTGACGACGCAGACGACGGTCCGGCCGATCAGATCTTCGGGCGCATAGCGGGTGATCTGCGCGCTTGACCATTTCTGCCCGATCTCGCCCCCGAAATCGACGCAGACCTTGTAGGAGGGATTGCGCGCGCGCACGAAGGGCAGCACCTCGGCCACACGGCCGATCCGCAGGTCGAGACTGGCAAATGTGTCATAGCTGGCTTCTGGTTTGATCTGCATGGGGTTTCCGCTGTCTGTGGACCAAGGTTACGCCCGGCAGGATAGCCGCGGGCCTGTGATGGGCGCATCCGCTTTTTCGTGCCGTCCCTGACCGTTCTAGCCGAATGCCATCTGCGGCAGCCAGAGCGAGAGGATGGGAAAGACGATCAGGATCAGCAGTGTCAGGAAATCCATGGCGATAAACCATCCGACGCCGCGAAACACCTCGTTCAGCGTCACCAGATTTCCGAGCGCGCCCTTTATCATATAGACATTCAGCCCGATCGGCGGCGTCACCAGCCCGATTTCCAGCAGCTTGATGACGATGATCCCGAACCAGATCAGGTTCATGTCCGCCGCGTGAACCAGTGGCAGGATCAGCGGCAGCGTCAGCAACAAGAGGCCGATACTGTCAATCAGCATCCCCAGAAGGACATAGATCACCGTCACCGCCAGCAGGATCCACCAGACGTCGCTGCTGACCGAGAGGATCATGTTCGAAAACGCCGCCGGCATCCCCGAAAGCGCGAGAAAACGGGTAAAGAACAACGACCCGATCAGGATCAGAAAGATCGAAGCGGTCGAGATGATCGCCTGTCTTATCGCCTCAAAGGCCGCCGCGCGCGTCAGCTTGCCCCGCGAAAACGCGATCAGGGCCGCGATAAAGGCGCCGATGGCACCGGCCTCTGTCGGCGAAAACAGGCCCGAAAAGATCCCGCCGAGAACCGACAGGATCAGCACCGGCAGCGGCCAGATCTCGCGGCGGATCAGGCGGCGGTCCTCGTCGGTGATCACGATCCGGGCGTTGCCGGCAAGGCTCGGCTTCAGCCTGACGCGCAGGACGATCATCGCCATATAGATCAGCGCGGACAGAATGCCGGGAATAAAGCCGGCCATGAACAGCTGCCCGACCGAGACCTGTGCGTAAACCCCGTAAAGGATCATCAGCACCGAGGGCGGAATAAGCGAGCCAAGCGTGCCGGATGCGGCAATGGTGCCCGTCGCCAGCCCTTTGTCATAGCCGTTGCGCAGCATTTCGGGCACCGCGATGCGCGACATGGCCGAGGCCGTTGCCACCGACGAGCCGGCGGCGGCCGCGAAAAAGGCGCAGGCCCCGACAGAGGCAACCGCCAGCCCGCCCGGAAGACGCGCCAGCGCCAGCCGCAGGGCCGCAAACAGCCCGCGTGTCATATCGGTGGTCGAACACAGATAACCCATCAGCAAAAACATCGGCGCGGCCGACAGCTCCCACTGACCGACATAGTCGAACGGCGTGGCCGAGATCATCCCCCAGGCGACAGGCAGGCTGAACATCGCCGCGATTCCAAGAACCGATACCAGCCCGAGCGCCAGCCCGATCGGCACCCGCAATGCGATCAGCACAAGCGCCGCGACCGTTCCGGCAATGCCGATTTCCAGATTGCTCATCGCCCCTGCTCCCTAAAGTGCCCGCCGTGTCGCCAGCGCGCGCATCAAGTTGGCCAGAACCGCGCAGCACAGCCCGGCAAAGCCGATCGGCAGCGCCCAACGCGCCGGCCAGATGTAGAAGGTGAAATTTGCCATGGCGGTCTGCCCGCCTCTGGTTGCCCGCATCGCATCCTGAAATGTCTGCCAGCCCAGCATGCCAAAGAACAAAAGCCCCAGCAGGCAGGCCATCACATAAAGCGCAAGCTGGGCGGAGACGGGCATCATCTGCGCGAACAGATCGACGCGGATATGCTCGTTACGCAGCTCGACATAGCCCATCGGAAGAAAGACCACACAGACCATGTAGTAAAAGGACACGACCTCGAGCGTGCCGTGCATGACGACGCCGAAATAGCGCAAGATCACCTCGGCCGCGATATGGAGCATCATCAGAACCATGAAGATGCCGCCGGCGACCAGAAACAGCCCGTTGAGCAGGCCGGCCGCCCGGTTGAATGCCGCTGTCATTGCAGACTCCGCTTGATGGGATGCGCCGGGCTTGCGTGGCCCGGCGCGGGGGCGGGGCTTAGTTGAGGCCGTAGCTGGCCGGGTCCAGATGGTCGTAGATCTCGGATATGGCGAGGGCGGTCAGTGCATCCTCGTCATTGGTATCGACGCCTGCCAGCAGACCCTCCCATTTGGCGACCGTGGCGCGGAAATCGTCGATGACCTCTTGCCCGTTGGCCAGTCCGAATTTTCCGGCCGCCGCCTCATAGGCCGCATCCGCCGATTTTTCGCGATAGGCGGTGACCGAGGCCATCAGATCCCCGGCCGGCTCGTGGATGGTATTGCCCATTTCGCGCGCCTGTTCGAGGGCCGCATCGGCGCGGGCGGTATAGTTGATGACCATACGTGCCATGGCGCGGGCGGATGCCTCCATCATGATCCGCCGCTGCTCGGGCGTCAGCCCCGCCCAGAAACCGGGGTTGGCACCCCATTCCGGCCCCACCCAATACATGCCGGTCGGCAGCAAGGTCGTATGTTTGGCAACCTCGTGCAGCGAGCGGTCGATCAGATCGTTGGCCGCATTGCTCGCGCAGTCGAGCGAGCCACGTTCAAGCCCGGTATACATTTCGGATGACGGCACATTGACCGGCACGCCGCCGGCCTCTTCGACCCAGAGCGAGACGGCAGAGCCTGCGGTGCGGATACGCTTGCCGCGGAACTCTTGCAGGTTGGTGACCGGCGAGGTGCAAAACAGCACATAGGGCGGTGTTGCGTAACCGCCCAGATAAACGACCCGGTTGTCAGCCCATTCCTGAAGCTGGGCCGGGTTATGGGTCGAGAAATCGGTATTGGCAAAGATCATCACCTTGGGGTCGGCATAGTTAAAGCTCAGCTCCTGAATCGCATTGGCGACCGGCAGCTCTGAGGGGGTATAGATCGCGGCATGGTTGACGACCTGAACGATATTGTCCTGAACGCCCTGAAGTGCGGCACGCGGGGCCAGCAGAACGGTCCCGGTATAGACCTGCGGCACCAGATCGCCGCCGGACAGGTCTTTCACGATATCGGCCCATTCGACATAGCCGTATTTGCTCAGCGGATGCTCGGCCTCATAGAAGGAGTTGGCAATGAATGTCGTCTGCGCAATGGCGGGGCAGGCGGTCGCGGCAAGCAGGCCAAGGGTGAGGATCGCGTTCTTCATGCAATTGACTCCATGTTGGGGATGATCGCCGTCATTGGTCGGCCGGGCGATTTTTTCAATGTTAGAAACAATCAAATCTGTTTGTAAATCATAAACTGGACAGGCTGCCGGAAAACCGGCCAGAATGCCCGCGAGATAAGAGGATTGCATGACCAACCAGCAAGGCGAGACCGCCAGCCCACCCGCTTTGTCCGAGCAGGGCGCGCGCCGCGCTCAGGCGCAGCCGCGCCGGACGCAGGCCGAACGCTCTGCTGCGACCCGCACCGGTGTCTGTGAGGCGACCCTGGATGCGCTTGTCGAGGTCGGATACGAACGTATCTCGACGACGCTGATCGCACAAAAGGCCAATGTCTCGCGCGGGGCGCTGACCCATCAGTTCCCGACACGCAACGACCTGATGGCGGCCGCATTCCAGTATCTGGTTGACAGCTGGGGCGGGCGCTATCCGCTGGGTGCCACCTTTGATCCGCCGCAGATGAGCGCCGAAGACATGGCCGATGCGCTGTGGACGGCGATATTTTCGACCCCGCGCTATATCGCCGCGATCGAGATGATGCTGGCCGCACGTCAGGATAATGAGCTGGGCGGCCGCCTGCGTCAGATTAACGACGCCTGGATCGCGCGGCGTGATTGCCGGGTGGTCGAAATTCTGGGCGGATCGCTGGACAATGACCGTGACGCGACCTTTGTCCAGCTGATGCTGGCGGTGCTGCGCGGCATCGCCGTTCACAAGAGCCTGGACAGCTCGGACGATATGGCGCTGCGGCTTTTGCGGATGTGGAAGCAGATCACGCGCCAGATCGACATCGCCGGGCTGGCGCGTGAACAATAGCTGCTACAGCATGTTTTTGATGACCTTGCCGCCCTGAAGGATCAGCGACAGGTGCTTGCCCTGTCCGGTCAGCAGGAACAGGTCGCTCAGCGGATTGCCCTCGACCACGATCAGATCGGCATGCGCGCCCGCAGCGATAGTGCCGATCTCGCCCTCGCGGCGCAGCACGCGCGCGGCATCGACCGTCGCCGAACGGATCACCGCATCGGCCGGCAGGTAACGCCCGCGCAAGGTAAACTCGCCCGACTGCTGATCCTGCATGCCGCCCAGAAGATCAGAGCCGTAACCCATGACAACGCCTGCCGCATGCAGCTTGGCCAGACGCTCCAGCCCGGCGCTGCGCACATCCTCGATCTTGGCCACGGATTCCGGCGGCAGGCCATATTCGGCGCCGACCCTGGCAAGGCAGTCATATGTGATGTTCGTCGGCACGATGACCTGTCCTTCGCGTGCGATCCGCGCGATGTTCCCGTCGCCGATCAGGTTGCCATGTTCGATACATTCAACCCCGCAATCCAGCGCCCGCGTGATCGCCGCGTCGTCATAAAGATGGGCCGAGACATAGGTGCCGAAACCGCGCGCGACCTCGCAGGCGGCCTTGATCTCGCCTGTGGAAAAGACCTGATAGCCGATCGGGTCCGAGGGCGAGGAGACGCCGCCGTCGGCCATGATCTTGACGAACTGGGCGCCGTTCTTGATTTCTTCGCGTGCGGCCCGCTGAACCTCTGCCACACCGTCGCAGACGCGGCCGAGTGCGCCCAGCTTGTCGGGGTAATAGGACACATCACGGTTATGGAACGCACCGCGGTAATCGGTATGCCCGCCGGTCTGTGACAGGGCCTTGCCGCAGATCACCAGCCGCGGCGCCTCGATCAGCCCCTCTTCGATTGCCATCTGAAGGCCGCGGTCCGCCCCGCCGAGATCGCGCACCGTGGTAAAGCCGCGCATCAGCATCGCGCGCATGATCCCGGCGGCCCGAAGCGCCACCAGAGAATTCGGCAGTTCGGCATTCTGGCCCAGGTTGGCGGTTGTCGCGATGACATGGACATGACAGTCGATCAGCCCGGGCATGACTGTTTTTCCATGCAGGTCCAGCTCTTCGTCGGCGGTAAATCTGATGCCGGCGCCGACCTCGGCGAATCGGCCGTTTTCGATGACGATATCGACCGGCGGCCCTGCCTCGGGCGAGGTTCCGTCAATGATGACGGCATTGCGGATCATAAGCGATTTCATGGCGGTCTTTCTGTTGAAACAGTTGGTTGTGATATCGTGAGCGGGTCCGAAAATGCGGCTTGATTTGCGGACAATGATGTATGTAACTTAAAGACAGCACAGTCTGAAAGCTGCGTAAAGACCCTCTTTGCTCTGGCCTTGGATTCGTGTCCGGCACCCCGTGCGCCGCAACGAAAATGCCCGCAACAGGCATCATCAACAGGGAACTTTAACATGCTTCAGAAACTGTTTCTGACTGCCGCCTGCTTCGTGCTTCCGGTTCAGGCGGTGCTTGCCGGGACATGGGATCTGTCCAGCGAATATCCCGCTGGCTCTCTTCAGGGTCAGACCGCCGAGGTTTTTGCCCGCGCGGTTGCCGAAAAGTCGGGCGGTGATCTGACCATCATGGTTCACCATGGCTCGGCGCTTGGATATAAAAGCGTCGATCAGTTCGATGCGGTGGGGGATGGTGCCATTCAGGCGGCGTCGTCGGCCTTTGTTTTCTGGCCGGGGATTGACCCGATCTTTCAGCTTTCATCGCTGCCGTTCCTGGCGCCGACGATTACCGATGTCGCCCGCCTTTATGATCTGGCCCGGCCTGAATATGCCAAGGCACTGGAGGAGAATAACCAGCTTTTGCTGGCCGTGACGCCGTGGCCGTCCTCGGGGATGTGGGGGAACAAGGCGTTTGAAACCCCCGAGGAGATCCGCGCCACCAAGGTCCGCACCTATGACGTCGCCTCGACCGAGACGATGCGCGCGGTCGGGGCATTCCCGATCCAGGTCGCCTGGTCAGATGTGCCGGCGCAGCTTTCGACACGGGCAATCGATTCGGTGCTGACCTCGGCCAATGGCGGTGTCGGTGTGCAGATGTGGGAATATCAGTCGCATTTCACCGCCGTGAACTATGCCGCCTCATTGCAGGGTATCCATATCAACCGTGACGCATTCGATGCACTCAGCCCCGAAACCCGGCAGGCCGTTCTGGACGCCGCCGCCGAGGCCGAGGCATTCGGCTGGGAACAGGTCCAGACCCTGACGGCGCAGGATTATGCGACCATGCGTGAACATGGCATGACCGTGATTGAAGAGATATCGCCCGAGTTCTCGGCGTTTCTGTCGGATGCCGCGCAGCCCTTTATCGCGGACTGGACGCAAAAGACCGGCCCGCGCGCGCAGGCGGTTCTGGACGCCTATAACGCACAATAAACCCGCCGGCGCGCCCGTCTGGCTGGTCCGGGCGCGTCTTGGTGATGCCTGCCGATGGTTCGGGCGCGCGATCATATCCGGTCGGGGAAAATCCATGTTTCGTTTCTATGCCTTTGCCTATGCTTTGTCGCGTATCGGTGCTGTGGTGGCGGCGCTGGCGGTGGTTTTCATGGTCGGCGTGATCCTGCTGGAGATCGTGCTGCGCTCGGTCTTTTCGACCTCGACCTTTGTGACGGATGAATTCGTCGGCTATGCGGTCTCGGTCTGTGTGATCTGGTCGCTTGGCTATGTTCTTGAACATGAAGAACTGATCCGTGTGAACCTGATCTTGTCGCGGCTGTCACCACGTGGGCGGGATCTTTTCAGTGCCGTGTCTGCATTCGTCGTCGCGCTGGCGACGGCCGGTCTGATCTGGATGTTCTGGCTGCGCGCCGCCCGCGCCTGGAGCCGGGGCACCGTGTCGTCATCGCTGGCCGCGGTGCCCACCTGGATACCGGAATCCGCGATGATGATCGGGCTGGGCATTTTCCTGATCCAGCTTGTCGCCTTTGGGCTGCGCCATCTCTACGGCCATCCCAGTCTGGCCCCGCGCGCGGCGCGTCTTTTCACCGAATAACGGCGGGAGATCACGGATATGGAGGCATTGTTTCCTGCGGCAATCGTTCTGATACTTTTGCTGGTTTTCCTCGGGCTTGGCGTATGGGTGTTTGCCAGCCTTGGTCTGGTTGCGTTTTCGGCGCTGTTCTTTTTGCAGGGGATGGATCCCGGCCGGATCGGGACCATCGCGGCGAATATCATCTATCGTTACTCATCAGGATGGGAGCTTGCGGCGATCCCGATGTTCATCTGGATGGGCGAGATCATCTTTCGCACCGATATCTCGGCGCGCCTGTTCCGCGGCCTTTCGCCCTTTGTCGACTATATCCCCGGCCGTCTGCTGCACACTAATGTGCTGGGCTGCGCGATGTTCGCTTCGGTTTCGGGCTCGTCGCCCGCCACGACGGCGACGGTCGGCAAGATCACCACATCGGCGCTTGAGGCGCGGGGTTATGATCAGCGTATCTCGCTGGGATCGCTGGCCGGCGCGGGCAGTCTGGGCCTGCTGATCCCGCCCTCGATCGTGATGATCGTCTATGGCATTCTGGCTGAACAGTCGGTCAGCCGGCTGTTTGCGGCCGGCGTCGTGCCGGGGCTGATGATTGCCGGGCTTTATTCGGGCTATGTGATGATCCGGGCGGTTCTTGACCCCAGCCTCGTGCCGGCGGAACGTCCGCGTTACCGTCCCGCAGATTTCGCGCGCGCGCTGCTTGACCTGCTGCCACTGATCACGCTGATGGTGATCGTTCTCGGCTCGATCTATTCCGGCATCGCCACCCCGTCCGAGGCCGCCGCCGTCGGCGTTCTTGCCGCGATTGCGATTGCCGGGGTGACCGGCCAGCTTTCGCTGCGGCTGCTGCGCGAGACGCTGATGGGGGCGTTGCAGACCTCGACCATGGTCTGCTCGATCCTGATCGTTGCGGCCTTCATGTCATCGGCCATGGGTTATCTGCATATCCCCGCGAATGTTGCGGGCGCCATTGCGGCGCTTGAGCTGTCGCCCTTTGCCTTGCTGGCGGTGCTGTCACTGTTTTACCTCGGGCTGGGCCTTTTTCTGGACGGGAACTCGATCGTTGTGATGAGCCTGCCGATTGCCCTGCCTCTGGCGACGCAGGCGGGGTTTGATCCGATCTGGTTCGGGATCTATCTCGTGCTGATGGTCGAGATGGCGCAGGTCACGCCGCCGGTTGGTTTCAACCTCTTTGTGTTGCAGGGAATATCCGGGCGGCCGATTGGCTATGTCGCGCGCGCCGCATTTCCCTTCTTTTTGCTGATGCTGCTGGGTGTCGGGCTGCTCTGGGCCTTTCCCGGCATTGCGCTGTGGCTTCCCAATCTTCTCTACGGGTGATTTCCATGACTGATACCCTTGTGTCGCCGGGCGCGCATGGCGTGGCCATGCCGGTGCCGGCCACCTCGTTCGCCGGGGTGGCCGAGCTGTGCCGGCATGCGTTCGGTTTCACCTTCCTGACCGTGCTGGAAAACCACCCCGCGCGGCAGGAGATCCGCCGCGTTTTCAGCTCGCATCCGCAGGATTATCCGACCGGCCGGTTCAAGCCGATGGGCGGCACGCCATGGGGCGCGGTCGTGCTGGAGGCCGGGCAGTCCTGGCTGGGCGAGGGCGAGGAGGCGATCCGCTGGGCCTTTCCCGATGCGGATCTGATCCTTGGGCTTGGCTGTTACTGCTGTGCCTGCGCGCCGGTTCTCGACCGGGGCCGGGTGATCGGGGTGTTGTCGCTCAATGGCCCGGCCGGGGCCTACCGGCCCGGGGATCTGGGGCCGCTGGGTCTGCTGGCGGGGCTGCTTACTGAACCGCTCGGGCAGGTTTCAGCGCGCTGAGCCGCCGGCAGGTATCGGACATGAAAACACCCCCTGCCGCGAAAGCGGAGGGGGTGTGATGTTCGTTCGTCTGTCGAGCCGGATCAGAACGGGATCTCGTCATCGAAATCGGACCGGCTGCTGCTGCCCCCGCCACCGCTGCCCCCGCCGCTGCTGCCCGCAGGGCTGTCGCCATAGCCGCCGTCACCGTAACCGCCCTGACCGCCGCCATAGCTGCCCTGACCGCCACGCCCGCCGCCGCCTTCGCCGCGCCCGTCAAGCATGGTCAGTTCGCTGCGGAAGGGGCGCAGAACGACCTCGGTCGTATAGCGGTCCTGACCGGACTGATCCTGCCATTTGCGGGTTTCAAGCTGGCCTTCGATATAGACCTTGCTGCCCTTGCGCAGATATTGCTCGGCCACGCGGGCCAGCGGCTCGGAAAAGATCGCGACGGAATGCCACTGGGTGCGTTCCTGCCGCTCGCCCGAGTTGCGGTCCTTCCAGGTCTCCGAGGTGGCGATGCGCAGGTTTACCACCTTGCCGCCGTTCTGGAACGTGCGGACCTCGGGATCCTGTCCCAGATTGCCGATCAGGATCACTTTGTTGACGCTGCCTGCCATCTTTTGCCTTTCATACTACCTGCGCGCACCTCTAGCGCGGCGCCGGGTCGTGGGGCAAGCGCTTTGCGGGCCGGCGGCGCGTCGCCATGCCTGCGGGGGTTTTGGGCGAATTTCCGCCGATCCCGAAATGCGATGGAACCCTCGGGTCAAACGGCTGGCGGGACAAGCGAAATCGGGTATAGTCAGCACAAAACAGAACAGGCACGGGTAGTAGGGACATGATGGGTAAGTTGCTGGAAAATCTTCGCTTCTGCATCAAGGTCGGGCTGATTGCGGCCTGTGCGGGCACGGTTTCCGCCCCGGTGGTTCATGCCGAAGGGCTGAACCTGCGCAAGGTCAGCGAACGCAACCGCGCCCAACAATTCGACCGTCAGCGCCAGTTGATGGATTCGCGTCTCGCCGCCCAGTACAAGCAATCCAAGCGCCTGCGCCCGACCGGGCGCGAGGTCGTCAATGTCACGACCATCGAGTTGTCGCCGACGATCTCGACCAAGGCTTATTCGGGCCGCAATTCGCAGTTTATCCCCCATGCCCAGGCCGCGGCGCGCAAGCATGGCATCCCTGAGGCGCTGTTCCTGCGGCTGGTCAATCAGGAAAGCCGCTGGAACCCGAATGCGCGTTCGCACAAGGGCGCGATGGGTCTGGCGCAGCTGATGCCGGGCACGGCGGCGCAACTGGGTGTGAATCCGCATGATCCGCTGCAAAATCTGGATGGCGGGGCGCGCTATCTGCGGATGATGTATAATCAGTTCGGCGACTGGCGGCTGGCGCTGGCGGCCTATAACGCCGGGCCGGGCGCGGTGCAGAAACATGGCGGCATCCCGCCTTACCGCGAAACCCGCAATTATGTGCGCATCATCGCCGGCGGCTGATCCGTCCGGCCCTGACAGGCGGGTTGCAAAGGGGGCAGGGCGCCCCCTTTTTCATGTCCGGCATATCCATGGGACAGGCAGATCACCATATTCCGGTCATGCCTGACGAGACCGCGCATGCGGCTATCGTGATCCGCCCCTGAGCGGCCCGTGATCCGCCCTTGTGCCGGGTGATCAGCGCGCGGCCAGCGAGGACGGGATGATGCGGGTGTATTTCACCCCTTCGATTGCCGCGCCAGCCATGACCCCGGTTTCACCAAAGATCATCGCCACGACCGGGTGATCGCGTGTGACGGTATCGGTGCTATAGCTCATCCCCTCGGCCGGCAGCGCATAAAACGCCCCCGCACCGGCAACCCAGCCGGGCGAGGCGCGGAAATCCGACAGCGCCTTGTCGGTCTGGAAGACCAGCAGATGGGCATATTGCCGCGCCCCGGCCTGAAGCCCGATGGATGCCTGCGCCGCCGAATAGAAATCAACCGTCTGCCCGCCGACACGCAGCGCGCCCTCGCCATAAGAGCCGCCGATGCCGAACCCGGCCTGTGTCATCACCGGCATGACCAGAACGCCACGGGCATTCTCGACCAGCGGGCGGGCGTTGGGATAGCGGGTGAACAATTCGTTCAGCGTGCCGTTCACGCGGCCTTCCAGCGTCTGCGTCGCATTGGCACCCAGCCCGTTATTGCATCCCGCCAGGGCCAGCCCGGCCCCGGCAGCAATCCCGCCCAGAACGGCCCGGCGCGTCCAGATGTTGCGGTGTCCCATGTCATTTCCTCATTATTTTGAGGAAATACTAACGGATTTACCCCGATCAGGCCAGAGCTTCGGCGATTTCAGGCGCGAAATAGGTCAGCACCCCGTCACAGCCGGCGCGTTTGAATGCCAGGATGCTTTCCATGACCGCGTCGCGGCTCAGCCAGCCCTGACGGATCGCGCCCTCGATCATCGCATATTCGCCGCTGACCTGATAGGCAAAGGTCGGCGCGGCAAAGCGGTCGCGCGCCATGCGGCAGATATCCAGATAGGGCATGCCCGGCTTGACCATGACCATATCGGCGCCCTCGGCCAGATCGCGGGCGATGCAGCGCATGGCCTCGTCACGGTTGGCGGGATTGACCTGATAGGTTTTCTTGTCGCCGACCAGCCGCGCCCCCGCACCGACCGCCTCGCGGAACGGGCCGTAAAAGGCGCTGGCGAATTTCGCCGCATAGGACATGATCGCGACATGGCTGTGACCAGCGTCCTCGAGCGCGGCGCGCAGCGCGCCGATACGCCCGTCCATCATATCCGAAGGGCCAAGAATATCCGCCCCGGCATCGACCTGCGCCAGCGCCATGCGGACCAGACAGGTAACGGTTTCGTCGTTGACGATCTCGCCGCCGCGCACGATGCCGTCATGGCCGTTGGCGTTATAGGGATCGAGCGCGATATCCGTCATCACCGCCAGTTCGGGCACCGTCTCTTTGACGGCGCGGATCGCCTGATTTCCGATATTTTCGGGATCCCATGCACGTTCGCAGCCCTCGGTCCGGCCGTCGTCCGAGGAATGGGGAAAGATGCAGATCGCCGGGATCCCGGCGCGCGCCGCGCGTTCGGCCGCCGCGCGCAGCCCGTCCAGCGTCAGGCGGCGCACCCCCGGCATGGACGGGATCTCGATATCGGCGCCCGCGACCTCGGTCACAAAGACCGGCCAGATCAGATCAGCGGCGGTGATGCGGGTCTCGGCCATCATATCGCGCAGGCCCGGCGTGCGGCGGATCCGGCGCAGGCGGCCGAGCGGGTAGGGGGCAAGGATCGGATGGGTCATGGCATGGGCCTTTTCCTTAGTCAGCCGCTGTTTTAAGCTGACCATCGCGTCACGACAAGCAGGCTTCCCCGCGTGTATTTCCAGCAGTTTATCCTTCTTCTTGATGCAAGGTCGTTTTCCTCGCCGTGGTTCTGGCTGGTTCTGGTCGCGGTCTGGTCACTGGCCGGGCGCGCGGTGCTGGGGGTGCCCAATGATGTGCTGATCCGTGCCGAGCGCGCTTTGCGCGAACCCGGCCCGGATGAGCCGGCGGGCGCGGTTGAGCTGCTGGACTGGCTGTCGCTGCAACTGCCGCGCCGGCACATGGGCGGGATCGTCCCGGTTCTGGCGGTGGGGCTGGTCTGTTTTGTGATCACCGCGCTTGCGGTGCTGGGCTTTCATTCGGGGCTGGAGATGGCGCAGGCGCTGACCCTGCTGGGCGCGCCGCTGGCCCTGCTGGCGGGAGTGCAGATCTGGCTGGCGCATCGTCTGCGCGGCGTTTTGCTGCGCGGCGGGGATGTCAGGGCGATCGCGGCCGAGGCATTGCGCCGGATCAACCGCTATCGCCTTATCCATATGGCGGTCAGCGTCATTGCCCTGGCGGGCACGGCATGGTGGGGCGCCCTTTGGCTTTTGCGCCACCCCTTCGGGCTGTGACATGGCCCGCGCCCTTGACCCCGTCGCCGCGCGCGCTATCTGACCGGCATGGCTGACATCATCACCCTTTCCGGCGCCCCCGAGGGCTTTGACGCCGCCCTTCTGGCGCGCGAGGCCGCGCGCGGTCCCGTGATCCATATCGCCCGCGACGACCGCCGGGCCGAGGCCATGCGCGCGGGCCTGCGCTTTTTTGCGCCCACCCTGCCGGTGCTGGAATTTCCGGCATGGGATACGACGCCCTATGACCGGGTGTCGCCGGCGCCTGAAATCATGGCCGCCCGCATGGCGACGCTGGCCGCGCTTGCGCATGGGATGGGGGAGGGCAGCTTTGTTCTGCTGACGACGCTGAATGCGGCGCTCCAGCGGGTGCCGCCGCGCGAAACCGTGGCCGCGGCCAGTTTTACCGCGCGTCCCGGCTCGCGCATGGACGAGGCCGGGCTGCGCGGCTGGCTGGCGCGGATGGGGTTCTCGCAGGCGCCGACCGTGACCGAGCCGGGCGATTACGCCATCCGCGGCGGGATCATCGACATCTGGCCGCCCGGCCCGTCGGGTCCGCTGCGTCTGGATCTGTTCGGCGATCTGCTGGAAAGCCTGCGCCGTCTTGATCCCGCGACACAGCGCAGCACCGGCAAGCTGGACCGGCTGGAACTCGTGCCCATGTCCGAGGTCATTCTGGACGAGGAGGCGATCAGCCGCTTTCGCACCACCTATCGCCGCGAATATGGCGGCGGGGCCAATGATCCGCTTTATGAGGCGGTCAGCGCGGGGCGCAAGCTGGCCGGGGCCGAACACTGGCTTCCGTGGTTTCACGCGCGTCTTGACAGCCTGTTTGACTATCTCCCCGGTGCCGCGGTGATGATGGACGACCGGCTGGATCAGGTGCGCACGGCCCGCTGGGACATGATCCACGAGCAATATGCCGCCCGCCGCGAGGCCATGGGCCGCAAGGGCAGTGACAGCATCTATCGCCCGGTCGCCCCTGAATCGCTGTTTGCCGATGATGCCGGATGGCGGGGCTGGCTGGCGGGCCGGCGGCAGCTGCGCCTGTCGGTGCCGCCCGCGCCGCCGGGTCCGGGGGTACTGGATGCAGGCGGGCGCACGGGGCGCAGTTTCGCGCCCGAGCGTCAGGCGGAAAAGCTGGATCTGTTCGCCGCGCTTGCCGCTCATATCCGGGTGCTGCAAGAAAAACACCGGGTGGTGATCGCGACATTTTCGGATGGCGCGCGCGAGCGTCTGCGCGGGCTGCTTGCCGATGAGGGGATCGCCGGCGCACCTGATATCGCGCGGCTTGACGATCTGTCCGATCAGACCGGCGCTCTTGGTCTGGCTGTCTGGCCGCTTGAAGAGGGCTTTGTGACCGAGGGCGCGGCGACGGGCCGGCTGGCGGTGATCTCGGAACAGGACGTGCTGGGCGACCGGCTGATCCGGGGGGCACGCAAGCGCCGCCGGGCCGAGAATTTCCTGCGCGATGCGACCGCGCTCAGCCCCGGTGATCTGGTCGTTCATACGGAACATGGTATCGGCCGCTATACGGGGCTGGAAACCATCACGGCAGGCGGCGTTCCCCATGATTGTGTGGCACTGGAATATGCCGGTGGCGACCGGTTGTTCCTGCCGGTCGAGAATATCGAACTGCTGTCGCGTTACGGCCATGAAGAAGGGCTGCTCGACCGGCTTGGCGGCGGCGCGTGGCAGGCCCGCAAGGCGCGGCTGAAGGAACGTATCCGCCTGATCGCCGATAAGCTGATGCGCGTCGCTGCCGAACGCCTGCTGCGATCCGCGCCTGTTTTGGAACCCGAACATCACGACTGGGAGGCGTTCTCTGCCCGCTTTCCCTATTCCGAGACCGATGACCAGATGGCCGCGATCGAGGATGTGGCCGGCGATCTGGCCGCCGGTCGCCCCATGGACCGGCTGATCGTCGGCGATGTCGGTTTCGGCAAGACCGAGGTGGCGATGCGCGCGGCCTATATCGCGGCCTCTCAGGGCAAGCAGGTCGCGGTGATCGCGCCGACCACGCTGCTGGCACGCCAGCATGCGCGCAGCTTTGCCGAGCGTTTCCGGGGCACGGCGCTGAACCTGCGCGCGCTGTCGCGTTTCGTTTCCGCCAAAGAGGCGGCGGCGACCCGCGCGGGCCTTGCCGATGGCAGCGTCGATATCGTTGTCGGCACCCATGCGGTGCTGGCGAAGTCGGTGAAATTCCGCGATCTCGGCCTGCTGGTCATCGACGAGGAACAGCATTTCGGCGTGGCCCATAAGGAACGGCTGAAGGAACTGCGTTCCGATGTCCATGTCCTGACCATGACCGCCACGCCGATCCCGCGCACGCTGCAACTGTCGCTGTCGGGAGTGCGCGATCTGTCGATCATCGGCACGCCGCCCGTCGACCGGCTGTCGATCCGCACCTATGTCAGCGAATTTGACAGCGTCACCATCCGCGAGGCATTGCTGCGCGAGAAATATCGCGGCGGGCAGTCCTTTTTTGTCGTGCCGCGCCTCACCGATCTGCCCGAGATCGAGGATTGGCTGCGCGAGCATGTCCCCGAGGTCAGCTTTATCGTTGCTCATGGTCAGCTTGCGGCGGGCGATCTCGATCAGCGGATGAACGCATTTTATGATGGCCAGTATGACGTTCTGCTGGCGACGACGATCGTTGAAAGCGGGCTGGATATCCCGACGGCCAATACGATGGTGGTCTGGCGCGCCGACATGTTCGGGCTGGCGCAGCTGTATCAGATCCGTGGCCGGGTCGGACGTTCGCGGACGCGGGCCTATTGCTATCTGACGACCAGACCGCGCGCGCCCCTGACCCCGCAGGCCGAGCGGCGGCTGCGGTTTCTGGGCAATATCGACGGGCTTGGGGCGGGCTTCAACCTTGCCTCGCAGGATCTGGACCTGCGCGGCGCGGGCAACCTTCTGGGCGAGGAACAATCCGGCCATATCAAGGAGGTCGGCTTTGAACTTTATCAGGCCATGCTTGAGGAAACCATCGCCAGGCTGAAATCGGGCGATATCGAGGGCACGCCCGAAGATGAATGGGCACCGCAGCTGAACCTCGGCGTGCCGGTGACGATCCCTGAATCCTATGTCGCCGATCTGGATGTCCGGCTGGGTCTTTATCGTCGCCTGTCGAACCTTGCCAGCAAGGTCGAGATGGAAGGCTTTGCCGCCGAGTTGATCGACCGTTTCGGCCCCCTGCCGCGCGAGGTGAACACGCTGATGAACGTCATCCGCATCAAGGCCATGGCGCGCCGGGCCAATATTGCGCGGCTTGATGCCGGGCCAAAGGGCGCGACGGTGCAGTTTCATCACGACAAGTTCCCGAACCCCGCCGGTCTGGTCGAGTTCCTGACCGATCAGCGCGGGCAGGCGAAAATCGACGGCAACAAGCTGGTGCTGCGGCGCGACTGGAAAACCGACGCCGACCGGGTCAAGGGCGCCTATGGCATCGCCCGCGATCTGGCGGCCAAGGTCCGCGAAACGCGGGGCTGATATGCCCGGGGTTTCGCGTCGGACAGGCTTGTAATCGGGGAGCCTGTGCGCCGCGGCCGCGCGTGAAAGCAGATCCCTCCGGCCCGGAACAGTCATTCCGCCCGCGGCATCCGGTTGCGGTCCGCATGGTGATAGCCGCTGCTGTCACAACACCCTGATTGCGTATTTCGGCCTGTCCGGCGGTGACAGGCAGCGGCTGAACCGCTGCGGACAGGGCGGCATGGCTGCGCTTTTGCCCGCCCGATGGTTTGGCACCGCGCGCCGGCGTGACCCGCAGCAGACCGGGGCAGCGATTCTGATGCGGGCGCGTGCGGCCCGTTCCCTTGCCGCCCTCTATCCCCGGCTGCCGCGAGGGTGCCCCTTATCCGCCCGCGCCTGCTGTCTGCGCGCCACATATCGCCCCAAAAGCGCGCCGCAGAGCCCAAAGATCATGGCCGGCAGGGCGATATAGATCAAAAAGAGCATGACGGCGAACTCAGGCCCGTAGCCGCCACCGCTGCCGGGGCCGAAATAAATCCACACGGCCAGCCCCATCAACAGCACCGCCATCAGCCCGAGTGCCGCCCACAGCCGCCAGACCCGGCGGTCACGCAGCGCAACCGCGATGCCATAGAACAGCAGCGCGGGAATGGCCGCGAGGGCGAGAACAAGCGCGAGCAGATACATGGCCGATCATCAGCGACAGGAAGCCGGCCATTTATGGTCGTGATGTGGTTTCGCGGTCAAGCAGCCACCGGATCGCAGGGCATCGCGTTATCACTGCGGGCCTGCGGCGCGGGGGGCAGGGATCGCCAGCGGGCTGTGCGAAGGCCGGGCCATTGAACCCATGCCAGAGGGCCGTGCGCGCGCCGGGCTGCGCCGGTCCCGCGCGGCGCGGGTCCATCCTGTCGCTGCCCCTGCCATTGCTGCCGGTTGCGGGATCGGGTTTTTTGATCCGTTGCCGGGGCTGCGGCCAGCTAGCGGCGGTGACAGGCCGCATCTGCACCACCGTGGCACGGTGAAAACGGTGAAACGAAACGGCCCCGCCGTGATGGCGGGGCCGCAGGCCGGTTCATTCCGCCGTCAGAAGCGGCGGCGTGGCCTTGCCGCCAAGGCGCGGCGCATCGGGACCAGAGATGTCGAACACGGGCTTGTCGTTCTCGATGCGCACCTTGACCAGACCGCCCTTGGTCAGCCGGCCGAACAGCAATTCCTCGGCCAGCGGCTTCTTGATCGTCTCCTGAATGACACGGCCAAGCGGGCGGGCGCCCATCTTTTCGTCGTAACCGCGCTCGGCCAGCCAGTCGGCGGCCCCGGGCGACAGCTCGATATTGACGTTGCGGTCCATCAGCTGCGCCTCAAGTTGCAGGATGAACTTTTCGACCACATGAACCACCGTCTCGCGCGCGAGCGGCGCAAAGCTGATGACCGCATCCAGACGGTTGCGGAACTCCGGCGTGAAGGTGCGCTCGATCGCGGCGGTATCCTCGCCCTCGCGGCGGTCACGGCCAAAGCCGATGGCGGCCTTTTGCATGTCAGAGGCCCCCGCGTTCGAGGTCATGATCAGGATCACGTTGCGGAAATCCACCTGCCGCCCGTTATGGTCGGTCAGCTTGCCATGATCCATGACTTGCAGCAGGATGTTGAACACATCCGGGTGGGCCTTTTCGATCTCGTCAAGCAGCAGCACGCAATGCGGATGCTGGTCGACGCCATCGGTCAGAAGCCCGCCCTGATCAAAGCCGACATAGCCCGGCGGCGCGCCGATCAGGCGGGAAACGGCGTGTTTCTCCATATATTCCGACATATCGAAACGCAGCAGCTCGACCCCAAGCGTATTGGCAAGCTGTTTGGCGACCTCGGTCTTGCCGACGCCGGTCGGGCCGGCGAACAGATAGTTGCCGATCGGCTTTTCGGGTTCGCGCAGCCCCGCCCGCGCCAGCTTGATCGCCGAGGACAGCGCGTCGATGGCGCCGTCCTGACCAAAGACCATCCGCTTGAGCGTGGTATCGAGATCGCGCAGCAGTTCGGTATCGCTTTTGGTGACATTCTTGGGCGGGATGCGGGCGATCTTGGCGACGATTGCCTCGATCTCTTTGGGCGAGATCGTCTTGCGCCGGCGCGATTCCGCGACCAGATGCTGTGCCGCGCCGGCCTCGTCGATGACGTCGATGGCGCTGTCGGGCAGCTTGCGGTCGTTGATATAGCGCGCGGCCAGTTCCACCGCCGTCCTGATCGCCTCATTGGTATAGCGCAGATCATGATGCGCCTCGAAATGCGGCTTGAGACCCATCAGGATCTTGATGCTGTCGGGCACGGACGGCTCATTCACGTCGATTTTCTGGAACCGGCGCGAGAGCGCGCGGTCCTTCTCAAAGTGCTGACGAAACTCCTTGTAGGTGGTCGATCCCATGCAGCGCAGCTTGCCGCCCGCCAGCGCGGGTTTGAGCAGGTTCGAGGCATCCATCGCGCCCCCCGAGGTCGCGCCCGCACCGATCACGGTATGGATCTCGTCGATGAACAGGATCGCATCCTCGTGGTTTTCCAGCTCCTTGACGACGGCTTTCAGGCGCTCCTCGAAATCGCCGCGATAGCGCGTGCCGGCCAAGAGCGCGCCCATATCCAGCGAAAAGATCGTGGCGCCGGCCAGCACGTCGGGCGTCTGGCCCTCGACGATTTTCTTGGCCAGACCTTCGGCGATGGCGGTCTTGCCGACACCGGGATCGCCGACCAGCAGCGGGTTGTTCTTGCGCCGGCGGCACAGCACCTGGATACAGCGCTCGACCTCGGGTTCGCGGCCGATCAGCGGGTCGACATCACCGTCAATCGCCTTGGCATTCAGGTCGACACAGTATTTTTGCAGCGCCGTCTCTTCCTTCTGGCCGGGCGGGGCGGGGGCGTCCTCGACCGGCTGATCGGTGCCGCTGACCGGGCGGGCCTCGTTGAAATCGGGATTTTTGGCGACACCATGGGCGATGAAATTCACCGCGTCATAGCGCGTCATATCCAGCTCTTGCAGGAAATAGGCGGCATGGGATTCGCGTTCGGCAAAGATCGCGACCAGCACATTCGCGCCCGTCACCTCGGCCCGGCCCGAGCTTTGGACATGGATGGCCGCACGCTGGATCACCCGCTGAAAGGCGGCGGTCGGCACAGCCTCCGAGCCTTCGACATCGGTGATCAGCGTCGCCAGGTCGTCGTCGATGAAATCGGTCAGGTTCTGGCGCAACTCGACCAGATCCACGTTGCAGGCGCGCATGACGCGCACCGCATCGGGTTCATCGGTCAGCGCCAGCAGCAGATGTTCAAGCGTCGCCAGTTCGTGCCGGCGTTCGTTGGCAAGGGCGAGCGCCGCGTGGATGGCCTGTTCCAGTGAGGTCGAAAAAGAGGGCACTTGCGGTCTCCTGTCAGTCTGTCCGGCGGTTTGGGCGCCGGCTTGGCGGCCCACCTGCAAAGACTGTCGTCATCGGTTCAAGGATTTGGCGGATTCAGCCGCGTTTCAAGTCAATTCTGTCGCGAGCGGTGAAATCTTGCGTGAGTGAACGGAATTTGGGCGCGCCCCATGCAGGTTTCAAGATGTCGCGTGTCCGCTCAGAAATCATCCTTCATCTTGCGCAGCCGGGCAAAGGCCGCGCCAGCATCCTTTAGCCCGAGCGCGGCGGCCAGCAACCCGGCGCGCAGAAAGGGATTGGTCGCGCGCTCTTGTTCCAGCGTTGCGGGTGCGCAGGGCCGGGCGGCCGCCGCAATGTCACGCAGCCGGGCCTGAAGCGCGGCATTGTCGGGGTCCACCGACAGCGCAAAGGCCCCGTTGCCGGCGCAGTAATCATGCCCGGAACAGATCAGCGTATCGGCGGGCAGCGCGTCCAGCCGCCTCAGGCTGTCCCACATCATCGCGGCATCCCCCTCGAATATCCGCCCGCAACCAAGCGCCATCAGGCTGTCGCCGGTGAAAACCGCATCTGCGGCGGGCAGGTGAAAGGCAATATGGCCGACGGTATGGCCCGATACGTCGATGACATGAGCATCCAGCCCCGCCACCGCGATGATTTCGCCGGCCTCGGCCGCATGATCGAGCGGCGGCAGCCGGTGGGCGTCGGCGCGGGCGCCTGTGACGCGGGCACCGGTGGCGGCCACCAGTTCGGGGACGGCCTGAATGTGATCATCATGGTGATGCGTCAGCAAGATCTGGTCCAGCCCCCAGCCGCGCTTGCGCAGCACCGCCAGAACCGGCGCCGCCTCGGGCGCATCGAACAGGGCGGTGCGGCCCGCCGCGTGCAGCAGATAGGCATAATTGTCGCGCAGGCAGCGGATGGTGACGATCTCGGCTTGGGACATTGCAACCTCCGGTCATTTGGGGGCAGTCTGGCGGCACGAGTTGGGGGACGCAACCCATGCATCACGACGTGGTCGACCTGCGCCGGTTTTATTATACCCGCTCGCTGGGACGGGTGGCGCAGCGCATCCTGCGCGACCGGCTGGTCATGAACTGGCCTGCGGCGACGGTGACGGGGATGACGGTGGCGGGTTACGGCTTTGCCGTGCCGATGCTGCGGCCCTATCTGGGCACGGCGCGGCGCGTGACCGGGCTGATGCCGGGGCCGCAAGGGGTGATGGCATGGCCTGCGGGCATGCCCAATCACGCCGTTCTGTGCGACGAAACGGCATGGCCGCTGGAAACCGGCAGCGTTGACCGTCTGGTCATGCTGCACGGGCTGGAGACATCGGATCACCCCGGCGCGCTGCTGGACGAGGCGGCGCGTGTGCTGGGGCCGGGCGGGCGCATGATTGTCATGGTGCCCAACCGCGCCGGGCTGTGGGCACGCAACGACAACACGCCCTTTGGTTTCGGCCGCAGCTATACGGCCGGACAGCTCGAGCGTCAGGCGGCCGGCGCCGGTTTTGTCACCGAACGCAGCGGGGCGGCAATTTATATTCCGCCTTCGGGCCGGCGTTTCTGGCTGCGCAGCGCGACATGGTGGGAAAATCTCGGCGGCCGCATTGCCTCGATGCTGGTTGCGGGTGTGATATGGGCCGAGTTCTCCAAACAGGTTCACGCCCCGGCCGGTCCGGGCAGCCGGGCGCGGGTGCCCAGCCCCCTTGATGTGCTGGGGGGAATCGCCCGCCCGCGCCCGGCCGGCGAGCCGGCCCATGACGCCGGTGCCGCGCGCCGGCAAGGCCCGCCGATCCGCCCTGACCGGCCCGCGCGTCCTCTGACACGACAGTAATGCGCCCGTCATGTGAGCGCTATCTGCCGTTGCCGGTCCGCGCCGCGCGCAAGGGCGCGTTCGCAGGCGCCGCAAAAACCGGCCGGATCGGTGTTACTGGCGGTTGCGAGAGCGAAAAACAATTGCTAGAGACCACCCCGAGATTAAGGGCCGCCGAGGTCCGACCAAAAATCCCGCGCCACGCCGCGACAGACCATCCCCAAGGATGGCCCGTCCGCGGTGTCTGGCGCAAACCGGAAGGATGACCGTGGCCAATTCCGCTTCGATTTCCGCCTCGATTGCCGGG
>JAUNTL010000176.1 GCA_030538705.1 Paracoccus sp. (in: a-proteobacteria) | reverse complement strand
CGCGATCATCGCCGCGATCATTGCGGCAAGGCCGCGCGAAAGGCAGCAATGAGGCATGGACCGGCTTCTCGTCATACCGTCACTGAATGCCCGAATTACCAAAGGTTGAAAAGGCCACGATGATCAACTTGCACGACCCTGCGACGGACAGCCGCGCGGGCGTCATTTTTTCGTCTTGTCACAGTTATATGTTCCAACTGTGACGCCGCCGTGACCCGCAGGACGCATTTTGTCGCCCGGCGGGCTTCCATTCGCCGAAAACTCCAATAGATATCCGCTATGCTGCGTATCAACGATCAGATCACCATTCAGGAATGGGAGCTTGCCGAGAGCTTTACCCGCGCGCAGGGCCCGGGCGGACAGAACGTCAACAAGGTCGAGACCGCGGTTGAACTGCGTTTCGAGGCCGAGCGCTCGCCCAACCTGCCCGCGCCGGTCAAGGCCCGTCTCAGGCGGCTGGCCGGCCGGCGGTGGACGCTGGACGGCGCGGTCGTCATTCTGGCACAGGAAACCCGCAGTCAGGCCCGCAACCGCGAGCTTGCGCGCGAACGGCTGGCCGATCTGATCCGCCGCGCGACCGTCGCGCCGCGCCGCCGCATCCCGACCCGGCCGACATTGGGCAGCCAGCGCCGCCGGCTGGCCGCAAAAACCCAGCGTGGCGCGGTAAAGTCGCTGCGCGGACGTGTCGAGACCGGCGATGAATAAAGGGGTGCCCGTGTCCGGTATGATGCGCGATGCTTTGGGCCGTGTGCTGGGCCGGCGCCCGCCTGCGTTGCAGGTCGGCGCGATCTGCTTCAGTCCCGAAACCGGCCGGGTGCTGCTGATCACCAGCCGCGGGACCGGGCGCTGGATCATCCCGAAGGGCTGGCCCATGAGCGGGCGCAGCGCCGCCGGCGCGGCCGAGCGCGAGGCCTGGGAAGAGGCCGGCGTGCGCGGCGAGGTCTCGCAGCAGCCACTGGGCCGCTATGCCGCAATCAAAAGCAGCGATGGCGGCGTCAGCCTTCCGGTCGAGGTGCAGGTCCATCTGATCCGCGTCCATGAGCTGGCCGACGACTATCCCGAGGTCGGACAGCGCAGCCGGCGGTGGTTCCTGCCGCTGGATGCGGCCGGGCTGGTCCATGAGGACGGGCTGAAGGCGCTGCTGCGCGATCTGCGCCTGTGACAGGTAACGATTGATGTCTTGCCGCCAGAGCGGCAGGGCTTATGTATCGCCCCATGCTTCAGCCGCGCGAATATCACGTCCTTGACAAGGATCTGGAGGCCCTGATTCAGGCCGAGGGTGCCGGGCGCGCCGCCTCGCGCCCGCTGCGCCGTGCCGGGCTGGCCGTGGCGGCGGGGCTGGCCGTGCTGGCCGCCGCCGCTGCGGGCGGGTGGTTGCCGGTGCAGGCAACCGTCGTCGCGGGCTTTGCCGTCGCGATCTATCTGGGCCTGAACATCGGCGCCAATGATGTAGCCAATTCGGCCGGTGCAGCGGTCGGCGCGGGCGCCTTGCGTGTCGGTGTCGCGCTGGCGGCGGTCGCGGCGGCGCAGCTGGCCGGCGCCTTGCTGGCCGGGCATGCTGTCACAGCAACCATCGCGCGCGACATTCTGGCGCTCGGCCCGGCGGCCACCCCGCCCGAGGCCGCGCGGATCATGGCCGCCGCGCTGATCGGGGCGGCCTGCTGGATCACGCTGGCCAACTGGGCACGCGCGCCGGTCTCGACCACCCATAGCATCATCGGCGCTGTTGCCGGCGCCGGGGTGGCCGGGCTGGGCTGGACACAGATCGACTGGCAGGTCGTGTCACGGATCACCCTGGGCTGGGTCGCCGCGCCGATGATTTCGGCCCTGATGGCGGCCGTGGTGCTGGGCCTGTTGCGCTGGCGCGTCCATTTTGCAGCTGATCGCCACGCGGCGGCGCGCCGCTGGCTGCCCGCGCTGATCGGCATGACGGTGGCGGTCTTTGCCGCCTATGTCGCCGGCCTGCCGGGCCTGCGCCCGCCGCTGCTGCTGCTGACACTGGGCTGCATCACAATCGGGCTGGCGGCATTCATGGCCGCGCGGCATCACCTCGACCGCCAGATCGCGCGCCGGCAGGACGAGGCCGCGACACTGAAAAACCTGCTGACCGGGCCGCTTTTGCTGACTGCGCTGCTGTCGGGCTTTGCCCATGGTGCCAATGATGTCGCCAATGTCGCCGGACCGCTGTCGGTGCTGCTGGAACACAGCGGTTCGGACATGGCGGCATGGCGGATCATCGCAATCGGCGGGCTGAGCATTGCTGCCGGGTCGCTTGTATTCGGGCGCCGGCTGGTGCGCATGGTCGGCACCACAATCACCCGCCTGAACCCGGTCCGCGCCTTTTGCGCCTCGCTCGCGGCGGCTTCGACGGTGCTGGCCTGCTCGGCGCTCGGGCTGCCGGTCTCGACCACGCATTGCGCCGTAGGGGGGATTTTCGGCGTCGGGTTCTATCGCGAGTGGGAAGATCGCCGGCGCAGAAAAAGCCACAAAACCATGCCGGCAGAGGAAATGCACCGCCGCCGTCTGGTGCGCCGCAGCCATGTATGGACGACGCTGGCCGCATGGGCGGTGACCGTGCCCGGCGCGGCGCTTATGGCCGCGCTGGCACATGGTATCATTTCGATAACCAGTTAACTTATTCTCGCTGGCGAGAAACCGCCGATCATGCTAGCGAATAAGTAATGAGCGCGGCAAACAGCGTGATGAGGCAGTGATGATTCGAGCAATTCGGGCCGGGGTTATTCTGGCTCTGTTTTCCTTTCTGGCGTCCTGCGGGGGCGACAGCGCCCCGATCAGTGGCGCACCACCCCGCTTTCTGACCTATGACGGGCCGCCGGTGACGCAGGTCGTCGTCAACAAGGGCGAGCGGCGGATGCATCTGATCTCGGGCCGGACGGTGCTGAAATCCTATGATGTTCACCTCGGCAATGCGCCGGTCGGCCATAAGCAGTTCGAGGGCGACGGCAAAACCCCTGAGGGCATCTATTTCATCGACCGGTTCAATCCGCGCAGCACTTATCACCTGTCGGTCGGGATCAATTATCCGCAACCGCAGGATACCGCGAATGCGATGGCGGTCGGGCGCAGGCCGGGCGGCGACATCTTTATCCACGGTCGCGGCCGCGAGGGCGAGGTCGCGCGACTGGCACGCCGCAGCGACTGGACCGCCGGCTGCATCGCCGTCGAGGATGCCGAGATCGAGGAGATTTACGCCATGCTGAGTGGCGGCACCCCGGTCGTCATCAACCGCTAGGACACGGCGCGGCCCGGTTTCGTCCTGTCCCCAACAATGGGGCCGGGGATGGCCGGGCGACCCGGTCCGACCGGCGGCCGTTCGCCCCCTGCCGCCACTCTTTGCCTGTCTGCGCAGCCGCATTCCCGCGTGGGGCACTCTGAACACAGTGCCCCTTTGGCGTCGCGCCTTGCCCGGCCCCGGGCCGGATCTGCGAACACAGACCCCGGCCGGCACTCTTTGCCTGTCGGCGCAGCCGCATTCCCTCGCAGGACATTCTGAACACGGTTGCCCTTTTCCCCGACGTCCCGCCTTGCCCGGCCCCGGGCCGGATCTGCGAACACGCACCCGCCCCGATCACAGCTGTTATAAATGTGACGCGGCTTGACGCTATGGCTTGCTTGACCATTCGCACAGGGCATCCCACAACCCGCCCCGACAGCGACTGCAACCGACGGAGCAAGCGATGCGGCTGGAAAACAAGACCCTGGACGAACTCCGGATCGGCGACAGCGCCGAGCTGCGCCGGCTGGTGACGGCAGATGACCTGATCATCTTTGCCACCGCCTCGGGCAATTACAACACCATGCATCTGCCCGGCTTTGACACCGACGGCGACGGGCTGGCCGAGGAAATGGCCCCCGGCATGTTCGTGGCCAGCCTGATCTCGGGCGTTCTCGGCTCGATCCTGCCGGGGCCGGGGACACTCTATCGCAATCAGCTCTTGTCATTTCAGGAACGCGCCCATGCCG
>JAUNTL010000175.1 GCA_030538705.1 Paracoccus sp. (in: a-proteobacteria) | reverse complement strand
ACGCGGCGCATGATTTCCGCGCGCGGCGGGCGCTGCGCCCGGGGCCGCGCGCGCAGCCCATAGGCGATATTGTCAAAAACGGTCATATGGCGAAACAACGCATAGGACTGAAACACAAAGCCCGCCCGGCGCGCCTGCACGGTCATGGCCGTGGTGTCCGCCCCGTCAAACAGCAGCCGGCCCGCATCGGGATATTCCAGCCCGCCAAGGATGCGCAGCAATGTCGTCTTGCCCGACCCCGAAGGCCCGAGCAGCGCCACAAGCGCACCCGAGGGGATTGCCAGCGATACAGGATGCAGCGCCGTGGTGATGCCGAATTGTTTGGAAATTTCGTCAATGTCGATATGCATGGGACAGGTTCCTAGTGACGATGATTGGCCGCCAGCGCATCGGCGTGGCGCAGCTCCAGCGCGGTTTTCAAAAGCAGCGTCAGCAGCGCCAGCACAGTCAGCACCGCCGCCAGCGAAAATGCCGCAACCGAAAGATATTCGTTGTAAAGCATCTCGATGGTGATCGGCATGGTGGCGGTCTGTCCCCGGATCTTGCCTGAAACCACGGCCACGGCGCCGAACTCGCCCATCGCGCGGGCGTTGCACAGCAAGACACCGTAAAGCAGCGCCCAGCGGATATTGGGCAGGGTCACCGTCCAGAAGGTCCGCCAGCCCGAGGCCCCCAGCGTCAGCGCGGCCTCTTCCTCGGCGCGGCCCTGTTCGATCATCACCGGGATCAGTTCGCGCGCGACAAAGGGAAAGGTCACGAACATCGTCGCCATGACGATGCCGGGCAGCGCAAAGATGATCGGATAGCCCGAGGCAACAAGATATCCGCCCAGCGTCGTGTTGGCGCCGAACAGCAGCACAAGGCACAGACCCGCAACAACCGGGCTGACCGAAAACGGCAGGTCGATCAGGGTGATCAGAAACGCCTTGCCGCGAAAGTCGAACTTGGTGATGAACCATGCCGCCGCGATGCCAAAGGCCGCGTTCAGCGGCACCGATATCGCCGCGATGGTCAGCGTCAGCCGGATTGCCGCCCGTGCGTCGCGGTTGCCAAGGCTGGCTATAGCCGCCGCCCAGCCGTGCGCCAGTGCCTCGGCAAAGACGACGGCCAGCGGCGCCAGAACCAGCAACATCAGCCCGCCTGCGCCAAGCGCGATCAGCAGGCAGCGCAGCCATGCCGGTTCGTCTGTCGGGCGGGTCGCGCGTGCCGGCCCCGGGAACCGGACAAGAGGGATGTCAGACATAACCAATCCTCCGACGGCTCCAGATCTGGATCAGGTTGATGGCCAGCAGCATGGCAAAGCTGATCGCCAGCATGGCAATGCCTATCGCGGCGGCGGCGTCGTAATTATGTTCCTCGAGCTGGATCACGATCAGCAGGGGCGCGATCTCGGTCCGTATGGGGATATTGCCGGCGATAAAGATGACGCTGCCATATTCGCCCACCGCACGGGCCAGAGACAGCGCAAAGCCGGTCAGCGCCGCCGGCATCAGCATCGGCATGATGACATGGCGCAAGGTATATAGGCGGCTGGCGCCAAGGGTTGCGGATGCCTCTTCGACCTCATGGTCGATCTCTTCGATCACCGGCTGGACGGTGCGGATGACAAAGGGCAGGCCGACAAAAATCAGCGCGATCAGAATGCCCCATTTGGTATAGGCAATCCTGACCGCGCCAAAGCCGGCCGCCTGGGACATATCCGAGGCCAGCCGGCCGAACAGCCCGTTCGGCGCATAGAGTGCGCTCAGCGCAATTCCCGCCACCGCCGTAGGCAGCGCAAAGGGCAGATCAACCGCCGCATCCAGCAACCGCCGGCCCACAAAGCGATAGCGCACCAGCACCCATGCCAGCAGCACGCCGAACACCAGATTGAACAATGCCGCGAACAGCGACAGCCGGAAGGACAGAAACAGCGCCGACCAAACCCGTTCGCGATTGACCACCGCCCAGATATTGCCCGGCCCGAATTGCGCCCCTTTCCACAGCAGCGCCGCAATCGGCAAAAGCACGACCAGCGACAACATGAACAATGTGATGCCCATGCTCAGCCCAAGGCCGGGCATGGGCGAGCGCCGGATCAGATACCCACCCATCACCAGCCCTCAGCGCGTGGTATAGATCTGGTCAAAGATGCCGCCGTCGCCGAAATGCTCGGGCTGCGCTTTGGCCCAGCCGCCGAAATGGCTGATATCGACCAGCTCGAGATCCGGGAAACGTGCGACATCAGCCGGATCTGCGGCAGAGGGATCCCAGGCGCGGTAATAGTGGCGGAACGCCAGCGCCTGCCCCTCGGGGCTGTAGAGAAAGGCCAGATAGGCATCGGCCAGCGCCCGCTGCTCATCACTCTCGATATTGGCGTCAACAATCGCCACCGGCGGCTCGGCCAGGATCGAGACCGAAGGCACGATGATATCGAACTTGTCCTCGCCCAACTCCCTCAGCGCCAGATAAGCCTCGTTTTCCCATGCCAGCAGGACGTCACCGATGCCACGCTGGGCGAAGGTCGTGGTCGAGCCGCGCGCACCGCTGTCGAGAACCGGGACACGGGCAAAAAGATCGCCCACAAATGCCTTTGGATCCTGCCCGTTACGCTCGGCCCAGGCCCAGGCGGCCAGATAGTTCCATCGCGCCCCGCCCGAGGTCTTGGGGTTGGGCGTGATGACCTCGATCCCGTCCCCGACCAGATCGCCCCAGTCCGAGATGCCCTTGGGATTACCCTCGCGCACCAGAAAGATAATCGTCGATGTATAGGGGGACGAGTTATGCGGCAGCCGTGCCTGCCAGTCGGGCGGAAGGCGGCCCGATTCGGCGATACGGTCGATATCGGATGCCAGCGCCAGCGTGACGACCTGCGCCCTCAGCCCATCAATGACAGAGCGCGCCTGAGCGCCCGATCCGCCATGGCTGACCTCGATCACCGGGGCCGGATGCCCCTCTGCCTGCCATTTTTCGGTAAATGCAGCGTCCAGATCGCGATACAGTTCGCGCGTCGGATCATAGCTGACATTCAGCAAGGACTGCGCAGCGACCGGCCCTGCAACAGCTGCGGCCAGCACGGCAGCCACCCCGATCATCGCGATCCGGGCGGGCAGGGCAGAATGCAGCATGCCGGGCGGTGAAAGCCGCCGGCCCTCACGCGCGGGGGCGACGGACGCCCTGTCTGATGATCCCGGCCTGTGGCCGGTCCCGTCATACGATGCCCGAGCAGTATCGGCATGCTGCGATGCAGTCGGCCGATCCGCATGGTCGCGGGCGTCATCCGGCCCGGCGAAAGCCCTTTGCCCATCTGCACCACCAGTCGGCCGGATCGCAGCCGCCGGCGGATTTTCCGCCAAGGGTGCGCCGCCCGGCAAGCCATGGAAAACCTTGAGCAGGTCGGCCTTGTCCGCAAAATCAGGTGCCCCGCCCAGGATGAGAGCAGGCCACCCGTCGCGCTGTGCATCATGGACATATCGCCCATCGGGAACCGCCGAACCGCCGCAAACAGCAGCTTGCGCCGGGTTTTGAGGATGGAGAGGAAAACCAGTGTTCATATCGCTTCTCCTGTCTTGGCCGCGGAGGAGCAGCCTTACACGACAATCACGACAGAGTTTGTAGATTAAATCAACGAGAAAATCACGCCTGACTTTGTCGTCTTTCTGGAACGCCGTCCCTCTGGCCCGCAGCGCACCGGGACAAAACGGCGAACCTCACATCATGCCCGCACCCAAGGCCCCGAATCAGGCGGTTGGCACAGGATCCGAAGATGGTCCGCATTCGCCCCACGCCATGCAGGCGCATCACATCGGCCAATGCCCAACCTTCTGGCGCTTCCGCGCAACAGGCAGGACCGTGCCAATCATCGACGCAGACGAGCATTTAGGCACCTCGGGCAGTCATGCCGCAAACAGGCGAACCACCCGTGATTACGTGACCCATTCGCCTGCCCATGACAGCCACGCCCCGTCAGCGAGGGTTTGCCATGCGCGTGCCCGGTTTTATGCTGATGCTGATGCTGATG
>JAUNTL010000035.1:14529-28178 GCA_030538705.1 Paracoccus sp. (in: a-proteobacteria) | reverse complement strand
GCACCTTCCCGCCCGCGCTTCTGGGCCGGATCGTGACCATCCCCTATGTGCCGCTGTCGGCGGATGTGCTGGCCGGGATCACCAAGCTGAAGCTTGGTTCCGTCGCGCGGCGGATGCGCGGGGCGCATGGGACGCAGCTTCTTTGGGATGATGTGGTGATCGACCATATCGTCAGCCAGTGCCGCGATCCTGACAGCGGCGGGCGGATGATCGACAATATCATCACCAATTCGATCCTGCCCGACCTGTCGCGGCAGGTTCTGGCGCGGATGGTTTCGGGCGAGGAAATGTCCGATGTCACGATCCGCGTCGCGGATGGCGCTTTCAGCTATGATTTCAGCAAGGAGATTTGAGGATGACCGAACGGCTTGACTGGATGGCGGTGGCGGGGCCAGAGGGGCAGCAGCCGGCCGGCGCTATCGGCTTTATTGGCGAAACCGTGGCGGCGATTGCGCTTTTCGAGGCGGGGGGAACCGCGCAGGCGCTGCTTGATGCGGCCCGCAGCCGTCCCGAGATCCGCGATCGTGATGCGGCCTTTGCGATGCTGGCACTGCGCCCGCAGGCGCAGTTTCCGCAATCCGTGGCGCCGGGCGCGTTTCGGGCGGGCTGGCCGGGTGCCGGGCTGGATGTGACAACGCGCGGTGCCGCGCGGCTGATTCCGGCCGCCCGCATCAGCCGGATTCTGCCGCGCCGTGGTATGGAAGCGGCGCTCGCGCAGGCCCTGCAAGGGTAACGGAACTTGAGCGCGGGCCGGGCTCAGACCCCCGGCCCGGCCCGGAATGCCGGCGGCGGGTCGTCATTTCTTTGCCGCCTCGCTGGCCGGGCGGCTGGCCCAATCGCTCTAGGCGGCTATTGCACGTAGATGCTGCTGACCCCGATCAGTGCATTCTGCCCGATTTCAGCAAACAGCGCGTCAAAGAACGGCGCGGCCAGCTCGCCCGAATGGGCGGCGATGGTTGTGGGTCGCGCGGGCGTTGCCAGAGCGATCAGCAACTGATGCGTGTCGCGCGCGCGGCCGGGCCGGGCGATGGGGGCGTCAAAGCGTGTGACCTGTGCCGAACTCAGCAAAAAGCGGCGCAGGTCATGCACGACGCCGTTCTCATCCACCAGAAGTAGCGTCGTGTAATAGCCCGCGGCATTGGTGATCTGTCCGCGCAGCGACTGACCCGAGGGCACGGTCTGCGCATCAAGCTGCAATCCCAGACCATAGACAGGATAAAGCGGATCACGCCGCGCGAATGCCGCCGCCGCACATTGGCGGCTGTCGAGCAAGACCGCGCGGCGCCCGATATTGCCATCAATACCGGCGGTCAGGCTGTCCATCAGCGCGGTGATATTGCGGTCGCTGTCGGACAGGACGTTCAGCTGCACCTCGTCACCGCCCGCCATCATCGGCAGCGCCAGCATACACGGCTCGGTCAGGCGTTCGCGGATGCGCTCGACCAGAAGGATCAGGCGCGGATCGGGCGGATCAGCTGGCATGGTCCGCTGGACCGGCAATGACTGCTCGCTGGCGGCGGTGCCGGGGGGCGGGTTGCCCGCATCGGACGGCCCTTCCGGTGTCAGGACCGGTGACAGGCTGTCGGGCACCGCGCCGATAACCTCGGCATCGGTGGTTTGCAGTGCCGCGTCAGGTGGTGTCGTCTCGATCGGCGCATCGGGCGGCGCATTATTGGCGAGGCTGGCCTCGTCGGGCGGGTCTGATGTGATGACATCATCCCCCGGCCCGGTCTCGGCGGCAGGATCCTGCGGCGCGCTCGCCAGCGTCTCCGATGGGATTTGCGGCGCCTCGGGCGCGGGGGCAAGCGCGGTGATCTCGATCTGTGCCAGCGGCCGGGCGGGGTCGGGCGCGATAAAGCCCAGCCCCGGCTGCCAGATCAGCCAGCCAAGCGCCAGCCCGTGCAGCGCCAGCGACAGGCCCGAGGCCTGTGCCCATTTCCAGCCATCCCGATGTGACCCGATCATTGCGCCCCCGCCCTGATCATGGTGCGCCCGCATCGTTCAACGTAACCAGCCGCAGTTCATATTCTGCCAGCACGGGATCGTTCAGCGCGCCGACAAGCAGGCTGGCCGGGGCATCCCGCGCGATCATCAGATGCAGCACCTGCCCCGGCCCGCCCGGTATCGCCGCCGGCAGCAGCTCGGGCGAGACGGGGGTGCCGTCCAGCAGCCAGTCGCCATCCCCCATGATGACAAGGATCGGGCTGGGCAACTGTTCCAGCGGCAGGTCCGATGTCCGCGACAGCTCCATCTCGCGCGCAGGTTGGGCCGTCTGGCCGACGAGGATGAAAAAGAACAGCAAAAGCAGCACAATATTGACGATCGACAGGGCAACGTCGATCTGGGCGCGCTCGCGCTTTCGGGGGGGCAGGTTCAGCGCCATGGCCTATAGCCCCCCGCCCGCGACCTGAACCGAGGTGATGCCGCGCGCCGCCAGCGTCTGCAAGACCGTGACCAGCCGCTGCACCTCGACATCGCGGCGCAGCACGATCAGCACATCACGCGTGCCCTGTGCCACAAGCGCATCGGCAAGCGCCGGCAGGCGCTCGGGCGCGAAACGCTGGCCGGCGGCCAGCAGGGTGCCATCCCCGGTCAGGGTCCAGACAGCGGTCGTGCGGATATCGGTCAGGTTCGAGGTCTCGTTGGGCTGGCTGGCGTTCTGTTGCGGATTGGCGGCCGCGCCGCTCAGACCCCCGGTGCGGATATCAAGCATCGAATAGGGCGCGATATTGGCCGACAGCATGAAAAACACCAGCAGCTGAAACATCACATCGGCCAGCGGCGTCATCGAGAAACGATAACGCCGGCTGCGCTGCGGCAGCACCAGCCCGCGCCTTTTGCGGGCCGTGGCCAGTCGCGCGGCATGGCTGGCGGCGGCGGCGGACATCAGCCGGCCTCAGCGGGTCTGGCCGACGCGGCCATGGATCGCGGATGAGATCACCATCTCTATCGTCTGGCGCTCATCCTCGATGCGGCCTTCCAGCCATGCGGCGATGAAATAGGCGACAAGCGCGATTGCCAGCCCGACGGCCGTGGTCGTCAGCGCGGTCCAGATGCCCGACGCCAGCATGCGCGGATCGGCTGCCGCCTGACTGGCGGCAAGCGCGCCAAAGGCGTCGATCATGCCGATGACCGTCCCCAGCAGGCCAAGCATCGGTGCCATCTGCACCACGGCCTCCAGCAGGCGCATCCGGTTGCCCATCCGCGACAGCTCAAACAGCGCCGCCTGTCGCGCCAGTTCCTCGCCATAGAACGGGTCCGAGGGTCGCGCCCGCAGGCCCGACATCACCGCCCGCAAGACGCGTGACAGGACCGAATCGCCACCGGCGGCCTTGCGCTGCGCCTCGTCAGGCCGGCCGCCCAGCCAGTCATCAAGGATCGCCTCGGCCTGACGGTCGCGGCCCAGCCCCATGCGGCGGAACTGGATCAGTTTGAAAATGGCGACCGTCACCGTCAGCAGGGACAGCGCGGCAAGGGCGGCATAAACGGCCAGCGTCACCGCCGGCAGGGATTTCAGAATGCTCAGGTCCATGGCTCTGTCTTGTCAAAGGCCGAATTCAATATCGCTGCGGCTTTGCGTCGCCAGCGCCCGCAGGCAGGTGTCGCGCAGGTCGCTGCCATCCTCGGCGGTGCATTCGGCGACATCGTTGATAATGATGCGTCCGATCGTGTGGCAGCCGCCGTCGGGGATCTGGAACAGCCCGATACGGGTCTTTCCGGGGATCAGCGCGCCAAAATCGAGAACCGGGAGCGAGCGCACGATACCGTCGCGGTCAAAGATCGCCACCTGCCACGCCGCACGGGTCAGCCCCTGCGGCAGCCGGTTCGTCGTCATGACCACCAGACCACAGCCGCCGGCCTCGTTATCGGTCGCGCGGTTCAGCTCCATCGTCAGCATGCCTTCGGGGGCGATGACTGCCATGGCCGGGGCCAGACCGGTCTCGTCCTCTGTGTCCTGCGCCAGAACGGCCGCTGGCATCAGCAGGCAGGCCGCGATGACAAAGGCACCGGCGGCCCGTGAAGCGATTGCGCGAAACATCGGTTTCCTTTCAGCGACGGATGGCGGGCAGGGTGGCAGTCAGCGGTTCGCGGGCCGGCATGACCACCCGATGCGGGACGCAGGCCGTCAGGGGCGCCCGCGCGGGTGCCGAAAGGCTTGTGCTGCCGGTCAGGATAAGGTTCATATCGGACGGTCCCCTTTGCGCGGGAAGCTAACACAGGCGGTTCCGACGCTCAATCAACGAGGGATCGGGAAGGGCGGATTTGCGACGCGGATTTCGCATGGCGGCGGTGGCGATGACCGGCTGGGCGCTGATCGCCCCGGCACCGGCCCATGCGGTGCTGAGCCTGTGCAATCAGTCGTTCGATGTTCTGAATATCGCTCTTGCGGTCCCGGACGGGGATGATTTCATCACGCGCGGCTGGTGGCGCGTCGCGCCCAATCAATGCGCGCGTCTGTTGCGCGATCCGCTGAGCGCGCCGCGCTATTATGTCTTTGCCGCCGACGTTTTTGGTAATGAGGTGCTGTCCGGCGCGACGCCCATGTGTGTCGGCACGCGCCGGTTCGAGATCGAGGGGCAGCAGGATTGTCTGCTGCGTGGCTTTCTCGACGCGCGCTTTCTTGAGGTCGATACTGGCGGAGAATCAAGCTGGACTGTCTTTGCCGTGCCCCGCCAATAGAACGGATCAGCCCGGATCCGTGACCTGAGGCGGCGTCTGATCGCCGGGTTCAGCCCCGGTTTCGGGATCAGGGACCGGCGCCGGCTGGCGGATCGGAACAAGGGCGAGGCTTGCCGCCGCGGCCTCGCCATCGGCGTGCAGTTCGTCCAGCACGCGCGGCAGGATGACATCGGCCGCAGTGCCCGCAGGGGCCGCAGCCAGAGCCACCAGCGGCGCCGATGAGGTCACCGCCAGCAGCAGATAGGGCGCCGCGCCGTCTGCGGCAGGCCCTGCGCGGTCGACCGAGGCGCCGACCATGACGCCGCCACCGGGCCGGGCCTGCGACTGGGCCGTCAGGTCATAGACCGCGCCGCCCGGCTCGATCAGGGCCAGCCAGAGATTGCGCCCGTCCAGACCATCGGCCGCCGCCTCCATCCGAAAACCGTGGCCGGCAGCCTCGGCGGCGATGGTCAGGGCCGGGGGCGGGGCCGCGCGGCCGCCAAGCATGCGGGTCAGATCAAGCGCCGGGCATTGCGCCTCGGTGACGTGGCGGTCGTTGACGGCAGGGCTGGTGCCAAAGGCCGCGCCATAAGCCCGGCTCAGCGCCGCACTGTCGGGTCGGGTCGCGCCAAACACCTCGATCGTTCCGGTATCCGGCCCGCTGGTGACGCGCTGCGCCAATGTGCAGGGACCGAGATCGTAATCGGCCAGAAACCCGTCGCGGCTGGCGGAATCGCGTGGCGGAAGGGTCGGGCCAAGGGGCGGCGGATCCGGGGTTTCAGGCGGCGACTGCATGTCATCACGCAGCATGAACCACCACAGACCGCCTGCCAGCAGCCCGAGTGCCACAACAGCGCCGGCCACGATCAGCCCCATATTCCCGCCGGGATCAGGCACGGTCTGCGCGGCTGTGGCAGGTGAGCTGGCAGGTGGCGCGGCGGGGACGCCAAAGGGTGTTTCCGAAACCCCGGTCGTCTGGACGCCCGCGCTGACAGCGGCCTCGCCCTGCGCGTCGGCCCATAGCGGCAGGCGATAGCGTGCCGGGATGCGCATCGGGTCGTCCAGCATGGCGATAATCCCGGCCATATCGCCGGGACGCGCGGCCGGGTCGGGTTCAAGCATATGTTGCAGCAGCGGAAACATCCGGTGCGACAGGCCCGAAAGGTCAGGGATTGCCTGACGTGCATCCGAGGCGGTCACGACCGAATTTCCCATATCCAGCGGCCGGCCGCGCAACATCGCCGTGATCAGCAGCGCCAGCCCGTAGATATCGGTCCATGGGCCGATCTGGCCGTCATGATGGCCAAGCTGTTCGGGGGCGATATATTTGAACTTGCCGGCAAAGCGCCCCTCCAGCCCGTCGCCCAGCTCGGTCGAGCGGGCGATGCCAAAGTCGATCAGAACCGCCTCGTCGATACGGTCATGGCGCAGAATGACGTTATCGGGTGACAGATCGCGATGGGTCACGCCGCGCATATGGGCCTGTCCCAGCCCGCGCGCCAGCCGCCGCATCAACAGCGCGGCCTCGTCATCGGGCATGGGCTGGCGGTCGCGGGTGCGGGTGCCGAGATGAGTGCCCTCGACGAATTCCATGATCAGGCAGTAACGCCCGGTGGCCTGATCGAGAACGAAGTTATGGTAGCTGACGATAGCATCGTCGCGCAACTGGACCAGAACCCGGGCCTCGCGCCGGAACAGGTCGATCATGGCGTGGTCGCGGGCCAGATCAGGCAAGATCACCTTGACCGCCACTGGATCGCCGGTAAAGACGTTGACCGCCCGGTAAACCTCGCCCATGCCGCCGGCGCTGATCAGCGATTCGATACGGTAGTTATTATTGATCAGCGTCCCCGGCTCGACCAGTTGCGCGGCGGGAACCGGGGCTGCGGGGGTGATGTCGCTGACGATGGTGGCGGCGGCGGGTTCAGGCCCGGCGGGCTGGCCGGCCGGGGCGGTGATCACCGTGCGGTCGGCGGGCGGGTCAGATGCCGCGTCGGAATGCGCCCCGGCCCCTGCCTGAGCGGCATCATCTGCCACTGGCGCGTCCGAGGTTCCGGCGACGATTTCGGGCGCAGCCTCGGCGGCTTGCGCAGGATCGCCTGCGGTGCTGGCCGGCTGTTGCGGGATGCTCGCCACGCCCGCGCTGTCGTCCATCCCGCTGTCGCCCGCGCTGTCGCTCAGCCCGCTGTCGTCCGGCCCGCTGCCGGCATCCTCTGACAAGGCCGGCGGCTGCGTGGGATCAGCTTCGCCTGCGGTGCTGTCCGTTGCGCCCGTGCTGTCCTGTGCCGGGTTCTGGGCCGGCGCCCGTCCAGTCGCCTGCCCAGGCTCCTGTCCGGTCCCCGCATCCGGCACGGCCCTCGTCGGCTGTTGCCGCGGGGCGGGGTCGTTCTCGTCTGTATTGCTCATTGTTCGACGTCATTTTCGGGCGCGGCGGCAAAGGCGATGCAATCGGTCACGATCGCCGTCACATTGTCATGCCCCCCACGTTCCAGCGCCAGCGCGATCAGCCGCTCGACAATCTGACACGGCTCGGCAGAATCGTTGAGCAGCCGGGCCAGATCCTCGTCGCCCAGATGTTCGGTCAGCCCGTCCGAGCAGATCAGAAAGCGGTCTCCGGGCTGGGCGACGCCCGTCACCATTTCGGGCTGTGCCTCGTTGCCGATGCCGATGGCGCGGGTGATGACATTGCGGCGCGGCGAGACGCGGGCCTCTTCTTCGGTGATCGCGCCGCCGGCCAGCAAGGCGGCGACCTCGCTGTGATCGCGGGTCAGCTGGGTCAGCCGGCCCTGACGCATCAGATAGACGCGGCTGTCGCCCGCCCATGCACAGGTCAGCTCGGCCCCGAATACCAGAAGCGCGGCGATTGTGGCGCCGACAACCTCCAGCCCGTTCTGCTCGGTATGGGCGCGGATGCGGCGATGCGCGCGCTCGGTGCGTTCGAGAAAGCGCGCGCGCTGATCGGCCGCTGATACCGCAATACCCAGCGACGCCATTTCACCGGTGATGATCGAGCTGGCGACATCACCCGCCGCATGCCCGCCCATGCCGTCGGCCACGACCCACAGCCCAAGCTCGGGCAGGGTGGCAAAGCTGTCCTCGTTATAGCTGCGGACCCGGCCCGCATGCGTCAGCCCGGCGGTCAGAAAAATGGGTTGCGGGGTGTCGGCGTTCATGTGGCATCCTCGGGTGCCGTGTCGGTCGCGGTCGCGGGCGGCTGTCCGCTTACCAGCAGCCAGCCCATTTCGGCCGCACCCGGCAGACCCGCGACCGCCAGCAGCCCGGCCGGGCGGCCCGCGCCATCGGCGGCGAACCACCAGTAAGAGCGGCCGGCCTGCGCATGCGCCTGATCGGTTGCGGCCAGTTCCGCCAGCAGATCGGCGGCGGCCCGCGTCGGGTTGGTGCCCCAGAAATCCGAACCCAGTGCCGGGTCCGGCGAGACCGCAGCGGGCAGGGTGGCTGCCAGCCGGGTGGCTGTCTCGCGCGCGTCGAAATGCTCTTCGGCCAGCAGACCGGCAAGCGCCTGCACTGCCTGCTCGTAAAACGCCTGATCGGGGTCAGTGACGGGGGCCAGGCCGGCGGGCGACTGGGCGATCACCAGCGGAAAGCGCCGGCCCGTGCGGTCGCGCGACGGCACCGCAACCCCGCGCAGCCCGGCCCCGCCGCCGGGAACCGCCCCGATCCAGAAATGCAGCGCCGGGGCTGCGTCAAAGACCGCCTGCCAGTCCGGCCCCGCCATGTCGCGCCATGCGCCAAGCGTGTTCGCAAACCATTCCAGCAGGGGCTGAAGCGCTGCGTTGGGTAACTCGCCCCCCGCCAGAAAGTCCCCGAAACCGGGATGTTTGCCAAAAAGGGCCAGGCTCAGTTGACGCTCTGCGGACATTGGAATTCTTTCAGCTCGGGCATAAGGAACGGGTTGGCAATGGCATTGATCGTGAAATCATAAGTGATGTTGCGCCCGCCGATGATATAGGTTGCGCGCAGCGTGTCGCCGCGTTGCTGGCGCGACGAGGCCTTTTGCAGGAACTCGATAAAGGTCCATGAGCTGCCGTCAACGCGTTCCTGCGAGGGGCGGTCAAGCGTCGGTGTCAGCTGAAGCACGGTCGAACGTCCGGTGCCGGGCCAGATCACCGTGCGCGGCAGCGATCCGGTCACGGTCGGGACCAGCGTGTCATTGATCGAGAGGGTCGCGCTTTCGATGGTCGGGTGGGCGTCGATCTGGGTCACGGAAATCTCGACCGAGGGCTGGCTGCCGCCACCGGCAAAAAAGGCGCGGCGGATACGCTCGGCCCGTTCGAACTGGCGCAGCGTGTTATCGGACAGCCGCTGTGCGATCTCGCGGTCCTCGCGCCAGCGCAGCCCCTCGGCCGTGCGCTCGACATAGGGTTCCAGATATTCGGTGAAATAGCGGTCCATCTCGCCGCCGGGACCAAAGAACCGGGTGAAGTTGTCGATCGACAGGCTGCGTTCGCTGTTGGCAAAGGGGTAGGAAACGGCAATCGTCTCGCGGCACATAAAGGTGATGCGATCGGTCAGCGCGCGGTTCATCTGTTCGATACTGGCATCCGATGCGCCCGACCGGAAATCGCTTTCCGCACGGCTGAGCATATTCGCCAGCGGCACGGGCAGCTGGGAATTATATTGCGTCAGCGCGTTCAGCAGACCGGGCAGGGCTGCCGCGCTGATTTCGGGGTTGCTTTCGGCCAGACGCATGTTTTCCCAGATTGCGCCGAGATTGCCCAGCACAGTGTCGATGGGCCGCTGCCCGACATCGCCAAGCAGCAGGACATGCCAGCCGTCGAACTCCTTGGTGATCGCCTCGATCGGTTCAAGGATCGCCATGGCGTCTATGGCACCGCCGCCGCCGCCGGTGGCGGCATTGGCGATCCCCTCGACCCCCCCGGCGTTGGAGGTCATTGCCTCGAGCAGGATGCGTGTGGTCCCGGTGGTGCGCGACATCGCCCGCGAGCCAAGCCGGGTTCCGACCTGACCGGCGACGGATCCGGCCTCGGCTGCGACGGCGGCCTCGGCCGCCTCGGCTTCGTCGAACTTGCGCGTCAGATAGGTTTCGCGATCAATCGCCGTGACCAGTTGCAACAGCGGCGAGGCCGAGGCCGAGGATGCCGCGCCAAGTGCCTCGTATCGCGGCTTGTCCGCAACCATCGAGGCCAGGGTCAGGTTGTCCAGCACGCTACCCCATGCGCGCATGAACTCGGTCCGGTAGCGGACCAGAAGGTCCAGATCCAGCCGTTGCAGGCGCTGCTCGATATCGGTCGAGCCGGCGGCGTCGCCCAGCACCCACTGGTCGCGGCGCAACTCGGCACCGACCACCTGCAGTTGGCCGACAAAATAGTCCCAAAACCCGTCATAGGTATAAAGCCCCGGCACGTTCAGCGCCGCCAGCCCGCCCTCGGCACGGCTGTCAAAGACGCGGGTCGCACTGGCATCCAGCCGCTCGGTCAGTTTCCAGTCGGGCAGGCCGCGCGCGATGGCGCCGTCGCGGATGATGGCGAATGCCTGTTCGTCCAGCGGCAGCTGGGCAATGGCGGCGCGTGCCCGGTCGACCGTTGCCTGATCCAGACTGACCAATGGCCTGCGCTTGTCATCCAGCGCCAGCATGGCCGTCAGATGCTGTTGCAGCTGGCGCGAGAAATCGGCCCCGGCAAGGCCGGGATATTCCGCGCCCCAGCTTTCGGCGAACCATGCCTGAATCGCGGCATCATCGGTCGACTGTCCCTGCTTGCCCAGCAGCAGATAGACCTTGAGCGCGCGATAGATCTGCGTCATCTCGCCCGAAGCGATGATCTGCGGCATCTGGGTTTCCAGTTCGAGGATCAGGCGCGGGCGCAGCATCCGCTCGAGTGCTTCGGCATAGGTTTCGGTCGCGACGAGGTTCAGGCGTTCGCGCTGACCCAGCCCCAGCTGCTCCCAGATATTGCCCTCTTCGCTGTCGCCATAACCTGCCGGCATGGTCTGGAGATCGTTAAGCAGCGGCACGATGGGGCGCAGATCGGTGTCGTCGATGATATCGCGGTTCAGCTCGTCAACGGCGGCGCGCGCATAGGATTGCGTATCGGCCTGTGCGGTGCGCACCAGAGACAGGTTCTTCCAATAGCTGTAGCCAAGCGCGGCCGCCGATCCCAGCGTCACCACGGCAATCGCCGTCAGCGAGGCGGTGCGGATCGCCACCGCGCGGCGCACGGCCTTGCGGTCATGGCTGACCCAGCCCTGTTCGGGGATGATGACCCGTTTCAGCAGGTCGTGGATGAAAAAGCTTTTGCCGCGGCCCGACATGAAGGCGGGCTGAAAGACCGAAGGCCCGTCCGCCCCGCTCTCGATCGCGCCGAGAACCTGGTCGATGGGCGTGCCTTCCTGCGTGCCCGAGGTGAAATAGAAACCACGCAGGATCGCATTGGTCTTGTAGCGGGTGGGTTCAAAGATCCGGCGCAGGAAATCGGCGATATTGTCACGCAGCAGGGCCATCTGGCCGGGCAGGCCAAAGATCGCGATCCGGGATATGCCGTCGGGTTCCTCGGACAGACGATCCGCGACCTCGTCCGACAGCCGCGCGACCAGACGATCAAATTCGGCCGGCACGGCCTCATGCGTGATGGCCTTGCGGTCGCTGGTCTGGAATGTCGCGCCCCAGACCAGCTTGCGCCGGCTGGCGCTGAAACTGGAGAAATATTCACGAAAGCCGGCAATCAGGTCAGCCTTGGTGAACATCACATAGACCGGAAAGTCGATCTTCAGCCGCTCATGCAGCTCGGCCAGGCGGGCGCGGACGGTTTCGGCGTGGCGGGCCAGCGTTTCGGGGTTTTCGGTCAGCATGTCCTGAACCGAAAAGGACAGGATGACGCCGTTGATCGGCTGGTTCGGCCGGGTCTTTTTGAGCAGGTCCAGAAATGCGTCCCAACTGGCCTTGTCTGCGATGGCGTCACTGTCCTGCGTCGTATAGCGCCCCGCGGTGTCGATCAGGATCGCATCCTCGGCGAACCAGAAATCCATGTTGCGCGTCCCGCCAAAGCCTGACAGCGCGGTGTCCTGAGCCAGCGGAAATTCCAGCCCTGAATTGGCGATGGCGGTCGTCTTGCCCGCGCCGGGCGGCCCGATGATCACATACCATGGCAGATCGTAAAGCGAGGCGGCACCGCCCGATTTCTTCAGAACGCTCAGGGCCTGCTGCATCTTTTCCGCAAGTGCCGTCCCGTCACCTTCGGGTTGGGCGGGGATGATCGCGGCCTCGATCTCGCGCGCGGCGCGGACCCGGCGGCGCCAGCGGATCACCAGAATCAGGGCCGTCACACCCAGAATCGCCGTGATCAGGGAAACGCGCAGCCACAGCCCGACCAGCGGCGGCCATCCGGTCATCGGTCCGCCGAACCAGATCGCCGCGCAAAGCGCGAAGATCCCCAGCATCGTCACGAGCCAGCGCCACCATGCATGTTTGTTCCAGCGCGGAAAGCGCAGACGGAAGCGGAATGGATTCACGGCGTCGTCTCCGTCTCGGTCGGGGTATCGGCTGTATCGGTCGCCTGGCCCGGATCGGCCGGCGACGTTGCGTCGGGCGCGAAGGTCAGATCATAAGTGCCCTCGCGTGCCAGCAGGATCTCGACCCGGCGGTTCGCGCTCTGCCCCTCTGGGGTGGCATTGTCTCCGACCGGCTCGTCCTCGCCGCGCCCGACGGTCGTAATCCGCGCGGGATTGCCCAGTTGCGGCGCGAGGACCGTGCCCACGGCCTCGGCGCGGGCCTGCGAAAGCTGGTAATTATCCTTGAACCGGCCCCGCCCGCTCAGCGGCACGCTGTCGGTATGGCCCTCGATCGTGACGGGACCGGATTCGGTATTGAGAACCTGACTGATCCGTGCAGACAGCGCGGCAAAGCCCGGCTTGACCTCGACGCTGCCACTGTCGAACAGTTGCAGGTTGCCGACCCGGATGGCGATGAAATCACCCTTTTCCTCGACCTGAACGCTGCCCTCGCCGATCTCGGACGCGAAAGCCTCGCGGATACGCTGCAACTGCGTCGATTCAGGGGCAACAAAGACCGGCGCCATGCTGTCACGGTCAAGCTGGATCACCGGCGCATTGCGGTGGAGCGCGCGCATCTCTGCCGCAGCCGCCGACCCGTCACGGTTGATGAGCGTTGATAATGTTGCAAATATTCCCACGACCGCCAGTGCGCCGACGCCGAGGATTGCCGGCACCGGCACCGCGCCAAAGCGACGCCGGCCCTGCGCCACCGGCTGCCACATGGCAGAGATATCCTCATCCGGGCGCGGGCGCACACGGCGCAGGCTTTCATAGATGGCGTTGCGATAACGGGCCAGCTGGACGGCCCCGCCCTGTGCGGTGCGGAACTGGCCCTCGAATCCCAGCGACAGGCAGACCAGCATCAGTTCCAGCAGATTATAACGCTGTGCGGGGGCTTGCAGGGCCTTTTCGACCTCCTGGAAAAAGCCGACGCCGGAATCGCGCTTGTGGAAAAAGCGCGCGACCATGGAATATTGCTGCCAGCTGCCGCGATCGGCGCCGGGCAGGTTCTGGACGATATCGTCCGCAGTGCCGGACAGGGCGTATTTGGCCACCAGCACCTCATGCGGATCGACCCCGGCCGAGCGGGCATTATGCTCGAACCGCTCGATCTCGCGGGTGACATGCTCCATCAGGGGGGCGACCTGCAATTCGACCAGCCCGGTGCGCAACCGGCCAAGCAGGATCAGCAGGCTTGCAGCCGAGGCAAGAAGCGGGTTCGAGGACGAGGCCGCGCCAAGATCGCGGACGCGCAGCGCCTCGTGCAGCGGGATGCGCGGGGCATCGCGGCGGGGGGCGCTGTCGGGCTGGTGATATTGCGGAAAGAAACCCTGATCGGACTGACCCGGCGCGCGGCCGATCTGTGATGGCTGCTCGAACGGGCTGCCCGATGACGTGGCCGGCGCGCCGCCACCCCCCCCTTGATAGGCTGGCTGGCCGGGATAGCCGCCCGGCTGCTG
>JAUNTL010000035.1:8967-14519 GCA_030538705.1 Paracoccus sp. (in: a-proteobacteria) | reverse complement strand
GAAAGGGCGGCGGCTGATAGGCAGGGGGCTGATATCCTGTGCCACCCGGCTGATATCCTGCCGCCGATCCCGGCGCGCCGACCCATGTGCCGCCCGATGACTGCCCGGCAGGGGCACCGGCCTGCGGCCATGCCCCGCCCTGCGGCGCGCCGTAGCCGCCGGCCTGTCCGGGTGCGGGATAGGCCGGCGCGGCGGGCGGCTGGCCCAGACCGTGATGGCCGCCGCCCTGCGGCCCGCGTGGCTGACCCTGCGGGGACAAAGCGCCCCCGATCACCGTGCGGTCATCGCCCGGACCGGGGGGATGAGGCTGTGCCGGCGGCTGGCCGAACGGGCTGCCGCCGCCCTGTCCCATCCCGTGGTCGGTCTTGTCGTCGTCGTTCCAGCCGGCCATTACGCGCCCTCCGGCACGGCCCAGAACTCAAGCTGAAGATCGGGCCAGTCGCCTGCGAAATGCATCCCGACCGCCGGCGCGACCGAAAATTCGCGCCACAGCGGAGAGTTCTTTTCCAGCCGGAAATAGACATGGGTCGAAATCACCCGGATCTGGCGCGGCGGGTTGGGCATATGATGCAACTCGATCCCCGGCAGGTTGTTGTTCACGATCTCGGCCATGCGGGTGTTCGGCCCGACCTTGCACAGTTCGGGGAACTGGGCCTGAACCTGCGCCAGGGGCTTGGCGCTCTGGACCTCGATGATAAAGGTCGCCTCGCGGAAGAGGTTGCGATCCGCGACCTGGGCGAGATAGGAGTTCTGCCGCACCTGTTGCAGCGGCAGCCGGATCGCCCGCCCGATCTCACGCGAGAGCAGGCGCTGAATATCGGCGACGACGGGCGCAAAGCTTTCCTTCGGGTTTTCATGATCATAGGGCGGATAGTCCGGCGCCATCCGGTTCGCCCCGTCAAATGTCGCCAGCTCGCCCGCCAGCGCGACCAGCACACGATAAAGCATTTCGGGATGCAGCGCGAAGGTCCGCGACAGATGCCGCAGAACACCGATATTGCGGTTGAGCGTCATCAGCATCAGATAATCGGCGGCCTGCATGCCGCCGCCTGCCGAAGGGTCCGCAGCAAAGCGCGCCAGACTTTCCAGCCGCGCCTCGATCCAGCCGATGACGCGGGTCAGATAGCCAAGGATCTGCGGATGCGCGCCGATGACAAGCGCCGGCGGCGGTGCGGTTTCATCCAGCGTGATAACCCCGTCGCGAACCTCGGATATCCGGGCAAGCCGCAGGCTCTGATAACCGGGGCGCGGGGTCTTTCGCACGACCAGCTCCAGCCGCGGAACGGCCAGTTCCAGCACCTGCTCGTTGCGGCTGGCGGCCGAAACGTCAGAAACCGTCTCGGTCAGCACGCCCCAGCGGGTCGAGCTGCCTTCTTCCTGCAAGGGGGCCATGTCGCGCATATTGGGCGATGTATCGGGCAGCGTCAGCCAGACGAACTGGCCGGCCGCGTCATCGGGGACGACGACGGGCAGGGGCAACGGGCCGGTTCCGGGCGCGTCAAAGGGCGTGCCGTCGGGCATGATGCCCGCAACCGCGCGCAGGCTGATGCGGCCCTGCTGACAGGCGTCGCGGTCCACGGTCAGATCGCTGACACCCCAGGGGTAGGGACACAGCAGCCGGGTCCGCGCGTCGATCAGATTTTCAAGATAGCGATCAGCCTGTTGCAGATGCTGGGGCTGCATGAACAGCCCCTCTTTCCAGGCGACCTTGCTGAACCATGACATCGGGATCGTCCCCCAGCTATTGACTTGCCCGACCCTGCCGGTCGGGGCCGGCAGGGTCGGGGCGAAGGTTAGTTATCTGGCGCCGCGATGCAATCAGAACTGCAAGCGGAGCTGCCCTGTGACGCCGACGCCGTCGATATTGCTGCCAAAGCGGCCATCGATCCGTGCCGAGGTCGAGAACTGGCGCGGGCGCCCGGCCCGGCCGGGGTTCAGCACCTTGATATAGCTCGCACCGACACTGACATCGCTATAGGACTTCAGGTTTTCCGAGGTCAGGATCTGGGTGTCGAACCCGGCAAGCGTCTCATTGGACAGCCGCGAGACAGAGTTATCCGCAAAGTCCTTGAAATAGGTTGCGGTTGCAAAGCTGTGCAGCGCGGCGTTTTCCGCCTCGCGGACGACGGTGCGTCCGACGCTCACCCCGAAAAAGCCGATCTTGCGCTCGCTGTCATCGAATTCCAGCACAAAGCCCTCGTCAAAGCTGAGGCTGTCGGTCGAGTATTTCGAATAGGCAAAGCCGAGGTTGGGCGTCACACTCCAGCCGGTGTCACGGATGGGCAGCGAATAGGAGACCGAACCAGAGACCGTGACCCCGTCAGACGAGAATTCGGAATCGCGCAGGCCCAGCCCGCCCCCGGCGACGGCACGGTTTTTCAGCTCGAAATCCGTGCGCTCATAGCGCATCTGAAGGTCGGCGGTCCAGCGACCGTTGGTGCCCGTGGTATAAAAGCCGCCATAATTCTGCTGGAAGTTCGAGGTCGTGATGCTGGCCAGCGTGTCGGAGGCAAGCTGCGAATTGGTCCCGTTGATCGCATAGATCGGCTGGCGCGAGTCGCCGATGTTGACACCGCCCAGCACGCCGAAAGACAGGTTCCATCCCGCAAAGCGGTTGTCAAAACAGACCAGATCGAGACCGCCCTGCATACCGTAATAGGTGGCCGATACGCGGTTGTTCAGCACGCTGAAGCGGTTGTCGGTCTTGCCTTCGATGGTTGCGTTACCGCCGGTTACCCGTCCCCAGCCGCCGGGACCGCAGGGCTTTTCACCGTGATCGACCACAAGCCCGGTGACATAGGGGCTGGTCGGCCGGTTGATGACCGAGCCGATCAGCGACTGAACCAGCGTGACATTGGCAAACATGGCGCCGATGGCCGGGTTCACCTGGCTGACCAGTTGCAGATCGCCAAAGTCGCCATCCTGATTGACCGAATAGACGATCCGTTCCGAGGCCGAGGACAGCGGATCAAACTTGTATTTGAAATCATTCTTGTTGCCGAAGCTCTTGTCGACCTCAAGCAGGGTGACGCGGTCACCCACGTTTGACGCGGTCTGCGCCGAAAGGTTGTCAAAGCTCAGATGCAGATCGCCGGTCACCGCGCCGCCACTGACGACGATACGGTCAGCCGACAGAATATCCCCGGTGCTGATGTCATATTGCAGGTTGCTGGTCCCTGACAGGCCCTGTGTCGTCAGGACTGTCCCGGTCGAGCGGTCGCGCAGGTCGATGGTGCCGCCGTTGCCGGCCAGTTCGCCGTTGATCCGCGCACCCGTGCCAGCCACGGCGAGGGTGCCCGAATTGGTAACCTTGCCGCCGACGCCCCCGCGCAACGCCAGCGTTGCATCCTTGCCGATCAGGGTCTCGGTCGCGTTGATCCGGGTGGCGGCCGCGATGGCATAGTTGTGGCGCAGGTCCAGTGTCCCGCCGATATTCATGCCATTGGCCATGTTCAGCGTGCCGCCGGCAAAGATCAGATTGCCGGTGACCGCACCGCCGATGCTGGCGTTGCCTGCGCCCTGCATGAACGAACCGTTCAGCCGCCCGCTCTGGTTATAGATACCGTTATTGATGACGTCCCCTGTCAGCGTCCCGGCGACGTTCAGCGTGGCGCCCGGTCCGTTGCGGGTTCCGCCGGCGACGACAAAGATATCGCCCTGCTGGATCGTGATCGCGCCCGGCGCGTTGGTGCCCATCGCCCGCGGTGTCGCCGTGTTTTGCTGCTCCAGCACCAGCGTAGCCGAGGCCGAGTTCAGCATGCCGCCGGCGATATTCAGATTGCCGCGCGACATCACATTGCCGCCCAGATTGACCAGATTTTCGCCGATGCTGCCGGCGAGACCGGCCTGACCGCCCCGGTTCGTGACGTTGCCTGTGATGCCGCCCGCCAGGTTGAGCGCGCCGGAGTTGCCGACATCACCCGTGACGCCGCCGGCGATATTCATCACGCCCGCATTCTGGACAGCACTGTCCGAGGTCAGCGAGGTGCCTTGTCTGACCGCAATCGTGCCACTGTTGCTCAGCCCGGTGGTTTTCAGATCGCCCGTTGTGCTGAGTGTGCCGCTGTTCTGGATCGCGCCGGCGGTGCCGCCGATATTGGCGTTGCCGGCATTGGTCAGCGGGCCCTTGAAGGTGCCGCTTCCGGCAATGACGTGGCCGGTCGCGTTGGTCAGCGCGCCGGTGACGGTCCCGCCATTCAGCTCCAGCCGGCCGTTATTATCCACATCAGCGCGAATTTCGCCGGCAAGGCTGATTGTGCCGCTGTTGCTGACCACACCGCCCGAGATCACCCGCGTCCCGGCGCTGATGCCCATCGCGCTGCTGTTGTTCAGCCCGCCGACCTCGACATTGCCGGCGACATTCAGCTGCGCAGCATTGGTGACGGTGCCGGAAACAGTCGTGTTCTCGACGGTCACGGTGCCGTCGGTGACGCTGATATCGCCGGTCACCGTGCTTTTGGTGATGGTCATCGCGCCGCTGCCCGAATTGGTCAGCCCGGCCGTCACCGCAGCGTCGGTCAGCTTGACCGCGCCGCTTCCCTGATTGTCGAGGCTGCCGGTCAGGCTGCCGCCGTCGACCGAGATCGCCCCGTCCCCGGCATTGATGATCGCGCCGTTCAGAGCGCCGGTTACATTGATCGCATTGGTGTTGCGGATGGTGCCGCTTGCCGACAGGCTGCTGCCCTGAGCGACGCCCAGAGTGCCGCTGTTCTCGATCGAGGTGGCGTTCAGCGCGCCATTGGCGTTCAGCGTGCCGCGATTGTCGACCGTATCCAGCCTGCCGCCCAGCGTGGCGTTGGCGTGGTTGACCAGCACGCCGGCAAGACGGCCGTTGCCATCCATATCCCCGCGGTTGACGACCGTTCCGTCAATCGTCCCGCCCGCCAGCGTCGTTCTGGCCCCGCCAAGGTTGTTCAGCCGGCCGGAAAGCGTGCCCGACACGCTGACTTCGTTACGGTTATTGATGATGGTCGCGCCCAGCTGGTCACCTGTGGCAATCACGATGCGGCCGGTGTTGTTCTCGACCGTGCCGGCGACATTGCCATTCCCGGTCAGCAGCCCCGCATTGGTGATATCGCCTTCGATGCGCCCGCCGGCAAGCCGGGTCGTCGCATTGACCGCGTTGCTGACCCCTGCCGCAAGCGTGCCGCCGACGATCAGGTTGCGGCTGTTTGCAACGCTGTTGGCCGAGTCGAGCCGGTCGCCCTCACGGACATTGACGGTCCCGCTGTTGTTCAGCTGTCCGACGGTCAGGTCGCCATTGGTCGTCAGGGTGCCGCTGTTTTGTGCCGTGCCGATATTGCCGCCAAGGTTGGCGGTCCGGCTGTTGGTCAATGTGCCGGTAATCACGCCATCGCCCGAGATGGTGCCGGCGTTGCGCAGATCGCCTTCGACCCTTCCGCCGCGCAGCGTAACCTTGCTTTCGGCGGTGTCGTTGTTCAGAACCTCGCTGACGCCGGCAGCTGTGGCCAGCGTGCCCTCGACGATGACGGTGCCGCTGTTCTGGATCGTGCTGCCCGAGGTCAGCCGGTCATTCTGGTCAACGGTGGTCG
>JAUNTL010000035.1:0-8957 GCA_030538705.1 Paracoccus sp. (in: a-proteobacteria) | reverse complement strand
TGCCCGAGTTGTTCAGGCTGGCCACCGCGAGATTGCCATTGGTGCCGAGAATGTTGGTGTTTGTGACCGCCCCGGCCTGTCCGCCAAGGTCGATCGTGCCGCTGTTGGTCACGGTGCCGGACAGCGTGCCGGTCCCGGTCAATGTGCCGAGGTTGTTGAGCGCGCCGGTGATGCGCCCGCCGGTCATTGTCGTCGTGCTGCCGGCGGCGTTGCGCAGCCCCGCCGCGAGCGTTCCGCCAAGAGTGATGTCTCTGTTGTTCACGACCGTCTGATCCGAGCCGATCGTGTTGCCCTGCGTAATCGCGATCGTGCCGTTATTGGTGATCTGACCGGTCACAAAGCCGGACCCTTCCAGCCGGCCGGCGTTTGCGACCGTGCCGTTTACCCGGCCCTGCGTCATCACGCCGCCCACCATCTGCCCGGCCAGCGTGACCGTGCCCGACACGACTTGCAGCGGACCGGTGATGGTGCCTGCCAGCAAAAGATCGCCGCTGGTGTTCTTGACCGCCGCAGCCGTCACGGACGAGTTGCGCGCGATGGTCGTGCTGCCCTGGTTTTCCAGCAGGTTCAGCCCGATGATATGACCTGTCGAATCCGCATCCGAACGGACGGTCAGCTCGCCCCGGTTCACGATGTTGAACCCGGCGGCATCCAGCTGATCCGTGACCAGAACCGTGCCGGTGGTCTCGTTCACCAGACCGCCCCCGGTAAACTTGCTGGTCGGGTTGTCATATGTCATCACGCCGCGGTTAAGCACGTTCCCGTTCAGCGTGACGCCAGTGTCGGAGACGTTCGAGTTCTGGCCGAACTCGATCAACTCGGCTGTCACCGTCAGGGTCGATCCGGCTTCGGTATAGACATCGCCATCGTTGAAGAACGTGCCGTTCGTCAGCGACAGGCTGGCATTGCCGCCCGTGCCGACCAGATTGCCGGTGTTATTCAGACTGCCGATGATCGAGTTGTTACCCGACATATTGGTCGTCCCGCTGTTCGTCAGCGTTCCGGTAATCGTCCCGCTGTTCATGTTCAGCTGCTGGTGGTTGGTGATATTGCCGGTCAGCAGGTGGCCGACGTTCAGCGTGGCGTTCGGACCATTGGCTTCGCCGTTTGTCAGCCCGCCGAAAACCTGCAAATTGCCGGTCAGGGTCATGACCCCATGGTTCGTGGTGGCGCCGTCCACACGACCGACCAGGTTTGCGGTTCCCCGGTTCTCCAGCTTCCCGGTGATCCGTGCGCTGCTGGTCAGCGTGCCGGCGGTGTTGGTAACATTGCCGTTCACCCGGTTTGACAGGGTGGCACCGTTGCTTGTCGTCACATTGCCGGTGATCGTGCCCGTGCTGCTGAGCGTGCCGCCGTTGATATTGTTGATATGCCCGTTGAAAGCCCCGTTTCCGGTGATTTCAAGAGTGCCCCCGTCATTGTTCAGGCTGCCTGAAAACGCGCCATCCGTCTCGACCTTCAGCGTGCCGGTGTTGGTGCCCTGATTGAACGAGGTCAGCTTCTGACCGGCGGTCAGGGTAATGCTGCCCGCGTTTTCAACGGTGCCCGCGGACATGGAGCCGTTGATGGTCAGGTTGTTGATATTGTTGGTCAGCTTGCCGCCGACACTGCCGGAAATGGTTGCGGTCCCGCCGAGAATTTCCATCGGCCCGGTCACCTGTGCGGTACTGGTGAGGGTGCCGTTGTTATGGACGACATTCTGGCGGACAATGCCGCCCAGGGTGGCGGTGCCATAGTTCGAGACGGTCTCGTCAAGCGTTCCGGTCGATGTCAGCGTGCCGGTCGCGCTGTTGGTCAGCGGGCCGGTCACCGTGGCGTTATTCCGCACATTCAGGGTGCCGTGATTAACCAGACGACCGTCCAGTGTGCCACCGGTTCTTACTTCGACCGTGCCGGCCTGCTGGTTGATGCTTCCTGCGGAGGATGCCTTTAACGTCTGTCCCGTGCCGATCGTGATCCGCCCAGTGTTCTCAAACGTCTTGACCTCAAGATTGCCGTTCAGTTGCAGACCATCGGGATCAAGGGGCGTGCCGGCATAGCTGTTGATCAGCTGCTCACCGATCTTTCCTGACAACGTGGCCCGGCTGTGGTTCGTCAGGTTATCACGGATATCGACATTATTGGTTGTCAGATTGGCGTTGACGTGGTTGATCACGCTGTCGTAGACGATGCCGCCCAACTTGGCAGTGCCGTAGTTCGAGATTGCGATATTATGCCGGCCAAGGCTGTCCAGCTCGCCTGTGCTGGCGACCGTGGTCGGGCCGGTGATGATCCCGGATAACGTCAGATTAAGCTTGCCAGCCGTCGAGACCGCACCGGTCAGCGTGCCCTCGATATCGGCCAGACCGTTGTTTTGCAGCGCAACCGCCGCTATCTCACCACCCTCGGCCACATAAAGCCGCTTCGCGCCTGTGGCGTCATTGGTGAAAGTTTCAACATTGATCACACGACCGCCGTTAAGAACGGTGAAGTTCCCCTCGGTGGTAATGTTATAGTCATCGCCGTGCAGCCACGCCGAAACCTCGGCCGATCCGGTATCTTCGATCAGCAGACCGCCATCGACGACCCCTTGGCTCAACCAGGTTTCATTTGTGATATTGAGCGCGTTCTGAATGACCTCTGTGCCCCTCAGCGTGACGCGGTCGGTGCTGATATCGGTGGCATCTGTCACCAGGATTTCCTTGGCCGTGATCGTCATCTCCCGCAGCAGGTGACCCGTAGTGATGACGCCCCCGGCGGTCAGCCGGCCGGTCACGGTCAGGGTTTTCGGCCCCGGGGTGCTGTTTTCGATTTTCCCGGTATTCGTCAGATCGCCGTCGATCTTGGCCGCGTCAGCTTTGATGTTGAGCGTGCCCTGGTTGGTGACGGTGCCTGTCACCGTCGCCTTGTTCAGGTTGATGATGCCCAGGCTTGCGTTCGTGACATCAGCGATCAGCTCGGAGCCGTCGATCAGGTCGATCTCACCCGCGTTGACGACCCCGCCTTCGACGGTCAGCGTTTCTCCGTCGTCCAGCGTCACGCCACCGCGCCGGTCGTCAGGATGATCCGGGTCACGATTATTGTTCAGCGTGCCGGTGATCACGCCTGTGCCGCCAAGGTTGGCCAGGTTGTCGACGTTCCCCACGACCGTGCCGTTGCCCATCGTCAGACGGCCGTGATTTGTGCCGTCATTCTCGGTGCTGATATTGCCGGTATGTGTGCCCCGAACGACCGCAGTGCCGGCAACCGACATATTGCCGTTCATCTGTCCGGTATTTTCCAGCGTTGCACCGGTTTCGACGATGATATTGTTCAGCGTGGTCTGGGTGCCCGAATATTTCAGCGTCAGCTTGTCACTGATCGTCAGCACCTGTGCGCTGATCTCGGTGGAGACATCCACCGTCTGCGCGTTGCCACCGGTCCTGAAGGTAATATCATTGACGCGAACCAGCCGCCCGGTGCCGGCAAGGGTAAAGCCATCGTCATTGATCTGATAGGTGCGCGCCTGAAGGTTGCCCAGCACGTTCAGCACGGCGTTCCCGACGGGGTTGCTCAGCACCGCGTGTTCACCGGCGGCAAGCGGGCCGTGATTGGCCCCGTTCGCGTCAGACCAGATCGGCGCCAGGGCCGAGATATCGCCGCTGATGACCGAGACGGCACTGTCGGCCGGATCACCATTATCCAGATAGACCTGCGCATGGCCGGGCAGGGTCAGCGCCAGCAGCAAGGGCAGGGAAATCAGTGCGGTCGAGCGCATGAACTTGGCTTCGGGGCGGGCATGGGCAACGGCGCGGGGCGTCATTCGGGCGGACATGGCACTCTGCTTTATGGACACGTGATATGAAATTCCTGCCTGTGAATATCGCGAAGTGATGGGTCTTAACAAGTTAAAGCACCCGATAAGGCCGACAAGAATGCAAGCCCTTCAAATTGCCCGGCGAATCTGGTCAATCGCGGCGATGAATGCCTGCACCTCGGGGGATATCGGCGCATCTGTCAGGCCGGGCGCGACGGAATCGCCTGCAACCCGGCCGGCGGCGCGCCCGGCCATCTTGCGGTCGGCCCAGACGTGCAGATCACTGATGCTGGAATTGCGCAAAAACGGGTTGGCCGAAACGACCGCCGGTCCCATCACGGCAAGCACGCTGGCCGAAGGATCAGCGCGCAAGGCCTGATCGGCGCCGGCCGGGCCGAGGAAATGGGCCAGATACAGGCGCCCGGCCGAAATCGAATGGCCGCGCGCACGCAGATAGGCCTCGTTCTCCTGTGCGAGATGGCGGACCATCTCGCGCGACATGCCTGGATCAAAGCGCAGATTCAGCAACTCGGCGCGTGACATGGTGGCGGTCAGATCGGGGCGATAGCTGCGCATCATCCGCAGCCATGTGCTTTCGATGAACTGTCCCAGACCCGTGGCGGTCGAACGGGGGTTCTGGGCGCGTGCGTTGCCGCCGCTTTCGACCTGGATGATCTGGTTGATCAGCGATTCAACGGCGTTCGAGCCGGTGACCTCGACCGCGCCGCCGATGCGCCGCGCGGGATCGACAGGCACGCCCCCGACGACCAGCTGAAAGATCAGGCCGGGCTGATCCTGACCCGGCGGTTTGCCGGTCACGCCCAGCGGGGTGCCGGAGGCGATCTCGTCCCCCTGGGCCAGCCCCGGCGCGATGGCGCCCAGCCCGCGATAGCGCGTGAGGCTGCCATCGGCATGCGTCAGCTCGACCGAGGGGCCATAGGCCGGATCAATCAGCAGCGCGCTGACCCGGCCGGCGGCGGCGGCGCGGACGGGGCTGCCTTGCGGCGCGGACCAGACGACGTGACCATGCAGCAGGCTGTCGCTGCCCGGCGCGCCGGTTTCGTTCTCGGCGACCATCGGGATAAATCGCTGGGCGCTGACGCCGGCGACGGGCGGCGCCAGCGTGATGCCCCCCGCGACCGATATCTGGCGGCGGGTAAAGCAGCCCGGTCCCTCTTCGCCCTCTTGCGGGTCAAGGACGTAACAGGGCTTGTCGCCCGAAGGCCCGCTGACACCGATGAACAGCACCGGCCCGCCCGCCGCCGTCCCCCGCGTGGCCGGTTGTGCGCGTATCACCGTCAGGCGATCGGCCGGATCGGCAAAACCGTCAAGATCGTGGATCTTGGCCATCATCGCCAGCGCCGTTCCCGCCTCGTCAGGCCCAAGACCCGAGCGAAGCGCCGCAGAATAGACCATATCCAGCAGTCGCTGAGGCTGAAAAGCCCCGCCCTCGTCACGTGCCAGCAGATCCGCCAGCAGCGACTGATCGGCGAATGCATCGGCGGCCGGCACCAGTTGGCCCGAGGCCGCCATCGCCATCGCGCCGACATAGCCCTGCGGCCCATAGAGGCTGAGCTGGATGATCTGGCGCGCATCCTCCGGCCCGCGTGATCGCAGCGCCAGAACCCAGCCTGCGGGGATCTCGTCGGGGATGCCGAAATGGGCCTGCATCCGCGCCGCCGCGCGCTCGGCATCGGCGGCGGGCACGCCATTGGCGGCCATGATCTGGGCAAGCGCGCGCGGCGCTGCCGTCTCGACCACGGTATCGGTCCACAGCGGATTGCGCAGCGCCGGCTCGCGCAGGCGGATCGTGCCCGAGATGACGGGCTGGCCGATCCCCCCGGCGGCCGTGGCCATCTGCGCCTCGGCATTGTCGCCACCGCCGGGCGTGCCGCGCAATTCATGGTCGCGCCGCGCGCGGCTGCGCTCGGCCTGGAACATGGCGAATTCCTCGCGCGTGGTCGGCAGGGCGATGACCAGCTCGCGGTCGGGATCGCGCAGGTCGGTGGTCTGGACGGTCAGCTCGGCGGTGCCGCCGGCGCGGGCCGAGGCCCGGATCACGGCCTCGGGCGCAAGAACGGTGCGGCCGGCAGATGCGCTGTCCTGACGGATGCGGGGGATGAACATCGGATCACCGGGAATGTCGGTGAATCCCGCGCCATGGGTGACCGGGGCGATGTCGAACTCGGCCGCGACCTGGGTCATCTGCGTGTCATCGGTCAGCCGCTGCCAGGCAAGTGCGATACGCTCGCCCTGTTGCCACCACAAGATGCCGCCCAGTCCAGCCAGCACCGCCGCCGCTGCGGTCCCGCGCAAGGCACGCCCGCGCCGGCGGCGCTTTCGCGCCGTCTGACCCATATGGCGAAAGCGCGGATCGACCTGCATCGCTGGCTATTTGATGACGCCCGATCCCACCCCGCCGGCGAGATTGGGGTTGATGCGCGGGGCCGAAGGGGCTGTCGTGCTGGGGGTCTGTGCGGTCGGCCTCTGAGTTTGCGGCGCAGCCGGCTGGGTGGCGGGCGCAGGTGTCCGTGGCCGGTTGGCGGTATTCCCGCCGCCGCCGCCGCCGCCGCTGTTGCGCCCGGCGGTCGCGCCACTGCCGCCGCCGGCGCGTGGCGTGGCGGCCGGGCCGGGCGCCGGGTTGCGCGGGGTCGAGACACGAACCTCGGGGCAGGTGACCGGACCCAGGCTGGCCATCTGGCGGTAAAGCTCTGGCCCCGGTGCCTCGGCGGCCTGCGCCGCCCCGACCACTGAGAAATAGCGCCCGAGTGCGGCCAGCGAGCCGCTGCCCCAATCGCCGTCGATGCCGCCGGAATAGCAGTTCATCGCCGCAAGCTCGGTCTGGATCGCGGCGTTATACTGGTTCTGCGCGGGGTCAAAGCCGCCATCGGCCAGGATCCGGTCGAACAGGGCCGGGTCGATCTGACGGATGCGGTCGCGGATATCGCGCGGCACGCCCATCGGCCCGCGCTTGTCGGCGCCCAGGAGGCTGGCCAGCTCGCCCAGAATGATCGCCGGCTCTGGCAGGCCGGCGCGGCGCGGGGTCGCCGGCAGGGCCGGGACCGTCGCCGCCTGCGGGGCGGGATCAGCCGGGGTGACGGGGTCCGCCGCGATCGCGGCCGGGGCGGCGGTGATGGCCTCTTCGGCGCGGATCACCATGCCCGCGCCGCCGTTCAGCGACATGCCCGCAGGCAGGGATGAAATCACCAAAGGTCCGCCCGTCAGCGCGCCACCACCACCGGCGGCAATGCCGGCCCGGTCCGGCGCGATGCCGGTCCCCGCAGACGGGGTCGGCCCGGCGCCCGGTGCGCCTGAACCATCCGAGATCATGACCGTGGCGGCGGGCAGGCTGGCCGCGTCCTCGTCCGGCGGGCCGGCAAGCCGCAGCCCGGCGGTGATCAGCAGGGACAGCCGCTCGCGCTCGTCCGACGCGGCGGCCTGATCGAATGCGGCGCGGATCTCATCGGCATTGCAGCCGCCGGGCGCGGGCAGCACGAACCAGACCGGGCTGGCGGCAAAGCCGCGTCGCAGCGCATCCATCGCGGCGGGCGGATCGGGCCATGCGCAGGGCAGCGCGACGACGATCACCGGACGCGGCGGCGGCCGGCCGGCGCGCGCGGCCAGCGGGGCCAGATGTGCGGTGGCCGTTTCGGGCAGGGCATCGGCCAGCACCAGCCGCGCCGTCCCCCCGGCGACCGCCAGTGCCGCAGCCCCGCTGCCGCCGGAACTGGTGACGACCACATCCGCAGCCTCCGCCGCCCGCAGGGGCAGCGGTGCATGCAGCGACAGGATGGCCATCAGACAGACGGCGCGCTTCATGGTCGGTCTCCCGCGTCGTTCGCCCCCTTGTTAGCAGAACCGGGGGCGGGTTTGAAGCAGTGCCCGCGCAAACTTGAACGGGCAGGGCGGGCTATCGGGCGTCATCCGTGCCCTGGCCAAAGACCCGGTTCCAGCGGATCGACGACCACAGCGCGATACCGATCAGCGCGGCGCCGCCCAGACCGGTGATGACCTCGGGGATATGGACCAGCGATTGCATGAACATGATCAGCGACAGCGCGATGATCGCATAAAAGGCGCCATGTTCCAGAAAGCGATACTGCATCAGCGTGCCCTTTTCGACCAGCATGATGGTCATCGAGCGCACATACATCGCCCCGATCCCCAGCCCGATGGCGATGACGAACAGGTTCTGTGTCAGCGCAAAGGCCCCGATCACCCCGTCAAAGCTGAAAGAGGCGTCCAGCACTTCCAGATAAAGGAACGCGCCCAGACCGCCCTTGGCCCCTGCCTCCAGCATCTGCTGGCCACGGTCCAGCAGCCCGCCCAGCACCTCGACCAGAAGAAAGGTCAGCAGGCCCCAGATCGCGGCGTGAAAGAACACCTGTGCCTCGGCCGGCTCCAGCAGGCGCGAAAAGATCAGGATCGTGACCAGAACAAGCGCCACCTCGATTCCGCGCACGGTGGCATATTTGCTCATCACATCCTCGATCCAGCGGACCCAGTGAACCTCTTTCTCGGCGTTGAAAAAGAACGACAGCCCGACCATCATCAGGAATGTGCCACCAAAGGCCGCAATGGGCAGATGGGCCTCGTGCATGATGCGGGCGTATTCGGCCGGCCGGGTCGCGGCCAGCACCATCGCCTGCCACGGCCCGATCCCCGCCGCGATGACGACGATCATCAGCGGAAAGATCACCCTCATGCCAAAGACCGCGATCAGGATGCCCCAGGTCAGAAAGCGATGCTGCCAGACGGGGGTCATATCCTTCAGCTTGTTGGCGTTGACGATGGCGTTATCAAAGCTGAGCGAGATTTCCAGCACGGCCAGAACCGAGCAGATGAAAAAGATCGCCGCCATGCCGCCGATCGTGCCGGTCATCTGCCAGCCGAGTGCTGCGCCAAGCGCCAGCCCAAGGACCGTGACGATAAAGGCCCATTTGAAATAGTGAAATACGCCATTACCCGGCGCGGTCGGTTTCGGTCCAGCCATGACAGGCCCCTGATGCGGCGCAAAGAGTATTCGGTGCCGACATCACGGATGTGCCGCCACATCCGCCAGAGGGGCCCGGTCACCACCGATTCGGCCCGCACGCAGCGGGCGCGGAGAATCTAGCGCGGCGGATGAGGAATGCAATGGGCGCAGTCAGGCGCCGGCGGCCCGCCCGCGCGGTCCCGTGTG
>JAUNTL010000174.1 GCA_030538705.1 Paracoccus sp. (in: a-proteobacteria) | reverse complement strand
AGAAAGACGATCTTGGCATCGACCATCATCGTGCGGCCCAGTTCGAGCAGCTTTTTCTGGCCACCCGAAAGGTTGCCGGCCTTTTCATCGGCCACATGCGAAATCGTCAGGAAATCCAGCACCTCGTCGGCCTTGTCACGCAGGGCCTTTTCCTCTTGCCGGATGCGGTTGCGCGCAAACCAGGTGTTCAGCAGCCGTTCGCCCGATTGCGCGGCGGGCACCATCATCAGGTTCTCGCGCACCGTCATCGAGGCGAATTCATGGGCCAGCTGAAAGGTGCGCAGCAGCCCCTTGTGAAACAGCTCATGCGGGGCAAGGCCGGTTATATCCTCGCCATCCATGATGACCCGGCCCGAGGTTGGCGCATGAACGCCGGCGATGACGTTGAACAACGTGGATTTGCCGGCGCCGTTGGGGCCTATCAGCCCCGTGATCGAGCCGGTTTCTATGGTCAGGCTGGCGCCGTCAACGGCGGAAAAGCCACCGAATTTCTTGTGCAGGTTCTCGACCCGGATCATCACGCCCCCTGTTGCGTCGGATGATATATGTCTGCCAGCCCGCTGTATTTGTTTTGATTTGCGGATCTGGTTGGCAAAAAGGCCCGGCGCGTTATCGCGCCGGGCCAGACCGGAAGGTGACCGATCAGTGGAAGCCCACGACTTCCATCTTGCCATCGGTGATCGTGGTTTCGCGATAGGTGCCGGCAGCCTCGCCCGGCTCGACCAGCTCGACCGAGGTCGCGCCGACATAGTCGATGTCCTGACCCGCGTTCAGCAGCTCCAGCGCCTTGCCCAACTCGCCGGGCAGGATCGGCTCGCCGGGGGCGTTCGCGACCTCCATCACCTTTTCCTTGGCCAGTGCCGGATCGGACGAGCCGGCGGCATGCATGGCCAGAAGGATCAGCGCTGCGGAATCGTAGGATTCCCCGGCATAGGCCGAAGTCGGGTTAAAACCGCGCGCGGCAGCCAGTTCGGCGAAACGGTCGGGGCCTTCGCCCTCGGCCGCGGGGTTGATACCGATCGAGCCGTCGATTTCCGAACCAAAGCGGCTGACCAATGCGTCACCCACCATGCCGTCGGGGAAGACGAACATGTCAAACGCCCCGGTATCAAGGGCCGCGCGGGTGACGCCCGAACCGCCCTGATCGACATAGCCCGCCACGACGAGCGCATCACCGCCGGCGGCGGCCAGTGCGGCGACCTCGGCCGAATAGTCGGCCTTGCCGTCGTCATGCGCGGCCGAAATCGTCACGCTGCCGCCCATGCTTTCAAAGGCGGCCTGAATGCTGTCGGCCAGACCCTTGCCATAGTCGTTGTTGGTATAGGTGATGGCCATCGCTTCCAGCCCCTTTTCGCGGGCCAGCGTTGCGATCACCTCGCCCTGACGCGCGTCCGAGGGGGCGGTGCGGAAGAACAGCCCGTTATCCTCGATCGTGGTCAGTGCCGGCGAGGTTGCCGAAGGCGAGATCATCATCACGCCATTGGGCAGTGCCACACGCTCCAGCACGGCGATGGTCTCGCCCGAGCATTGGCCACCGACAAGGGCGCGCACGCCCCCGGCGACCTGACGCTCTGCCGCCGCGACCGAGGCGGCGGCGTCGATGCAGGTGGTATCCGACTGCGAGGTGACGACCGTTGCGCCACCCAGGAACAGACCGGATTCGTTGATTTCGGCGGCTGCCGCCTCACCGCCGGCGGCGATGTCGGGCGCCATGGATTCCAGCGGTCCGGTAAAGCCAAGGTGCAGGCCCAGCTTCACCTCTTCGGCCCCGGCGGTCCCGGCGATCAGCGCCGTTGCGGCGGTGGCGAGAAGCAGATGTTTCATGGTGCATTTTCCCTGTTGGTTTTGTTGATGGTCACAAAGTTATCGGCGCGCCCCGGTGAAAGTAAAGCTGAATATGCGCGGTTTGGCCGGGCATTTGCCGGGCTTTTCCTTTGTTGCGGGGGGCGGTATAAATCCGCACGAATTTTCAAGCGGAGACACAGGATGACGCAGGATCAGCGCAGCATTGATGCCACTCGTGACTGGAAACGGGCGGGCTGGCGCGCCTATCCGCGTGTCCAGATGCCGGAATATACCGATTCCCCCGCGCTGGCGGCGGTCGAGGCACAGCTGACCCGTTTCCCCCCGCTGGTTTTCGCCGGCGAGGCGCGGCGGCTGAAATCGCAGCTGGCCGGCGTGGCCGAGGGCCGGGGATTTCTGTTGCAGGGCGGCGATTGCGCCGAGAGCTTTGCCGAATTCTCTGCCGACAATATCCGCGACACGTTCAAGGTCATGTTGCAGATGGCCGTCGTGCTGACCTGGGGTGCCCAGATGCCGGTGGTCAAGGTCGGGCGCATGGCCGGCCAGTTCGCCAAGCCGCGCTCGGCGCCCACCGAAACCGTCGAAGGGGTCGAACTGCCAAGCTATCGCGGTGATATCATCAACGGCTTTGATTTCAGCGCCGAGGCACGCATCCCTGATCCCCAGCGGATGCTGATGGCCTATACTCAGGCGGCGGCCTCGCTGAACCTGCTGCGCGCGTTCTCGACCGGCGGCTATGCGGACATGCACCGTGTGCAAAGCTGGATCAGCGATTTCGCCGGTGGGCCGGAGGCCGCGAAATACCGCGAGGTTGCCGAACGTATCAGCGATGCGATGTCCTTTATGGCGGCGGCCGGCGTGACCGCGGAAACCGCGCATGATCTGGGCACGGTCGATTTCTATACCAGCCACGAGGCGCTGTTGCTGGAATATGAAGAGGCGCTCGCGCGCACCGATTCAACCACCGGCCTGCCGGTTGCCGGCTCGGGCCATATGATCTGGATCGGCGACCGCACGCGTCAGGTTGACGGCGCACATGTCGAGTTTTGCCGCGGCGTGCAGAACCCGATCGGGCTGAAATGCGGCCCCTCGATTTCCGAGGATGATCTGCGCGCGCTGATCTGGAAGCTGAACCCCGCGAACGAGCCGGGCCGGCTGACGCTGATCGCGCGTTTCGGCGCCGGCAAGGTTGGTGACAACCTGCCCCGCCTGATCCGCGCCGTTCAGGCCGAGGGCGCCCATGTCGTGTGGTCCTGTGATCCGATGCATGGCAACACGATCAAATCGGCCTCGGGTTACAAGACGCGGCCCTTTGATTCGGTCCTGCGCGAGGTGCGCGAGTTCTTTGCCGTCCACAAGGCCGAAGGCACCATCCCCGGCGGCGTGCATTTCGAGATGACCGGTCAGGACGTCACCGAATGCACCGGCGGCGTGCGCGCGGTCACGGACGAAGATCTGTCCTCGCGCTATCACACCGCCTGCGATCCGCGCCTGAACGCCAGCCAGTCGCTGGAACTGGCCTTTCTGGTCGCCGAAGAGCTGCGCGCCCGCCGCGTGGCCGAACCTGCCCGCGACATCAGGGCCGGGTAACAACGGGCTGAAAGCACATCAAAAGGGGCCGCGAGGCCCCTTTTTGCGCCGGTCCTTGCGGCCGGTCAGGCCGGGTCGTCCGCGCCCATGGCAATCGCGCTCCAGCCGTCCAGATAGGCAAACAGCGGCACGCGGTGCAGCGATTCCGCCTCCTTGACCAGCACCTGAATGGCCTCCGGGTCATCGCCGCGCAAGGCGGGATCGTCCAGATCGACCAGCAGATAGCCGCCCCCGCCGGACGAGAATATCCTGATCCAGCGGTTCAGGTCGTGGTGATGGTCAAGATCGTCATACCAGTCCATTTCACCAAAAACATCGCCATCCTCGGCCATCGAGGTGATCGCCCTGCTGTTCAGCAGGCCGCCGAACTCCCAGATATCTGTCAGCCCGTCCATCCAGTGGCGATACAGCCATTGCAGCACCGCCGGGCCATCCGCGATCAGCGCCGCTGCCGCCGGATTGGCCGGCATGGCAGCACCCAGCGGCGCGCCCGACCATGCCGGATAGAGAACCCCCTCCGTCTCGCGCATGAGAACGCGCAGGGGGCCGGTGCGTCTGGTGGTCAGGATCACGGCCTCGGTCGCGCCGGCAAGATGGTCTGCGGTTTCGGGCAGATAGTCGCGCAGCACCGCCATTTCGGCGCGCAGGCAGGCCAGCCG
>JAUNTL010000173.1 GCA_030538705.1 Paracoccus sp. (in: a-proteobacteria) | reverse complement strand
CGGGGCGCAAGCCCTGCGCGCGCCCTTCAGTCGAACAGCACCACCTGCCGGATCGCGGCACCGCTGGCCAGCCGGTCAAAACCCTCGTTGATCTGGTCCAGCGTCAGCGTGCCGGTCAGCAGCCGGTCCACCGGCAGGCGGCCTGACCGAAACAGGTCGATAAAGCGCGGAATATCGCGGCTGGGCACACAAGACCCCATATAGCTGCCCCGCACCACGCGTTCCTCGGCGACCAGCCCCACGGCGGGCAGGCTGAACTGCGCCGCGTGATGGGCCAGCCCGGCCGTGGCGGTCTGGCCGCCGCGTTTCGTGATGGCATAGGCCAACTCGAATGCCGGGACGGCACCCGCAAACTCCAGCGCGTGATCGACGCCGCCGCCGGTCTCGGCGCGGATGCGGGCGGCGATCTCGGGCTGGCCGGCGTTATAGACGTGCGTGGCCCCCAGATCGCGCGCCAGCGTCAGCTTGTCGTCGGACAGATCCACCGCCACGATCCGGGTCGCGCCTGCGGCCACCGCCCCCAACAGCGCGGCCAGACCCACGCCGCCCATGCCCACGATCGCCACGCTTTCGCCGGGGCGCACCCGGCAGGTGTTGAACACCGCGCCCACGCCCGTTTGCACCGCGCAACCGAACAGCGCCAGATGCGAGAACGGCACATCGGGCGCGTCCACCCGCACCATCGAACAGCGCGAGATGACGGCGTATTCCGCAAATCCCGCCACGCCGCACAGATGATGAATCGGGGCATGGTCCGCACCCTCGTGCAGCCGCACCCCGCCTGCCAGCATCTCGCCCTTGCCATTGGCGGCGGCGCCCGGAATGCACAGCGCCGCACGCCCCTCGGCGCAGGGCAGGCAATGGCCGCAGACGGGTTGAAAGGTCATCACCACCCGGTCGCCGGGGGCCAGATCATCGACGCCGGGGCCGGTGTGGACGACCTCGCCCGCCGCCTCATGGCCCAGCACCATCGGCGTTTGACGCGGCCGGTCACCATTGATGACCGACAGGTCCGAATGACACAGCCCCGCCGCACGGATGCGCACCAGAACCTCGCCCGGACCGGGCGGGTCCAGATCAAGCGTCTCGATGCCCAGCGGGCGGGTTTGCGCATAGGGCGTGGCGGCGGGCGCATGGCGCAGAACGGCGGCGCGGGTTTGCATGGTTCCCTCTCTCGTTTCAGGGTCAGATCGTGCGGCCACCATCGACGGGCATCAGCACGCCGGTGATGAACGCGGCCTCGTCCGAGGCAAGGTAAACCGCCGCCGCCGCAATATCCTGCGGCGTCGAGAGGCGGCCCAGCGGGATCGTGGCGACAAAGCGGGCGCGGTTCTCGGGCGTGTCGGGCAGGCCCATAAAGGCCTCCAACAAACCCGTGGCCCCCATCACCGGGCAGATGGCGTTGACGCGGATCTGGTCCGGCGCCAGTTCGGCGGCAAGCGATTGCGTCGCCGTGTTCACCGCGCCTTTCGTGGCGTTATACCATGTCAGGCCGGGACGCGGCCGCATCCCCGCGGTCGAGCCGATATTCAGGATCACGCCCCCGCCCGCCGCCCGCATCACAGGAATCGCAAGGCGGCAGGCCAGATAGATCGACTTGACATTGACGGCGAACAGGCGGTCGAACTCGTCCTCGGTGACCGCCATCACGGGTTTGTTCACATGCGTCCAGCCGGCGTTGTTGACCAGAATGCCGGGCTGGCCGATGCGCGCGGCAAAGGTGTCGAATGCCGCGTGCATCTGTGCTGCATCGGTCACATCGGCGGGCAGCGCGATTGCCTGCGCGCCGATCTCGTCCGCAACGCGCGCGGCCGCATCCGCGCGCAGATCGAGGATGCCCACCCGCGCGCCCTCGGCCGCGAAACGCCGCGCGATCCCCTCGCCAAAGCCGCCGCCCGCGCCGGTGATGATCGCGGCCTTGCCCGCCAGACGCCCTTCGGTCATGTCGCCTGCCCCCCCGTTAGTGTTTGATGACAATGGTTTTCAGCGCGCTGAACTCGTATAGCGCCTCAAAGCCCTTTTCGCGGCCATGACCGGATTTCTTTACGCCGCCAAAAGGCAACTCGATCCCGCCGCCCGCGCCATAGGCGTTGATGAACACCTGTCCCGCGCGAATGCCCCGCGCCATGCGCAAGGCGCGCGCGCCGTCGCGCGTCCAGACGCCCGCAACCAGCCCGTATTGCGTGGCATTTGCCAGCGCCAGCGCCTCGGCCTCGTCCGCAAAGGGGATGGCGGCGAGGACCGGGCCGAACACCTCGTCATGCGCCAGCGCGGCGTCCGGCGGGACGGGGCCGAACAGCATCGGGGGCACATAAAACCCGTCCGCCGGGGCGGCGGGGTCCACCTTGCCTTGCGCGATCAGTGCGATACCCCCGGCGCGCGCGGCATCGGCAAAGGCCAGAACCCGCGCGCGCTGCCGGGCATTGATGACGGGGCCAAGATCGGGCGCGGTGTCGGGCATCCCGGCGCGAAGGGCGCCGAATCGTTCCGCCAGCGCCGCGATCAGCCGGTCCCAGATACCTTGCTGCACCAATAGCCGCGCGCCCGCCGAACAGGTCTGGCCGGCATTCTGGATGATTGCGGCGATGATGACCGGAATTGCTGCATCCAGATCGGCGTCGTCGAACAGGATTTGCGGGCTTTTGCCGCCCAGCTCCAGCGTGCAGCCGATATGATTGCGCGCCGCCGCCTGCTGCACCGCCACCCCAACGGCAGGAGAGCCGGTAAAGGACAGAAAATCGATCCCCGGATGCGCCGCCAACGCCGCACCGGCCTCGGCCCCCGTCCCCGGCACGACATTGATCGCACCGGGCGGAAAACCCGCCGCGACGGCCAGTTCCGCGAGGCGCAGCGGCGTCAGGCAGGCATCCTCGGCGGGTTTCAGCACCACCGCATTGCCCATTGCCAGCGCCGGGGCCAGCGTGCGCCCGACCATCTGCGCGGGGTAGTTCCAGGGGATGATATGGCCGGTGACACCCAGAGGCTCGCGCATGGCGGTGACGTAGAAATCGCCCTGAAAGGGGATTTGCAGCCCATGCACCTTGTCGGCGGCGCCGCCATAAAACTCGAAATAGCGCGCGGTGGCCTCGATGTCGGCGCGCGCGGTGTTCAGCGGCTTGCCGCAGTCGCGGGCCTCCAGCGCCACCAGCGCGTCAAAATCATCGAGGATCAGCGCCGAGAGGCGGCTGAGCAACCGCCCGCGCGCGACCGCAGACAGTTGCGACCACGCGCCCCCCTCGAAGGCCGCGCGGGCGGCGGCGACGGCGCGGTCCACATCCTCGGGACCACCGGCGGCGATCCGGGCAAAAACCGTGCCCTCGGCAGGGGCGATGACGGGCAACGCGCGCCCGGAGGCAGCGGGCTGCCAGAGATTCGCGATCAGACAGCCCTTGGCGGGGGTGATCTCGGCGCTCATGGTGCCTCCTTCGTGGTGGATGGGCGCCGCGCCCCGGCCCGGTTCCGAGGCGCGGCCGGATCGGGCGGCATCCGGGCAATCACGCCGCGCATGACGCGCGCGGCCGGATGCGCGTGGTGCCGCGCGATCGTCGCGCGCGCAGGCGCATCCCGAAACGGCGCATCGGATGGAACCCCGTCATCACCCCTCCTGTCGGCAGCAAGCTCTGCCCATGTTCCCTTGGTGCGCGAGGCTTGGCAAGTCCGCAGCCAACGCCCGCCGGATGCGGGCGCGGCAGGCCATGCGGGTTTTTGCCGTCGCACAGGCGCTGCGAATGCCGCAGCCCGGCAGATCTTTGCCGCGCAGATTGGCGACATGGCCCCGCGCAATACGCCACCCCGATATGCGCGCGATCGGCAATCACGCGCGCTGCCGTGCGGCCGTTTGTGACAGCCGGGGGCCGCGCGCCATGAAACCCGCAAGGTGCGGCGGCGGGGCAGTCCGGGCCGTATCCGCCCTTTCCCTATCCGTGATTTCCATATCCTGTGCATCCCGCCGCAGCCTCGCCACCCGCGACGCTGCGCGCGCCTTGACGCGCAGCGCGACCGGACACCGCCGCCGCGTGCGCCCTGTTCGTCGGACCAGCCTGCCCCGCCCTCACGGGACACGGCGGAGGCAACCTAGGCTCAGTACTCAATAGAGTTGGCACGGTCATGGTTTGCTGCTTCAA
>JAUNTL010000172.1 GCA_030538705.1 Paracoccus sp. (in: a-proteobacteria) | reverse complement strand
CGACCAGCACATTCGCGCCCGTCACCTCGGCCCGGCCCGAGCTTTGCACATGGATGGCCGCGCGCTGGATCACCCGCTGGAAGGCGGCGGTCGGCACGGCTTCAGAGCCGTCGACATCGGTGATCAGCGTCGACAGGTCGTCGTCGATGAAATCGGTAAGGTTTCTGCGCAGCTCGGACAGATCGACATTGCAGGCGCGCATGACGCGCACGGCATCGGGTTCGTCGGTCAGCGCGAGAAGCAGATGTTCAAGCGTCGCAAGCTCATGCCGGCGTTCGTTGGCCAGCGCGAGCGCTGCATGGATGGCCTGTTCCAGCGAGGTCGAAAAAGAAGGCACTTGCGTCTCCTGTCAGTCTGTCCGGCGGTTTGGACCGGCGGTCCACCTGCACAGACTGTCATCATAGTCTTAAGGATTGGTGGATTTCGCCGCGATTCAAGTCAATTCTGTCCGCGCGCGGTGAAAACATCCGTGAACGCCCCCTATCTGGGCGCGGGACTGGCGCGTTTCAAGGCAGGTCATGTGGCTCAGAACCCGTCTTTCATGGCGCGCAGCCGGGCGAAGGCGGCGGGCGCGTCACTCAGCCCCAGGCTTTCGGCAAGGGCAGGGGCGCGCAGGAAGGGGTTGGTCTCGCGCTCATCGGCCAGGGTCGCGGGCGCGCAGGGGCGCAGGGCGGCGGCGGTTTCCGAAAGTCGCGCGGAAAGTGCTGCATTCCCCGCATCGACGCTAAGCGCGAAGGCGCCATTGCCCGCGCAATAATCATGGCCCGAGCAGATCAGCGTCTCGGGCGGCAGCGCGTTCAGGCGCTGAAGGCTGTCCCACATCATCGGCGCGTCGCCTTCGAAGATACGCCCGCAGCCAAGCGCCATCAGGCTGTCGCCTGTAAAGGCCGCCTTTGCCGCGGGGACATGAAAGGCGATATGGCCGATGGTATGGCCGGAAACGTCGATGACATGGGCCTTGAGCCCGGCGGCATCGGTGATATCGCCGGGCCGGACGGCCTGATCCAGCGGCGGCAGGCGATGGGCATCGGCATGCGCGCCCGTCACCCGCGCGCCGGTCGCTTCCACCAGTTCCGCCACCCCCTGAACATGATCGTCATGGTGATGGGTCAGCAGGATCTGATCCAGAGACCAGCCCCGGCGCGCCAGTTCCTCAAGCACGGGGCCGGCCTCGGGCGCGTCGAAAAGCGCGGTTTTTCCGCCCGCATGAAGAAGATAGGCGTAATTGTCCTTCAGGCAGCGGATGGTGACGATTTCGGCTTGGGACATTGCAACCTCCGGTCATTTGCGGGCAGTCTGGACCCGCAAGAGAACAGCCGCAACCCGAAGCCGCAACCCCCGTCACCTCCAGGGCCGACCCCGAACCATGCATCACGATGTCAGCGACCTGCGCCGATTCTATTACAGCCGCGCCCTTGGCCGGGTGGCGCAGCGCATCCTGCGCGATCGCCTGGTGGCGAACTGGCCACCTTCGCTGACCACCGGGATGACGGTGGCCGGCTACGGCTTCGCGGTGCCGCTGCTGCGCCCCTATCTGGCGGTGGCGCGCCGGGTCACGGGGCTGATGCCGGGACCACAGGGCGTGATGGCATGGCCTGCGGGTGCCGCCAATCATAGCGTGCTTTGCGACGAAACCGCCTGGCCGCTGGAGACCGGCAGCGTCGACCGGCTGGTGATGCTGCACGGGCTGGAAACATCGGATCATCCCGGCGCGCTGCTGGCGGAAGCCTGGCGCGTGCTGGGGCCGGGGGGGCGGCTGATGGTGATGGTGCCCAATCGCGCCGGACTGTGGGCGCGCACCGACAGCACGCCCTTTGGCTTCGGGCGCAGCTATACGGCGGGCCAGCTTGAGCGGCAGGCGCAGGCTGCGGGCTTCATCATCGCCGGGCGCACGGGGGCGGCGATCTATGTGCCGCCCTCGGACCGGAAATTCTGGCTTGGAAGCGCGGTCTGGTGGGAAAGGACGGGGGCGCGGATCGCCTCGATGCTGGTGGCGGGCGTGATCTGGGCCGAGTTCACCAAGCAGGTCCATGCCCCCGGCGGGCGCGCCGGCCGGGTCAGCGTGCCAAGCCCGCTGGATGTGCTGGAAGGCATTGCCCGCCCCCGGCCCGCCAGCGCGGGGTTGCGCGGGCCGGTGCAGGGGCGCGCGCCCGAAAGCGCGGCAAGGCAACAGCGGATGATGCCTGCGGAAGATGCCGGGCCGGAGCCGCGCCGCACAGGCTGACGCCGCGTTGCCGCGCGCCCGCGCCAAAGGTGCGAAATCCGTGCCGCAATGGGCTTTAAGGCGGTTGCGGGGGCCAGAAACAATTGCTAGAGACCACCCCGAGATAACGGGCCGGTGAAAGCCGCCCAAAGCACATGCCGGACCCCGCGACCGACCGCCCGCCGATGGGCGGCCAGCCTGCGGGGTCACGCGCCAACCGGAAGGATGACCGTGGCCAATTCCGCTTCGATTTCCGCCTCGATCGCCGGGCGCTATGCGCAGGCGTTGTTCGATATTGTCAAGGAAACCGGGGGGGTAGACGCGCTTTCCACCCAGATCTCCGGGCTTGGGGCCGCGCTGGCGGAAAGCCGCGATCTGCGCGACCTGATCGCCTCGCCCGTCTATACGCGCGGCCAGCAGCAGGCCGGGATCACCGCTTTGGCCGCAAGGATGGGGCTGGATGCGCCCCTTGCGAACACGCTGGCGCTGATGGCCCAGAATCGCCGCCTTTTCGCGCTGCCGCAACTGGTCGCGCGGCTGGAGGCGCTGATCGCCGATCATCGCGGCGAAGTGACCGCCGATGTCACCTCGGCCGTGGCGCTGAGCGAGGAACAGAAACAGCGTCTGACCGCCACGCTGGCCGAGAAATCGGGCAAGGTGGTCAAACTGAATACGCGCGTCGATGAAAGCCTCATCGGCGGCATGATTGTCAAGCTGGGCTCGCAGATGATCGACAGTTCGGTCAGATCGAAGCTCGCTTCCCTCCAGAATGCTATGAAAGAGGTCGGGTAATGGGAATCCAGGCTGCCGAAATTTCGGCGATCCTCAAGGATCAGATCAAGAACTTCGGTCAGGATGCCGAAGTGGCCGAAATGGGCCAGGTGCTGTCGGTCGGTGACGGGATTGCCCGCGTCTACGGGCTGGACAAGGTGCAGGCCGGCGAGATGGTGGAGTTCCCCGGCGGCGTGCGCGGCATGGTGCTGAACCTTGAAACCGATAACGTCGGTGTCGTGATCTTCGGTGACGACCGCGACATCAAGGAAGGCGATACCGTCAAGCGCACCGGTGCCATCGTGGAAGTGCCGGTCGGCAAGGGGCTTCTGGGCCGCGTCGTGGACGCGCTTGGCAATCCGATCGACGGCAAGGGCCCGCTGGCGGATGTGACAATGGCCGTGGCCGATGTGAAGGCGCCGGGCATCATGCCGCGCAAATCGGTGCATGAGCCGATGGCGACCGGCCTGAAGGCCGTTGACGCCATGATCCCGGTTGGCCGTGGTCAGCGCGAACTGATCATCGGCGACCGTCAGACCGGCAAGACCGCCGTGGCTCTGGACACGATCCTGAACCAGAAGAACTACAACGGCCGCGAGGCCGAGGGCATGAAGTCCCTTTACTGCATCTATGTCGCCGTCGGTCAGAAGCGGTCGACCGTGGCGCAGCTTGTCCAGAAGCTGGAAGAGACCGGCGCGATGGAATATTCCATCGTCGTGGCCGCCACCGCATCCGACCCCGCGCCGATGCAATATCTGGCCCCCTATTCGGCAACCGCCATGGGCGAATATTTCCGCGACAACGGCATGGATGCGCTGATGATCTATGACGACCTGTCGAAACAGGCCGTTGCCTATCGCCAGATGTCGCTTCTGCTGCGCCGCCCGCCGGGGCGTGAAGCCTATCCGGGCGACGTGTTCTATCTGCATTCCCGCCTGCTGGAGCGTTCGGCCAAGCTGAACGAGGAATATGGCGGCGGCTCGCTGACCGCGCTGCCGATCATCGAAACCCAGGCGGGCGACGTGTCTGCCTATATCCCGACCAACGTGATCTCGATCACCGATGGCCAGATCTTCCTTGAAACCGAACTGTTCTTCCAGGGCATCCGCCCGGCCGTGAACACGGGTCTCTCGGTCAGCCGCGTGGGCTCGGCCGCCCAGACCAATGCGATGAAATCGGTCGCCGGCCCGGTCAAGCTGGAACTGGCGCAGT
>JAUNTL010000171.1 GCA_030538705.1 Paracoccus sp. (in: a-proteobacteria) | reverse complement strand
CGACCTTTCCCGACATGCCGCCCGAACCATATTCGCGCTTCAGCACCTCGATTTTGGGCACCTCCACCGCCGAGGCGAGACCGGCATAGCCCTTCCCATCGACAAAGACCTGTTGGAATTGCAGCAATTCACGGATCATTTCGCCCTCCTTATGCGGCGCGCGGCAGAACCTCGGAGAGGTAGCCGTTATTGATGAAGCTGCGGAACGTGATGTGTTCGGCTGTGGGGGTCTCGACCCAATCGTAGTTGATCCAGACCTGCCCGCTCTCAAGGCTTTCGGGGGTGTTCAGGTCGGGGTCTGCCCACGCCTTGAAACCGACAAGCGCGCCGACCGCGATCAGCTGGCGGCCGTAGGCGTTCACGCCCTCGACCACCTCTTCCAGATATTGGCGCGTCACGTTGCGATCCACGGCCCAGAAATGGGCCTGCATGATGCTTTCATTGACCATATCCGCGATGCGGCGGCGCTTCAGGAATGCCCATTTTGCATCACCCGAACAGGTCCGGTTGCCCCACAAACGATAACCATCCCGCATGATGATGGTGGCAACCTCCTTTTCGTTCAGCAGGTTGGCGCGGGTATTAGCATCACCCAGAGCGAAATCGACCGCGCGGGCGGTGCCGGTGATCCCGTCGATCACCCGGTTCGAGGGCGACCACCAGAAACCGCGCTCTTCATCCGATTTGGCGATCACCCCGGCCACGCGGGCGGATGCAGGGCGGACCACCTGCGCATTGGTGGCTGTGTCCCAGACCGTGACCCAAGGGTCGACCAGATAGATACGGTCCGATCCGAGCGTTTCGCGGTGCGCGATAGCCGCCGCATCGGTGGTATTGGGGCCATCAGCAACGATGATCGCGCGCAGCCGGGTGGCGACGGCCACCATATCGGTCACGACTGCCGGGATGTGGCTGAACTCTGGTGCAACCAGAATGCGCGGGGCCACGCCGACCGTATTTTCGGCGGAAAGGAAAGCCTGAAGGCCCTGATAGGCACCGCTGTCATTGTCGATCCCACCAATGATATTGGAGATCAGGGCGCTTTCGTCCTGATTATCCTCGACACGCACAACCACGATCATCGCGCCGGCCTGATCGAAGATGTCATCGACCGCAGCCGCGAGAGTGCCAGATGCGCCAAGGCCAGCGGCCTCGCTGCGCCGCCCGGCGATTAACACAGGCGTGTTCAGCGGCCATTTATCGGCATCCGCATCCGGCGCGGTGCCGATCAGGCCGATCACCGAAGATCGCGCCGTGCGGATCGGGCGGGTGCCGCTGTCGATTTCGACGACCTCGACACCGTGGAGGAATGAGAGGGACATTTAGAGGCTCCTTTAAGCGGAAATCCGGGAAGCGGTGATGAAAAGCTGGTCTATCGCCTCGTCGGTCAGGCCAAGGGCCGGTGCGAGGGTGGCGATAGTGGGTGAATTGCGCGGAAAGACGGCGCTTTCGGACCACGCAAGTTGCACCAGTTGATCGCCGGATGCCGCCACGGCGGCCTCGGCATCGGCCAGAAGACCCGCCTGCATCAAGGCCGCGCGGGCCTGAAACCGGCTGACTTCCGCCGGAACGATGGGCACAGGCGGCGGGGGATCGGCCAGCTTGGGCCAGCCGCCCGGCCCGGCGATGATCTGTTGGCCCTGCGATTGGCCAGCCAGCAACTCGGCATGGCGGGGCGCGCTGATTTCAACCGCGTCGGCAGGGCGGTCCATCAGGCGATCATCGACGAAGCCAGCGATTGATGGTGAATAGAAAATCGCCATATCAATATCCGATCACAAGGGCGTTGAAGCGGTTGGTCGCGGTCGATGGGCCAACATTTGAGCGGGCATACACATCCATCTGCGACTTTGAGATAAATGCTGCTCCGTAGTAGCGGGCTGCGGTTCCGCGATGCGTGACCCAAGCCCCGAGGGCAGCATTCGGGAAAGCGATGGGCAGTGTGATCGAGACGGCTTCCTCATCATATGTGTCCCGATACACCCACTGGATGATCAAACCGTTAGGCAACCTCTGCCACCCGTTTACGGCAAGTGACGACGCGGCCAGATGCTCTATGGCCGCGCGCACGCGGCGGGGCGACATACCGCCAGAAGGCGACGTGCCTTCCTGCGCGGCGGCAAGGGTGGCTTCGGCCAGATGAATGCTGCGATCCATCTCCAGAGAGCCCCCGCCAGTCAGCATACCCCCGGCCTCGACCCTGCGCGGCGCTCTGACTACGGTGTCATCAACCGCGAAGACCCTGTTGGCGGCCAGAGTGCCGCCGCCCGACAATCCGTCACCGGCAATGATCTGGCGCGCACTGCGGGCCACACTGTCGTCAACCGCAAAAGTCCGATCCGCCGACAGGCTGCCCCCGCCCGACAGCCCGTCACCAGCGGCGATCCGCAGCGCACCAAGCCTCGTGGCGATTGCCTGCGCCACACGCAGCGGCGTCATCGCCCGGGCGTTATCTGTGCCGGCCTCGGCTTCGGCCTTTGTGGCGGCGGGAACGTTGATCTCACGGTTGGCCGCCAGCGTCCCGCCGCCACTGGCCAGCCCCGTGCCAGTGACCTGGGTAGCTTTCAAGGCTGCGGCCTCGGCCTTGTCATTGACCGTTTTGACGGCGCGCGGGGTGGCGGCAAGCGTCTCACTGGTGCTGGTTACCGCCGAGGACAGCCGCACGATGCCCGCAACCGACGTGCTGGCCGCAACCACCTTGCTGAGCAACTGATCAACACGGGTTTTCAGCCACCGCGTGCGTTTGGCGAGTTGCTGGGGACCGATATTGACCAGCCCCGCGCCCGTCGCCTCATTCGGTGCGCCGCCCAAGACCGGATCGGCCTGCTCGATTTGATAGATCCCTGCGGGATATTCAACAGTTTCAGGCAGATCAGCCATCAGACAACCCCAAAAGTGTGCTGCCCATCGAACGAGATCGCGGCGTCATGCAGATGCGCGGCCTCGGCGAATGACAGATGTTTGATATGGCAGCGCGCGGGTGCAGCTGCGGTAAGGATGGCGCGCGCAAGCGCCGCTTGTGCAATCGACATGGGCCGGCGCAGATTGACCCTGTATTCAGCCCAATGATCAGAGCTTTGATGATTGGCCGCACCATTGAACGTCAGCACCGCATTATGTGCCCGCGCCGACCAGCCCTCCTGAATATCAGCATCACCGAGACCGGCGACAGTAAGGGCGCGGCGCATTGCCCAGACGGTGCCCTTGTGCCGGTGGACCTCAACCGACGCAGCGATGACCTCGCGCTTGACCTCATCGGACCAGTCGGCATCCCAGTTGTCGATGGACAGCGCCCAAGCCAGCCACGGCAGCAGCGCCGACGGGCAGCGTTCTGGGGACCACAGATCGGCGACGGGTACGGCGACAGGCCGATCCGTGGCGGCCTCAATGGCGCGCTCGGCGGCGGTGCTGTTGGGGGGCAGCAGGCTGGTCATGCGGCTACGACCGTGATGTTGGTGCAGTGGGCCACGCCGCCGGGGCCGGGGTCTACCTCGGCGGTCGGGCGGGTCAGGGCCACGCGCTGGACACCGGGACCATGCAAAGCCGCATGCAGCCCGGAGATGGTCACCGCCGTGCCAATGCGGCGCGTATTCTCGGCATAGGCAGCTGCTGCGGCGCGGGCGCGCTCCAGCACCACACCGGCGTCGGGGCCGGGCGCGATGGAGAGTGCTGCCTGAATTGTGTAGCTTGTCACGCTGGCAGATCGCACCGAAACCGTATCACAGAGCGGCCTGACGCGCTCATCATTCAAGGCGGCCCGCACCTCATCCAGAAGCGTCGCATCAGCAGCACCGTCGCCTGTTCGCGCCATGACGGTGACGCGCACCTTGCCCGGCTCAGGGCTGTCAACGGCGACATCCGCCACATCCGCCGAGGCGCTGCGCGCGTGATATTCATACGCCCCACGCGGCCCCGCGACCGAAAACCCCTCAAGTGCCAGCTGCGCGCGCAGACGCATATCGTCGTCGCTCTCATAAACTGGCGGGATCGGCGGGCGGGCTTGGGCATCACCCGCCGCCAGCATCAGGCGCTCGACCCCCAGCAACGCGGCCAGATTATCCAGATCAGCGCCGGTCGCGGTGGCCAGCATCACGGCGCGGGCGGCATCATTGATGCGGGCGCGGATGACCATTTCGCGGTAAGCGCAGACTTCCAGCAGCTTGGTCAGCGGCTCGCTTTCAAGCTCCAGCACCGGACCAAGCTGCGGCGCGCGCGCGATCAG
>JAUNTL010000170.1 GCA_030538705.1 Paracoccus sp. (in: a-proteobacteria) | reverse complement strand
CGCGGCGGGTGATATCTATTGTAATTTCAGAACGCCTGTCCTGCTTTTCTTTACTCACCACGCTTTTGGTGGCCATCCCCGCTTAGCCGGGATTGATTAAGACTATGTCACCAAGGGCGTGCGGCTCGAAAGGTTTTCGTTCCCGGGGCGGCGAAAAAGCGCCAAAACCGGCGAAAATCCGCCGATCTGTGGCGTGGTGGTCACGTTCGTTCCTGCGTTTGGCTGTCAAGTGACAAGATGTCCCGCCGGCACTGGACCGCGCCGCCATGCGCTGGCAAAAGAAAGAAAAAGCCCGAGCAGAGGTCAAAACGTGAACGAGTTTGCGAATCACCTGCGCCGATTCGCCCTGATCGGCATTTGCGCCGCCGGGCTGCCGGCCATGGGTGCGGCCTTGCCCGCCCCAAAGCTGGAATTCACCCCCTTCGAGATGGAACTGGCCCGGTCGGTCGCCGCTGATCCGGGGCTTGCGGCCTTTTACGGCGCCCATGATCTGCGGCCGGTCTTTGCCGGTTCCGAAGGCGCGCCGCGCCGTGCCGCGCTGCTGGATGCGATTGCGACGGCACCGCGCCATGGCCTGCCGCCGGCGCGCTATGACACGGCAGGGCTGGGGCAGGGCGGTGAGCCGGGCGATGTCGCGACCGAGCTGAGATATGCGCGTGCATTGTCGCGTTGGGCCGGCGATGTCTCGAATGGGCTGGTCAATCCGGCGCGCAGCGATGAGATGAACAAGCGCGACGTGATCCCTGTCGATATGGCGGCTCTGCTTGGGGATATGGTCTCGGGCGATCCGGTTGCGGCTCTCGCGGCGCTGCCGCCTGATGATGCCGCTTACCTGCAACTGATGGACATGCTGGCCGGACAGGCCGCATTGATCGCCCCGCCCGGCACGCCCGAGGTTGCGCCCGGACTTTATCGCATCGGCACAAGCGGGCCGGCGGTCGCGGATCTGCGTGCGCGCCTGGCGGCGATCGGCTTTGCCCCCACGGCCGGCGCGGGTGATCCGCAGGTCTTTGACGAGGACACGGCCGATGCGGTGCGCCGCTATCAGGAGGCGGCCGGCCTGCCGGTTGATGGTGTCGCCGGGCCAAAGACAATCGGCCAGCTCAATGGCCGTGACGCCGGGCCGCAGACCCGTGCGCTGATGATCGCCATGGAACGGCTGCGCTGGCTGAACGGGCATGACCTGAACGACCGCATGATCTGGGTCAATATTCCCGCCTATACCGCCGAGATCCGCGAGAACGGACAGACCGTCTTTGAAACCCGCGCCGTCATGGGCACGCCCGATCCGCAGATGCAGACCCCGGAATTCTCGGATACCATGGCATTCGTGGTGCCGAACCCGACATGGACGGTCCCGCCGGGCATGGCGCGGCGCACCTATCTGCCGCGTCTGGCGCAAAATCCGAACGCCTACGGGCATCTGGACGTGGTCGACGCGCGCGGGCGGGTGATCCCGCGCGCGCAGGTCAATTTCGCCGCCTATGTCAACGGTGGCTTTCCCTATGCGCTGCGCCAGAAACCCAGCCCGAACAACGCGCTCGGCCGGGTGAAATTCATGTTCCCGAACGAGTGGAACATCTATCTGCATGACACCCCGGCACGGCATCTGTTCAACAACCGCGTGCGCGCCGATTCCAATGGTTGCGTGCGGATCGGCGATCCCCTTGATCTGGCCTATCAGCTGCTGCGCGGCAACAGTGACGATCCCAAGGCGCTGTTCCAGCGTGTTCTCGCAACCGGGGAAGAGCGCTGGATCAGGATGGAAGAGCCGCTGCCGATCCATCTTGTCTATTTCACCACCATCCCCGGCCCCGACGGGCGGCTGCGGAGCTATGCGGATATCTATGGCCGTGACGCGCGGCTGTGGGCGGCGATGCAAAAGGCGGCCGGGGCAGGCAGCTGAGCGCTGCGCGCGGTCATGCGGCTGTGACCGGGAAAACGCAGCGCACTGCCTTTTGACTGGCGCCCGTCCGCCGGGATGACTAGATCATTGCGGCGAAAGGAGTCCGCGATGAAGGTGACGATCCGACAACTTGCGGCGGCGCTGGATGCGCCGGCATGGGGTGATCTGGACATGACCGTCAGCGGCGCGGCCGAGCCGGCGCAGGCCGGTCCCGGCCTTGTCGCGCTGGCGATGGCGCCGAAATATGCCGAGGCGCTGCGCCCCGGATCGGCTGCGATCCTGGCCGAGGGGATGGACCCTGTGGCCTATGGGCTGAGCGCTGCGATCTTTGCGCCGCGCCCGCGTCTGGTCATGGCCGGGCTGACCCGCAGCTTTGATCCCGGTCCCGAGATTGCCGCCGGCATCCATCCAACGGCCGTCATTGACCCCACGGCCGAGATCGCCGCCGATGCCGCGGTCGGGCCGTTTGTCGTCATCGGCGCCGGTGTCCGTATCGGCGCGCGGGCGCGTATTGCCAGCCATGTTTCGGTCGCCCGCGACACACGGATCGGGGATGACGCGCTGATCCTCAATGCGGCCCGGATCATGCACGGCGTCACCCTTGGGGCGCGGGTCATCGTCCAGCCGGGCGCGGTGATCGGATCGGACGGGTTCTCATTCGTGACGGCCGAGGAATCCGGCGTCGAGGAAATACGCCGGACCCTTGGAAAACGCGAAACCATCCGTGAACAGGGGTGGGAACGTATCCACTCGCTCGGCGGGGTCGAGATCGGCGATGACTGCGAGATCGGCGCCAATGCCACCATTGACCGCGGCACCGTCCGCGCCACCCGGATCGGCCGCGGGACCAAGCTCGATAACCTTGTCCATATCGGCCATAATGTGCAGATTGGCGAGGATTGCATGATCTGCGGTCAGGTCGGGATCGCCGGATCCTCGGTCATCGGCAACCGCGTCGTGCTGGCCGGGCAATGCGGCGTATCGGACAATATCACCATCGGCGACGACGTCATCGCCGGCGGCGCCAGCAAGATCTTCAGCCGCGTTCCGGCCGGCCGGGTCATCCTGGGCAGCCCTGCCATCGAGATGACCACCCGGATGGACCTGGACCGCGCCATCCGCCGCCTGCCGCGACTGGCTGCCACGGTCGCAAATCTCCGGAAATCTGTTACAGACCTGTCCAGCAAGGGCTGAAAGGAAGACATGAGCGATATCAGCAACCGCATCCGCGAAATCATTGCCGAACAGGCCATGCTCGACATCGGGCAGGTCACCAGTGACGCCAGCCCCGCCGATCTTGGCATCGACAGCCTCGGGCTGGTCGAGACGATCTTCGCGCTGGAGGAGGAGTTCGACATCACCATCCCCTTCAATGCCAACGAGCCGGAGAAATCCGAATTCGATATCTCTGACATGGGCCGCATCATTGCCGCCGTCGAAAAACTGGTGGCCGCGAAAGCATGAGCCCGACGCGTATCAAGCCCGCTCTGCCGCCCCGTCCCGCCAACCTGCGGCGTGTCGTGATTACCGGGATGGGCACGGTCAACGCGCTTGGTCGTGATGTGGCGACGACGATGGAGGGGCTGCGCGAGGGGCGCTGTGCGATCTCGCCCCTTGATTTCCGCGATGTCGACCGCCTCACCGTCCAGATCGGCGCGCAGGTCCATGACTGGCAACCCGAACAGTATTTCAACCGCCAGCAGATCCTGCTTTATGACAAGTTCACCCAGTTCACCCTGCTGGCCGCGAAAGAGGCGGTCGAGCAGTCCGGGCTGGAGTTTCAGGGCGAGCTGGGCCTGTGTTCAGGCGTCGTTCTGGGCACCGCTGCGGGCGGCATGAACACATGGGACGAAAATTACCGCACCGTCTATGAAGAGGGCAAGAACCGCGTTCACCCCTTTGTCGTGCCCAAGCTGATGAACAATGCCGCCGCCAGCCATGTCAGCATGGAATTTGGTCTGCGCGGCCCGTCCTTCACCGTCGCCACCGCCTGCGCCAGTTCCAATCACGCGATGGGGCTGGCCTTTCAGATGGTGCGCTCGGGGGCTGCGCGGGTGATGCTCTCGGGCGGCTCCGAGGCGATGCTGTGCTTTGGCGGCGTCAAGGCGTGGGAGGGGTTGCGCGTCATGTCAAAGGACGCATGCCGCCCGTTCTCGGCCAATCGCAACGGCATGGTTCAGGGCGAGGGTGCCGGCGTTTTCGTCTTTGAGGAATACGAGCATGCGCGCGCGCGCGGCGCCGATATTCTGGCCGAGGTTGTGGGTTTCGCCATGTCCTCGGATGCGCAGGATATCGTCATGCCCTCGGCACAGGGCGCCGAGCGCGCGATCACCGGGGCGAT